>JAYTTV010000107.1:0-29050 GCA_043745075.1 Sphingomonadaceae bacterium
GACGCTTGCCGATGGACTCGCGATGGCGGTTGAGCGTGATGTGGTGGGAACGGCAACCCCGGTGCGGATCGCCGACGCACTGGCGCCGGGCGCGAGTCCTCCCGCCCTCGTCCTGCGAGGCAATGCGACGAGCCGCGGCGGTCGGCTGCGGGCAAATGTTGCACTGGTTGGGACCGACGGCACAGTGATCTGGTCGGGCAGCTTCGACCGGCCGCCCGAGGAAGCGAGCGCAATGATCGACCAACTCGGACTGCAGGTCGCTCGCGAGTTGCATTTTGCGTTCGCCAACGGCCGCAACGCGCTTTTCGACAGCGACCCCGAGGCGATCCGGCTGTCGCTCGCGGCGGGCGATGCGGTCGGCCGGGATTTCAGCGAGGCATCGCGCTATTCGGCCCAGCTCCTTGCCCGCGCGCCCGGCTTGGCACGCGGTTGGTCCGAGGCGGCGGTCAACGCGGTCGTGGCGGCCCACGACCTGCCCGAACGCGCCCGCGCGGACGCCGATGCCACCGCGACCGTCGCCGCGCGTCGCGCACTCGCGATCGATCCGCATCAAGGTCTCGCCTATTTTGCGCTAGCGGAGGGTCGCCCCGGGCTGCAGCACTGGGCCGAGCGCGAGCGGATCGTTTCGCGTGGCCTTGCCGCGGACCGCGACAGCCCTGAGCTCAACTCTGCACGCGCCGACGATCTTGCTGCGATCGGTCGATTGCAGGAGGCGGTCGGATATGGCCAGCGTGCCTTCGCGCTCGATCACTTCCTGCCCGGCAAGGTTGCGGGGCTTGCCCGCCTGTACATGGATGTCGGTGACCTCGATGCGGCCCGCGGGCTGATCGCGCGCGCGCGCAGGATGTGGCCAGGCCAGCAGTGGCCGGACGCCCTCGCCTTCGAGCTGGCGATGTACTGGGGCGATCCAGCCGAGGCGCGCACCTTACTCGATACGGCCCGGCTGCCGTGGCGCCGCGCCGTGCACGAAGCTGATCTCGCCTTCCTCGCGTGGCGGACGGCTCCATCCGACGCGACCGTCACCGCCGCTGCAAGTGCGATCGAAGCCGCCGCGCGCAACGGCGGGGCGCAGGCCGAACTCGTCCAGCAGCTTGCCGCGCTCGGCCGCATCGACGCGGCGTTTCGCCTCGCCGCGGTCACCCCCCCCCCCGCCCGATGGCGACAGCCGGTGGTACCGCGATTACCTTGCGTCATTCCGCGCCGACAGGCGCTTCATCGCCTTGGCGGACCGGCAAGGCATGGCCAAGGTCTGGCGCGACACCGGGCTATTTCCTGATTTTTGCAGCGAGCAAACGCTCTCATACCGCTGCACCGCGCCGCCGAAACCGCTTTAGAACCGGTCTTGGGACCGATTGTGGGTGCGGCCGGCGCTTCGTCCTCTCGGTAGCGCCGCTATTGCCGTGATTTCGCGACGCCAGCCTCCGACCGCCCAAGCCAATATCCGTGATTACAACACAATTTGGCCACGCGACCGGTTCGCACTTTCCGGAACCCTTTCGAGCGGACCGCTGCGAAGCCAGGCCCGATAGCCAAATAGTAGGTCGGACCACGTCAAGGTCGAATTCTGGCTCATCGGGCCCGAATTCGGAGCCCGAACGAATTTCCGGCTTTGGAAAACAGCGAGGCAGGGATCGATTTTGTGCATTGGGAGAGGGTAACCTCAACGATACCTAAAGCCCGCGCTTACGTGTTCAAGGCTGCGGATTTGCCTCGTTGCGCTGATCTTTGTTGCGCTCGGGTCTGTCGTTACCGTTCGGCTTGTCCGCCATCGCCTTCACCTTGACCGCCTGCCTCTGGGCTTGCGCCCCAGCCTTCGCCTGATCGCGCGCGGCCGCCTCGGCCTGATGCGCCGCCGCCTGCCCCTGCTGGCGTTGTACCTCGCTCGCCGCCTTGGCCGCGTCGCGCACATGCGTCTGCTGTGCCTCCGCGGCGGCGCGCTGCGCCTGCGCTGCCGCCCGGGCCGCGTCGCGCGCCTGTCCGTCGGCCGCAGCTTTCTGTGCCCGGGCAGCATCGCGCGTCTTTGCTGCCTCGGCGGCAGCGGCAGCACGTTGCGCTTCGGCTGCCGTCTTCGCCGTGGCACGCTGGGCTTCCGCGGCTGTCCTCGCCTGCTGACGAGCGCCCAGGTCGACCGCCTCGCGCTGGCTCCGCGCTGCGGCGTTGGCCTCGGCCCGAGCCGTGGCAGCGGCGGTCTGGTTCGCAGCATTTTTCGCCTTTGCTGCCTCACGAGCCTGTCCGGTCGAAGCTGCCGCCGTCGCGCGCTGCGCCTCGACCACCGCATGTGCCTGAGCGCGGGCCTGAGCGTTGACGGCTTGGCGCTGGGCCTCGGCAGTGGCGCGCTGCGCGTCGGCAGCGGCGCGGCGCTGGGCCTCGGTCGCTGCACGCGCCGCAGCAGCATCGGCAGCCTGCAGGTCGGCGGTCGCGCGCCGGGCATCGATCGCCGCCTGACGCCGCTCGCCGTCGAGCGCCGCCTGCTGCTGGATCAGCGCCACCTGTCCGGGCGCGACGCCCTGCGACTGATTGCGTGGAGAGCCGCCGCCATAGTTGTCGCCGAGTCCGGGTGCGTAACCGGCGCCCGCGTCGCGGTTACCGGAATAGCCGCCGTGGTTGTCGTGCTCCCGGTCGTCGTGCCCTCGTGTGGCGATGACCGCGGCCGCGCCTGCGCCAAGCCCGATAGCAGCGGCGTACGCGACGCGCCGGTTGCGTTCGTCGGCCCACGCGCGATTTTCGTCGGCCTCGTGGCGGTCGTGCCACGCCTGCCACTCGGCGTCGCGCGCGCGGGCTTCGTCATACGCTGCCTGGCGCGACGCATCTTCGGCACGGCGAGCCTGCCAGTCCGCGGCATATGCCGCCTGCCGCTGATCGTACTGGGCGGCACGGTATAACGCGCGCGCGCGGTCGTAATAAGCTGCAGCAGCGGCGGCCCGCTGCACGGCATATGCATCGTCGAGCACGAGCCCGTCGGGACCATAAGCGGCGACGAAGTCGCCATTGTTGTACGCATATCCGCCCTGCGGATCGCTGACATAAAACGGCTGGTCCGACCCGGCTGCGTAATAATAGTCGCGCTGGCCCTGCGGCAGTTGCTCGACGACGCGATACGCTCCGCTGTTCGCGCGCCAGACCCACGGCCGGGTGCCCTGATAGTCGACAGTGTAGTCGGGCGGAGTGTTGGCAAAGCCCCGGTTATAGTCGGCGGCACGGTCGATGTAACGGTAGCGCTCGACCCGAGGCTTTGTCGCGATCCGCATCGCACGCGCCGGTGGCAGCGTTGCGGGCGCGAGCGGAGCAGCGACCGGTGTCGCGGTCGCCAGCGGCAGCGCAGCGATTGGCGCGGCGGTCACTGGCTGACCCGAGGCGACGCCCGAAGCCGGGGCCGTCGGCGTCGCCTGATTGCACGCGCTCAAAGCCAGGGATGCCGCCACGGCGGCTAGTGCCAACCGCGATGTCGTCGAACTGATGATCGTCACTATCGTCCCTCGCGTCCTTCGACCCCTCCTTTCGCGGAGTGCGGCTTAACGCGCGGCGAACGATTTCGTTACGGCATTGGCGGTTATCGCAGACTTCGCCGCTGATGGATGTGAGGCACAACCAAGTGCCAGTAGATCGCGTGCGGTTGGCGCCCGGGAGCCCCGATTTGGAGATTTGGCTGGGGCGGCAGGACCCCCAGTCAAATCTTGCTAGCCTGTATGACATTGTAATTCCAAGACGGTTTTGTATTTTACTAGCGAGCGTAGTCGGCGACATACCACAATTTCCGCTTCGTCCTCAGCACGCAGGCCGCCGCGCTCCGCGCGAGGTCGGGAAGCACGGCGTCGGCCTGATGCGCGAGCAGCGTCACAATCACGAAGTCGTAGGGGGTCTGCGTATCGAGTCGGTCGAGCACGCGAACGGGCGACCGCGTCCCATCGCGATCGACAATAGAGTTGTCGTCGCGCAGCTGCGCCAGCCGCGTCGACCCCGGCCGCGCGACGACGGTAACGTCGTGACCGGCGTGGGCGAGCTGGCGCGCTAAGGTGCTGCCGATCTGCCCGACGCCGATGATCGCGAGTCGCAGCCGGGCGGCGGATTGGTCGGGAGCCGAGGACATGGCGGAGCGTACGACGATCACGCCACCGCGTCGACGACGATTCTCCTCGGAGCGCTGGGCTGGACGCCGCGACGCTGGCCGGCTGGTGCAATCGACAACGCCTGGCGCGGCTCCGGATTTTCGGCGCGGATCATCGCATCACGCGCTGCGGCCGCCTGTCCGACATAATAAATTCACACGGCGAAGCGCCGTTGCGTCAGGCTGCCACGGTGTCATGCGCGTCGAAAGGGTCTAACCGCAATGCACGCGTTCTCGCCGGTATTTGCACTCGTGCAGATATCGTGCGGCGCGTAATTGGCGCGATACATGATGGTTCGATGACAAGTCTGCTTCGGCGGATGCGCATCGGTGTGTCTTGTGCGCAATAACTTGATAGAAAGGTTTTACCATGCACGATATCGTCGATACCGCCGTCGCCGCGGGCTCGTTCACCACGCTGGTCGCCGCGGTCGGTGCCGCCGGCCTCGTCGACACGCTCAAGAGCGACGGGCCGTTCACCGTCTTCGCACCGAGCGACGACGCCTTCGCCAAGCTGCCCGCCGGCACCGTCGGCGACCTCGTCAAGCCCGAGAACAAGGCCAAGCTGACCGCGATCTTGACGCTCCACGTCCTGCCCGGCAAGGTGATGGCCGCCGACGTCGCCGGCCAGAAGATGACCCCGGCTTCGGTCAACGGCGAGAAACTCCACGTCGACGGCACGAACGGCGTCACCGTCAACGGCGCGCACGTTGTCACCGCCGACATTGAATGCACCAACGGCGTCATCCACGTCATCGACGCGGTCTTGCTGCCGAAGGGCTGAACCGATCCAGCCGCCGCCAGCCAGTCGGGCGGCGGCCGGAACCCGGGGCGTTGACCCCGGCCTGAACGCCCGGTCGCAAGGCCGGGCGTTCTCGTAACCGGCGCCCTTACCCGAACGCCGCGTTGACCTGCGCGAAGGTCGCGGCGTACTGCCCCGTCGCCTCTGCGTCGCGCAGGGGGCGGGGGCGGTCGACGGCGACCTCGCCGGTCGCGGCGCCGGTGATGATCGCCATCGTCTCGGCGACGAACCAAGTGAGCGGCATCGTGTGCGGGCCGGTCGCCTGCGCCGCGTCGCCGAGTTCGGTCTGGACGTACGGTGGGACGATCTCGAGCACTTGGGCAGGTAACACAAACCACAGCTTATGTGTTCGAGCAGGCTACGTGCGCCAACTATTTAAGCGACCCAAAGTCGGACATCCGGCGTCGACTGGCCGCTTCCCGAAAGCGGACGCTTAACTATCTTAGTTGGACGGTAGCTATTGGTGAGAGCGACTTTGTCTCCGCCCTTTCTTGTTCACGGCAGCAAGGTACAATTGGTCTACCTACCTGGCCTTGAGCTAACTTCACCTCTAACTGCTTGTTGGAAGATGGCGCGCCATAGACTCGTAGCTTCCGCTACCCGGCGGCCGGCTCGAGGCTGGGCAGCGGCCCAGCTGACGGCGCGCCCGGGGTAAAGCAGCTTTACTGCGCGTTCACCGGCGATGGCCGTCGACAGCAGGCCATCGATCACGCGGTCCGTGGATAGTCGCGGATTAACCGCCAGCATCGCGGCCGCGGCGCGCGCTGCCATCGGGCCGGAGAAGGATGTGCCGGACGCTTTCATGACGATGCCACCGGGGGCCCGGACCCTCACGGCCTCCCCGCGTGCATAAAGCCGGACGTGCTTACCGAAACTGGTGAAGGCGGTGGGCAGGCCATTGGCACCTGTTGCACCGACGATCAGCATGTTCGGAGCTTCGAATATCTGCGGCATCGCCGCCTGAACCTCCCCCGGCTGGTTGCTGTTGCCCGCGCTGGCGATGAATAACAGCTTCGGCCTTGGCGCGTTCGGTTGCGCGGGTCTCGTCGAGCTCCGCGCCGGATTCAAGCAGGCCGTCGCGCAGACCGTCGACTGTATAGCGCCAGCTCATGTTGACCACACAGACGTTTGCAGCGCGCAACCGAGCGGCAAGTTTTGGCAGCAGCGCGACCCAGCGCGCGGCATCGTCCTCGATGAACGGAATAGGTTTCGGATCGGCACCTTCGGGGTGGGCGACGAGATTGTACAGCTGTACGAAAGGTGCACCGTCGGCGATGACGCTCGCGACTTAGGTCGCATGCGTATGGGCGAGGAATTCGCTCGATCCGAGCAAATCCTCTGTCTGCTCGGCAGTGCAGGCGTCGCGTGCCCAGGCTGCGAGGAAGCGGGCATCAGCCGTATCGTCTCCGAAGTTGAGGTCAAGCTGCCCCTATTCAATCGCCATCTGCAGGCCGATCCGGCCCGCGAGAAACGACGACAGGGGCGGCAGTTCGTTTGCGCTAGGACGCAGGTGAGCGTCGAAGGTCGGACCGTGAACGTCGTCAACGACGCCATTGCCGTCATTGTCCTGCCCATCGAGTGGCTAGGCCGGGTCGATCGCCGGCGGCTCGGAAAGAATGTCGTTTCGAACCCCGATTCCCAGACGACGACCGCAACCGGTCGAGCGCCGGCCAGCAGTTTCGCGTCGGGTTCGCGTGCTGGCCAGATGTCGACCGGACGATTGGCAGGTGCATCCAGCCAGGCCTTGAAGACGGTGGTCAGCTCGGTTCGACAGGAGGGGAGCTGCTCGGCGACCACTCGCCATCCCGCCAGGTACATGCCGTCGCGAAAGTCGATTCCCCGGTTACCTTGGCGCGGTCCTCCATCATGAATACTGCTGCTCCGGCGCAATAGGGAATGCTCGCGGTCTGAACGTCGCTGTAGCGAGCGACAGCCTCGTCCCTGACGACGGCGGGATCGCTCCCCGTCAGGCGCGCGGACAATCGCTTCGCCGACGCAGCACAGCCTTGGTCCGGACTAGCCCCGACCTTTGCAGCGCGAGGTCAGTCAACAGCAGCGCCAGCCTCTGAAGTTGCGGCTTGCCTTCGGCGGCGCGTTGCTTGGCGATCAGCTTGTCGGCGTCGGCCGGGCGGCCCTGCAGGATCGCTATGGCGGCAAGACCCGACCGGAGCCGTTTGGCGGTCGCGGGATCCTCGATACGGTAACCTGCCAAAAGCCGCTCCGCCTCGACCTTGAGCGCGGGTATCGTAGCTGTCATGAAGGAAATGTCGCTGAACGCGATACTGGGCTTTGGGTTGAGTTTAAACCGCATCGTCGGAAGATCGCTCTCCGACCGTATCGTCGGCTGCTAGGCGGACGCGGGCGCGGAAAGCATGGCTAGAAGGCTGATCGCAATTTTCCACACAACACGTTCCCCTTGTGACGGCGGGCAGGCTACCCACTTGCGTGCTGAGAGCAACCGACCGATCGTCCATTTGGAGGCGCTGCTGCTGGGTGATTGCACGCCGCAACGACCCAGCCCCGGTCATCCACAGCGTTCTCAAGGTCGCTGAAACGGGAGATTCATTCATTATCCTACGCCCTTAGCGGGTTGATGCGATCCGCAGCGAAAGCGGCACGTTGCGGTTGATGGAAAATCTTCAGCTCTAGAGCGCATCGTGGCAAAGAGGGAGTTATCGCGAACGGCGGGTCGTGGCTTGGCTGGTTGCAAAATAGGCGTTTTAGATATGAGTGAACTTCCGAACCGCTGGCGGGTCGACTTCCGCCTCGAAGCCTAGCGCCCCACACAAAATCGTCGTCATCCCCGCGTAGGCGCGGACCCATCAGCCCAACCTTGAGTGGTGATGGGTCCCCGCCTCCGCGGGAATGACGGACGTACATTGGGAGCACGCCGCCGGGGCGCAAAACCCGGTCGTTCCGTGGACTTGTGTAACCTTCCACGGCCGCGTGACGTCGCCCGCATCGCCCGGTCCGGCAATCCAGCCGGACCGGGCGTGACGCATCAGTACGAGTAGGACGCCCGGATGCCGCCGTAGCGGCTGAAGTCGCGCGGGACGAGCGACTGGGTGGCCTGCTGGTTGTTGAAGTTGCCGAGGCTGTTGAACAGGTTCGCGGCATAATGCTTGTCGAACGCGTTGTTGATGAAGGCGAACACCTCGAACTGCTTCTTCGCGGTCCGGAAGCCGACCGAGAAGTTGGCGATGCCGAACGCGCCCTGGAGCGTCTGCGGGTCCTGGTTGATCGAGTAGTTGACCGCGCTCTGGTAGACGTAGTTGCCCTGGACGACGGGGCGAACCGGCAGTCCGGCGATGTCGGGCGAATAGTCGAACGTGGCGGTGGCCTTCCACAGCGGGGCCTGCGCCGGGCGGAAGCCGGCGAGGTTCTGCCGGGCCGGGGTGCCGGTGCAGCCCTGCGCGACGGTCTGGCCCGCATAGCATTGCGCGCCGGGGAAGCTGCGGATCTTGGCGTCGTCGTACGTCGCCGAGCCGCTGAGGCTGAGGTCGTCCATGACCCGCGCCGAGACCTCGACCTCGACGCCGCGCGTCCGCACCTTACCGACGTTGGTCAGGCGGAAGTTCTGCGTGCCGTCGGCGAGGAACTCGATGCCCTGCGCCTGGAAGTCGTTGTACGTCGTCGTGAAGACCGTCGCATTGAACGTCAGGCGTCGATCGAAGAACTGCCCGCGGAAGCCGGCTTCGACGCTGACCGACTTCTCCGGCCGGATCGGACCGGCCGCCGCGCGGTTGGCATTGAAGCCGGTCGACAGGTCGTACGTCTCGCCCTTATGCCCGGTGGTGTAGCTGCCGTAGACCGAGACATCGCTCGTCAGCTGCTGCTTGACGCCGGCCTTGTAGGTCCACGAGTCGTCGCGTGCACCGCCGAGGAAGGTGGCGTTGCCGTTCTGTATGTCGATGAAGCTGTAGTGGATCGTCTCACGCTGGAAACGCCCGCCGCCGGTGATGGTGGTATGCTCGAGAATGTCCCAGTCGACCTGCCCGAATGCCGCGAGCTGCTCCGACTTCGACCGTGCCCGCCAGTTGGCCAGCGAGAACAACGGCCCGCGGAAGAAGTTACGCGCGAGGTCATTGTCGGCGTAGAAGATGCCGAGCGTATAGCGGAACTTGTCGGCGTTGGGCGCGAGGAGGCGGACCTCCTGCGTGACCTGCTTGGCGACGAACTGCCCGACCTGGCGGTTGTCGTAGACGGTCGACGAGGTGTCGTCCTGGTCGAGATTGTCCTTGAGCTTGTAGTAATCGTTCGACGTGATCGACAACAGGCTCTGCCCGCCTGGCAAGGTGTAGCCGATCTTGAGCGACTCGCCCGCGCCGTAATATTTGTTCACTGGCAGGAAGTTGAGGCTGACGTTGGTATTGCTCGGGCTTGCCGTGACCCCCGGAAGCACTTCCGAGATCGGCTGCGCCGCGTTGCCGCGCAGCAACGCACCGGGTGCCAGCGCGATGAACGGCCGTCCGACGGTGGTCGAGCCATCCTCGTAATTGCCGCTAAGCGTGACGTCGACGCCGGCGGGCGAGTTCCACACCAGCTTGCCGCGCATCGTGAACACCGTCCGCCCGTTGACGTCGGTGCCATTCGCGAGGTTGCGGACGTTGCCGGCGAAGTCGGTGTAGCTGCCGGTGATGCGGTAGCCGGCGTCCGGGCTGATCGGGCCGGAGATGCTCGCGCCGCCGCCGAACTCGCTGTCGGTCGTCGCGATCACGTGGGCGTCGACCGTCAGCTCCTTGCTCGGGGCGCGGGTGACGATGTTGATCAGACCGGCCGACGCCGACTTGCCGTACAGCGTCGACTGCGGGCCACGCAGGACTTCGATGCGCTCGATGTCGGACAGGTCGGAAAACGCGCGTGCCTGGATCGAGATCGGCACATCGTCGACGACGACCGCGACGCTCGGCTCGACACCGATGCCGAAGGCGTAGGTGCCGACGCCGCGGATCGAGACCGACGAATTCTGCGGCTGCTCGGCTGGGCGGACGACGAGCGACGGCGCGACGCGGGTCAGGTCGTCGAAGGCGCGAACCGACTGGGCGGCGAGCTGGTTGCCCGACAGCACCTGGACCGCGAGCGGCACGCGCTGGACGTTCTCGGCGCGCTTGTTGGCGGTGACGATGATCTCGCCCTGGGCGGCGCCGCCTTCGTCGATGGCAGCAGCCGAGCCGGCCTCGGCGGTCTGGGCAACCGCCTGCTGCTCAGGAGCGGGCTGCGTCTGTGCCAATACGGTGAAGGGCGCTGCGAGGCTCGCGGTGATCAGAGCCACACGAGCGGTATCCAAAAGCAGATGCTTCATCCGTTCCCCCAAGAAGTTGCTGGCGCCGGATCATCCGCGCTCGATATTCTTGTACGACAGATACCAACTGGCCTGACCGATTGCAACAGTTGGTTTGTCAACCGCGACCTAGGTCTATCTGGCGCTGCCCGGCGGGGGTCGCGGGACCGGCCCGGCGAAGGTGGCGAGGCTCTCGGCCCCGCTCGCCGACAGCGCCGCCACCCCGAAGAAATGGTCGTCGATATTGACGTGCGGCAGGACGAGGCTCGTCGTGGTGGCGGGCACGTCCTTGGCGTCGGTCCAGGCAAAGCCGTCGGCGCGGCGCCACCGGATGCGGTACCCGCTCGCTCCGGGAGACGCTGCCCAGTTGACCGTCGTGTCGTCGCTGACCGCACCAGCGATGGTCGCCGTCGCCGGGGCAGCCGGGGCGGCGGCGAGCTCGCGGAGCGTCGCCACGTTGAGCGCCGCGACCTTGGCGAGGTAGGGGAAGTCGACCCCGTCGATCACATCCCCGTACTTGCGGCCGTTCTCGACGCGGATGTCCTGATGCTGGCGATCGTAATTCTCGGTCGCCTCTGTGATGCGGACCGCGGGGTAGCCCGCCTCCATGAATGGGAGCTGGTCGCCGCCGCGACCGAAGCGGTCTGACCGGCGGACGGCAAAGACCTTGAGGCTGCCGGGGTGGGCAGCAGCGACCCGTGCGACCGCCTTGGCCAGCGACCGCGATGGCGAGTCGTCCTCGGCCCCGATCGCCCGCGTCGCCTTGGCGGCGTCGAGGTCGGCGGCGGCGCCCAGCCCTTCGCTGAAGACGCGGACGGTGTCGTCGACATGCTCGCCGCCGATCCCGTGGGTGTTGCCGACGATGTCGTTATTGAGGACCCCGGCGACCTTCCAGCCGCGCGCCTTCGCGGTGCGGGCGAGCAACTGCCCGCCCCACAGGCCCTGCTCCTCGCCCGACAGGACGGCGTAGACGATCGTCGCGGCGAACTTTTCCTTGCTGAGCAGCCGGGCGGCTTCGAGGACGACCGCGACCCCGCTGGCGTCGTCGTTGGCTCCCGGAGCGTCGCTGGTGGCGTTGGCGCTGTCGCTGACCCGGCTGTCGATGTGCCCCTGGACGATGACGACGCGGTCGGGGTCGCTCGTCCCCTTCTGGACCGCGAAAACGTCCTCGACCCTGACCCCGGCGGGGGCGCGCGGGCCGGTAAAGGTGTCGCCGACCGTCTCGACCGCGAGGCACCCGCCGCAGTCCTTGCCGATCGCCTCGAGCCGTCCGCTCGCCCAGCGCCGCGCTGCGCCGATGCCGCGGACCGGGTCGGTCGTCGTCGACAGCGTGTGCCGGGTGCCGAAGCCGACGAGCGTCGTGATCGTCGACCGCATCGCCGCTGGATCGGGGGCCAGCGGCGCGGCGGGCAGCGGGACCGCGGCGGCGGTCAGGGCAAGGGCGGCGGTGGTGCGAAGTATGGCTTTCATAATCCGCAGCGTGGCGCGCGCCGCCCGATTTCGCAATCCCCCCGGTCGGTGTAGGAATGAAGGATGAACGACGCACCCGTGATCATCGACCAGCCCGAAGAACCTGCCGCCGACCAGCGGCACCGCGTCGCGCGGATCGTGATGACGCTGGCCTTCCTCGCCCTCGGCCTGTGGCTTGCGTCGGGCTTCCTCCGCGCGATCCTGTGGGGCGGGATCATGGCCATCGCCATCGCCCCGCTTTATGCCCGCGCCGAAGCGCGCTGGCCCGGCGGGCGGCGGACGTGGCTGCCGGCGCTGGTGACGCTGGCGATCGCGGTGCTCGTCCTCGCGCCGCTCACCCTCGGCGTGATCCAGGCGACGCACGAGGCGCATCAGGTCGCCGACTGGCTGGCGAAGGCGCGGCACGACGGCATCCCCCAGCCCGACTGGGTCGCGCGGCTGCCGTTCGGCGCGCAGGCGGTGGCCGACTGGTGGCAGGCGACGCTGTCGACCCCCGATGCCGCGGCGGGGACGCTCGACAAGGTTAATGCGGTGGCGATGCGGCATTCGCGGCTGTTCGGGGTCGACGTCCTGCGGCGATCGGTGGCGTTCGCCTTCGCGCTGCTGACCCTGTTCTTCCTGCTGCGCGACCGCGACACCGTCGCGACTCAGGCGATCACCGCCGGGCACCGGCTGTTCGGCGCGTCGGGCGAGCGCGTCGCCGAGCAGATCCTCCGCTCGGTCCGCGGCACGATCAACGGGCTGGTCCTCGTCGGCATCGGCGAGGGCGTGGTGATGGCGGTCGCCTATCTCGTGGCGGGCGTCCCGCACCCGCTGCTGCTCGGGGCGCTGACCGGCATCGCCGCGGCGATCCCGATGGGCGCGGCGGTCGTGATCGTCATCGCCGGGCTGCTGACGATGGCGATCGGCAAGACCGTCGCAGCGATCGTCGTCACCGTCGTCGGGCTGATCTTCGTCCTGATCGTCGACCATACGCTGCGCCCGGCGCTGATCGGGAATACCACCCGGCTGCCCTTCCTGTGGGTTCTCGTCGGCATCCTCGGCGGTGTCGAAACCCTTGGGATGCTTGGACTTTTTGTCGGCCCGGCGGTGATGGCGGTGCTGGTGATGCTGTGGCGCGAGTTCGTTGCGGCGGGGAAGGTTCAGCCCGGCGAGCCGGGTGCTGGCTGAGGTCGACCGGCCAAAGGTCACACGAAGTTCAGCCTTTTATACATCGATTTCTGCCTCCGCTCCTCTTTAGGGGAAGGGCGAGAGACGGTGCCCTTGCACCGGCCCGGGGGTGGGGCGGTCACGAGCGACGCGTCTCGCGGTGACTCCCCCACCCCCGACCCCTCCCCTAAAGGGGAGGGAGCAGGAAGGTTGGGCGAGCGCGCGGAAAAATCGGCGGCCAACAATGAGAAAGAACGCGGCGTCGGACCAGCGTGGCCCGACTCGAAGCGCGGACAATATGCGTTTGACGACCCTGTAGGACAGCGGAATTAGGGCTGGCTATCGATCGCCAGCTAACAACAGCCGTCATCCCCGCGAAGGCGGGGGATGACGGCTGTGTGCGCGGTAACGGCTGTGTGCGTGAAGACCACTGTGTGGGGGTGACGATGAAACGGGGATGACGCTCCAAACAATGACCGCCCGCTACCCCGCTCAGCCGCCGCGGTGCTCGGTCTTCACCCACCGCACCGTCCCCGACGACGCGCGCATGACGACGCTCTCGGTCGTCACCGTGCCATCGCGCAGCGTCTTCACCCCCGCCAGCAGCGAGCCATCGGTGACCCCCGTCGCGGCGAAGATGACGTCGCCCTTGGCGAGGTCCTCGAGCTTGTAGATCCGGTCGAGGTCGGCGATGCCCCACTTGCGCGCGCGCGCCTTTTCATCGTCGTTGCGGAAGACGAGCCGTCCCTGAAACTGGCCGCCGACGCAGCGCAACGCCGCCGCCGCGAGGACGCCTTCGGGGGCGCCGCCGCTGCCGACATAGATGTCGATGCCGGTGTCGGGGTTGGTCGTCGCGATCACCCCGGCGACGTCGCCGTCGCCGATCAGCATGATCCCGCAGCCGATCCCGCGGAGTTCCTTGATCAGCGCCTCGTGGCGCGGGCGGTCGAGGACGCACGCGGTGATGTCGGCGGGGGCGACCCCCTTCGCCGCCGCGAGCGACTCGATGTTCGCCGTCACCGACCGCGCGAGGTCGATCGTCCCGTCGGCATAGCCCGGGCCGATCGCGATCTTGTCCATGTAGACGTCGGGGGCGTTGAGCAGCCCGCCCTCTTCGGCGATCGCCAGCACCGCAAGCGAGTTCGGGCCGTTCTTGGCGCAGATCGTCGTGCCCTCGAGCGGGTCGAGCGCGATGTCGATCTTCGGGCCATGGCCCTGCGAACGCCCGACCTTTTCGCCGATGAACAGCATCGGCGCCTCGTCGCGCTCGCCCTCGCCGATGACGATCGTCCCGTCGAAGGCGAGCTCGTTCAACCCGTCGCGCATCGCCTCGACCGCGGCGGCGTCGGCGGCGTGCTCGTCGCCGCGCCCGATCTGCGGCAGGCAGGCGATCGCCGCCTTCTCGGTCACACGGACCATTTCGAGGACGAGGACGCGGTCGAGAACCGAACTGCTGTTAACCGTGGGCATGGAGGCTCCTGAAGGTCGTGCGCCGGGTGGGTAGCCCAATCGGCCTGCGGTGGAAAGCGGGAGGCAAATCCACCGCCAAGTTCAAAATAAGTTCACACTAAAGCACGTGTTTTTTCGCCCACCTGACTTGCTAGAAATCGAGGATGTGCATCATCATCGGCGGCGCGGTGACGCTGTTCGACGTCGCCATCCGGTCGAGCGCTGCCGCTATTGCGGATTGCCGAACCGCATGGGTGACCATGACGACATGGACTTCGCCGCCGGATGGTCCACGCTGGATCAGGCTTTCGATCGACACACCCGCGTCGCGCAATGCAGCGGTCAATTCGGCGAGCACACCGGGGCGGTCGGCGACCATGACGCGGAGGTAGAAGCGCCCGACGTGGGCGGCGGTGTCGGCCGGGGCAAGCGCCGCCAGTCGTGCGGTCGGCATCGCGAACGCCGGGCCGACCTCGCCGCGCGCGACGTCGATCAGGTCGGCGACGACCGCACTCGCGGTCGGCCCCTCCCCCGCGCCGCGCCCCGAGAAGAACAGCCGCCCGACGAAATCGCCCTCGGCGACGACGGCGTTCAACGATCCGTCGACGTGCGCGAGCGGGTGCGCGAGCGGGACGAGGCACGGGTGGACGCGCTGGAACAGTTCGCCGCCGACCTCGGTCGCGAGGCCGACGAGCTTGATGCGGAAGCCGAGCGTCGCGGCATGATCGATATCGACCGCCGCGACGTGGCGGATGCCCTCGACCGCGACGTGCGCGAAGTCGATCCGCGCCCCGAAGGCGATTGCCGCGAGGATGGACAATTTGTGCGCGGCGTCGATGCCGTCGATGTCGAACGACGGGTCGGCCTCGGCGAAACCGAGCCGCTGCGCGTCGGCGAGGACGGCGGCGAACGACAATTTCTCCGCCTCCATCCGGCTGAGGATGTAATTGCAGGTGCCGTTGAGGATGCCGTAGACGCGCTCGATCCGGTTCGCCGCGGCGCCTTCGCGCAGGCCCTTGATGACCGGGATCCCGCCCGCGACCGCCGCCTCGTACTTGAGCGCCGCGCCGGTATTTTCCGCAAGTTGTGCGAGATCGAGACCGTGGTGCGCGAGCATCGCCTTGTTCGCGGTGACGAACGCCTTGCCCGCTTTGAGCGTTTCGCGCGCGAGCACGAGCGCCGGGCCGTCGCTGCCGCCGATGAGTTCGACGACCGCATCGACGTCGTCGCGTTCGGCGAGTTCGGTCGCATCGTCGACCCACGCGAAGCGCGCGAGATCGACGCCGCGCTCGCGGCTGCGGTCGCGCGCCGACACCGCAGTGACGACGATCGGCCGGTTGGCGCGCCGCTCGATCAGCCCGGCATTGGCGTCGAGCAGCTTGACCACTCCGGCCCCGACCGTCCCGAGTCCGGCAAGACCGACGCGCAACGGCGCTGTCACCGGCGGCTCTCCTCGGGTCGATCGCAGCGAATTATCGAGACTGTTGCTTTCATCCGGTCACGCTAACTCGCGCGGCACCCTGTAGGACAGCGAAATCACGGCGAGGGCTGTGCTATCGCGCGGCCCGTGGCGCAAGCCAGCCGCCGTCTTC
Source organism: Sphingomonadaceae bacterium (assembly GCA_043745075.1). Lineage (GTDB taxonomy): Bacteria > Pseudomonadota > Alphaproteobacteria > Sphingomonadales > Sphingomonadaceae > Polymorphobacter_B. The sequence continues at coordinate 15,849 of JAYTTV010000107.1, forward strand.
CAACCAGTCGTCGAGCCGATCGGGCCAGTGAACGATGCCGATGCGGTTCGATTCGTCGAGATTGAAGGCGTGGCCGCTGTCGGCGAACATGTGAAGCTCTGCCGAGATGCCGGCGTGGCGGAGTTGTTCATACAGCGCGACGGACGGCGTCGCGCAGCACGGGTCGAGGGTGCCGGCGACGATGAACGCCGGCGGCGCGGTAGCGATCGCCTGAGCAGGGATGCCGAGCGGACCGGGAAAGACGAGCACCTGAAAATCGGGGCGGGCGTCCTCGCGGTCGATAGCATCGGTGACCGGGCGGCCCTTTGGTTCGGCGTTGTCGGCGATCAGCGACACGAGTTCGCCGCCGGCCGAAAACCCCATGACCCCGACCCGGCGGGGATCGATGCCGTAGTCGGCGGCATGCGCCCTGATCCAGCGGACCGCGCGCCGAGCGTCGTCGGCGGCGTCGCCCGCGATCGAGTATGGCGAGCCCGGCTCGCGTGCGAGGCGGTATTTGAGGACGAACGCCGACACGCCCATGCGGTTCAGCGCGGTTGCAACCTTGGTCCCCTCGTTGGTCCACACCAGTAATCGGTGGCCGCCGCCGGGAAAGATCACGATCGCCGCGCCGTTGCGATGAGCCAGGGCGGCGGCAAAGGCGATCAGCGAGGGCCGATGGATGTTGCGAACCCAATAGTCGCGCCCGATTTCGGCCTCGCCGCGCCGCGCACCGACCCCGGGGGCACCATCAGGCCAGAGCGCGATGCTGGTCAGGACCGGCGCCGCGACCGGGTCGGGGTCGGGCTCCGCCGCCACTGCGGGCGACACCAGCACCAGTGCAAGCAGCGCGGCAGTCAGGGTATTCCGCATTAGCTCGTCCTTCTCTCGCGGCGATTCTAGTGCTTCGGTTCCGCCGCTCCGGGCGCGATGATGCGGAACTCGCCGCCGGCGTGCATCAGGCTCATCAGATAGACGATGCTGTCGAAATAGCGTTGCTCGCCATCGGGGACCGGCATCGTCCACAGACGTTCGAGGAACTTGCGCGACACCGGCCCCGGGGTCGCGGCGAGGCTGCCGACGGCGGTCGCGGCGACCATTCCCGGCGAGTGGCGGGTCGACAGCGGTTTGCCGTCGAGCGTGTAGCGATCGGCGAAGGTGTCGATGCCCTGCGCGTCGAGGAAGGTCTGGATGCGGTCGCTGAGGATGCGCTGGCGCGGGTCCTTGCCCCACCAGCTGCGGTCGACCGACCAGTTGCTCACCGTTCGCCAGCTGTCGTAGCCGAACTGCGCGGGCTTGCCGTCCCAATTGTCGATCGGGCCGCCGTCGAAGGCGCTGCGGTCGGGGGCGAGGCCGGTGCGCGGTCCCGTCACGCGGACGAACAGGTCGCGGCTGACGTTCGACGCGCGCGCCCAGAAGGCACGGTCCTCGACCGGCCCCCAGCGCGCCCACAACTCGTAGAAAGCGGGGAGATGGTACGACGCGTCGGTGCCGCCGACGTTGGTCTCGGCGACGAAACGCACCATCGCGCTCGCCTCGTCGACCATCGGCCCGACCGTCACCGGGCGCGGCGGGCGCGAGACCCGCACCGGCAATGGGGTGCCAGCCGCCGCCGCTTCAGCCGCCTCGCGCCGGTTGTTCGGGCTCGGCCACGGCTCGGCGGGCTCGACGAACGGCGGATCGTCGGGGTGGATGCGGAACGGCGGCGTCGCGGTCAGCAGCGGATGGTGGCGCATCCCGCGCAGGATGCGGTCGGCCTCGGCACGATAGTCGTAGATCCCGCTGCCGTTGCCCCAGCGATTGGCAGCGAAATACAGCGCCATCGCGTAATATTCCTCGCCGTCGGGGGCGGCCCCGGTCGAGCGCGGCGAGCCGTCGGTGCCCATCGACCAGGCGAAATAGCCGACCGACGGGTTCGCCGGGTCGGTGATCTGCATGTACGTCTTCGACCAGTTCCACAGCGCATCGAACTCGCGCTTGTGGCCGAGCTGGACCGCGATCATCATGCCGTAGCTCATGCCCTCGGTCCGCGCGTCGTTGTTCGCCCAGTCGGTGATGTAGGCGAGCGGCCCGTTCGCGTTCGCCCCGGTCTCGAAATAGAGCCGCTGCTCCTGCCCGTCGCCGTGGAACAGTTGCGCGAAGACGCGATCGATTTTCGCGCGACTTTCGCCGGGCCGCTTGCCGAGCTGCTCGACGAACAGGTCGCGGGTGTGCCCGGTCGCATAGGCACCGGCACCGTCGCCGGGGCGCTCGACTCCGGCGGGAGCAGCGGCGGCGGCGGCGGCAGGCAGGGGCACGGCCAGCATCAGCGCAGCCGCAATCAGTCCGCGTCGATTTACTTGCATCCACTGTCCCCCGAGGCGCGCCGTCGCCGGCTCAGCCCGCCTTCTTCGCGCCGGTGTTGACGCCCATCGACTGGAGGTAGCGTTTCACGCCGCGCGCCGCCTGGCGGATGCGATGCTCGTTCTCGACCAGCGCGATGCGGACGAAGCCCTCGCCCTCCTCGCCGAAACCGGTGCCGGGGGCGACCGCGACCTGTGCGTGGGTCAGGAGCTGCTTGGTGAATTCAAGGCTGCCGAGGTGCGCGAGCGCGGGCGGGATCGGGGTCCACGCGAACATGCTCGCGCGCGGCACCGGGATGTCCCAGCCAGCGCGCCCGAAGCTTTCGATCAGCACGTCGCGGCGGTGGCGGTACAGCGCGCGATGTTCGGCGATGCAATCCTGCGGACCGTTCAATGCCGCGACCGCCGCCGCCTGGATCGGCGTGAACGCACCGTAATCGAGGTACGACTTGACCCGGGTCAGCGCCGCGATCAGCGTCTTGTTGCCGACCGCGAAGCCGATCCGCCATCCCGCCATCGAGTAGGTCTTCGACATCGAGGTGAACTCGACGGCGACATCTTTGCCCCCCGGCACCTGCAGGATCGACGGCGTCGGCGGCCCGTCGAAGTAGATCTCGGCGTAGGCGAGGTCGCTGATCACCCAGATATTATGCGCCTTGGCGAAGGCGACGACCTGTTCGTAGAAAGCGAGGTCGACCGTCTCGGCGGTCGGGTTCGACGGATAACCCATCACCAGCACCGTCGGCTTGGGCACGGTGTAGCGCATCGCGTGCTCGAGCTTGACGAAGAAGTCGGGCCCCGGCGACGCCGGGATCGAGCGGATCGTGCAGCCGGCGATGATGAAGCCAAACATGTGGATCGGATACGACGGGTTCGGCGCGAGGATGACGTCACCCGGTGCGGTGATCGCCTGCGCGAGGTTCGCCAGACCTTCCTTCGAGCCGAGCGTGACGACGACCTCGGTCTCGGGGTCGACGTCGACGCCGAAGCGGCGCGCATAATACGCCGCCTGCGCCTTTCGCAGCCCGGGGATGCCCTTCGACGCCGAATAGCCGTGCGCGTCGGGCTTCGCCGCGACCTCGGCGAGCTTGGCGATGACGTGCGCGGGCGGCGGCGAGTCGGGGTTGCCCATGCCGAGGTCGACGATGTCCTCGCCCCGCGCCCGCGCCGCTGCCTTCATTGCGTTGACTTCGGCGAAGACGTACGGCGGCAGGCGGCGGATGCGGTAGAACTCGTCGGTCATGGTCGTCTCCCGGCCCGGCCGTGACCGGGCCGGGGATGAGGGTTACTTGGGCGTGGCGTCGCTCGCGGGTGCGTCGCTGGTCGTCGTCGTGGTCGTCATCTTCTTCATCATGTGATGCTTCTTGTGGTGCATCATCGGCTTGGCGGCCATCGGCATCGACTTGGCCGAGCCGTCATCGGCACGATCACCGACTCCGCCCGACTTCATCGCCTGCTCGGCGGTCATCGCCTTGGGATTGTTCGCGCCCTGGTCGCACGAGTCGCGAACCGTCGCCGAGCACTTGGGAAGCGCGCCCGCTGCCATCTGCGCCGCTGCGGGGGCAGCGACTGCCAGCGTCAAGGCACCGAAAGCGAACATCGTCTTGATCATAATCATTGCTCCCTCAGCTCCCGGCGTCAGTGTCGCGGAGCAAGCGTTGCTATATACCGGTGAATTGAGCGCGCAAAGCGGCTTGGCGAACCGTCCGCGACGCGCAACTGGGGAATGAATATGACGATCGACCAGACCGACCCCCGCCACCTCGCCCGGTGGACCGACGCCCTGACGCGCGGGCAGGCGATGATGCAGGCGTTCGTCGCGGCGCAGGCGGGCAAGCCGCTTGCCGCCGAGGACCCGCTCGGGCTGGCGGCGACGTGGACCGCGATGGCCGCCGCCGCTGCCGCCGACCCGGCGAAGCTGATGACGGCGCAGTTGAAGTTCATGACCGACAGCATGGCGCTGTGGACCGCATTCCTCACCGGCACCCCCGCCGACAGCCCGGTCGCGAAGGTTGCCGACAAGCGCTTCGCCGCCGCCGCGTGGCATGAACAGCCGGTGTTCGACTTCATCCGGCAATCGTACCTGCTGGCGTCGGATTTCGTGATGAAGGCGACCGGCGACCTCGATGGGCTCGACCCGCACGCCAAGGCCAAGGCGCTGTTCCACACCCGCCAGATCGTCGACGCGATGAGCCCCGCAAACTTCCCGCTGACCAACCCCGAGGTGCTCGCCGCGACCGAGGCGAGCGGCGGCGACAATCTGCTCAAGGGGTTGGAGCACATGCTCGACGATATGCAGCGCGGGCGGATGCGGATGACCGACGAGACCGCCTTCGCGGTCGGGCGCGACGTCGCCGCGACCCCGGGCAAGGTCGTCTTCGAGAACCGGCTGTTCCAGCTGATCCAGTACGCGCCGACGACCGCGACGGTGTTCGCGACGCCGCTGGTGATCTTCCCGCCGTGGATCAACAAGTTCTACATCCTCGACCTCACGCCCGAGAAAAGCTTCATCCGCTGGTCGGTCGAGCAGGGGCTGACGGTGTTCGTCGTGTCGTGGAAGAACGCCGACGCCACCACCGCCGACGTCACGCTCGATTCGTACGTCGCCGAGGGGCAGCTGACGGCGATCGCGCGGGTGCTCGACGCGACGGGCGCGGAGAGCGTCAACGTCATTGGCTATTGCGTCGCGGGGACGGTGCTTGCGGCGACGCTCGCGCTGCTCGAGGCCAAGGGCGAGGCGGCGAAGGTGTCGAGCGCGACCTTCTTCACCGCGCAGATCGACTTTGCCGACGCGGGCGACCTCAGCATCTTCGTCGACGAGGCCAGCCTCGCGACGGTCGAGAAGAACAGCGCCGCGACCGGCTATACCGACGGCCGCGCGATGGCGACGACGTTCAACATGCTCCGCTCGAACGATTTGATCTGGGGCTATGTCGTCAACAACTACCTGCTCGGGAAGGACTATTTCCCGTTCGACCTGCTCTACTGGAACAGCGACGCGACCAACGTCCCGGCGTGCTGGCACCTGAGCTACCTCAAGGACATGTACCGCGACAACCTGCTGGTCAAACCCGGCGGAATCAGTGTCGCAGGCGTCCCGATCGACCTGTCGACGGTCACGACGCCGAGCTACATCCAGTCGGGCCGCGACGACCACATCGCCCCGGCGAAGTCGGTCTACAAGATGACGCAGGTCTTCGCCGGCCCGAAGCGCTTCATCCTCGCCGGGTCGGGGCACATCGCCGGCGTGGTCAACCCGCCTTCGCTCAAGAAATACCAGTATTGGACCAACGACGCGCTGCCGCCGACGCTCGCGGAGTTCGTCGAAGGCGCGGTCGAGACGAAGGGCAGCTGGTGGCCGGATTGGCTGGCGTGGCTGACGCCGAGGTCGGGGGCGCAGGTCGCGGCACGGGTGCCGGGGGACGGGGCGCTCAAGGCGATCGAGGATGCGCCGGGGCGGTATGTTAAGGAGCGGATCTAGGGGGCGGGGAGGTTGAAAGGCACGGGCAAAGCCCGTGTCTTCGTCGGACGGGTTCGGTGGCGTAAGCGCCGCCGCCCCGCCGGCCGGGCTTGCGCGAGTCCGCGCGCTGCTAACGAACGCGGAGGGCGTTCGCTTCGCTGCTTTCGGCCGCGCTACGCCTTACCTTCTTGGACCCATCCCCGGCATCACCGGCGGGGGCGGCCTTGACCGGTCGCGGCGGGGAAGCTGCGCCTGGTACGCGATCGCGCAATGCTCGGTGCAATACGGGAAACTCGCCTGCGAGGGCTTGCCGCAGAAGTGGAAGTCGGTTTCGCCCGGGTGACCGATCGGCCATTTGCAGACCTTCTCGCTCAGGTCGAGCAACGTCGTCTTCGCCGGCTTGGCCGGGGCGACCGGGCGGGCGGGGCGCTTCGGCGCGGGGCGCGGAGCGATGACTGCGGCGATCGCGTCACCAGCCGCGCCGACGACGCCTTCGACCGCTGCGACGACGCCGTCGACCATATCCTCAACGATCTCACCGACCTTGACCGGCGACGGGCGGGCTTCGAGGCCGAGGCGGTGCGCCTTGCCGATGACGGCGTTACGGGTGACGCCCTCGCCGAGCGCTTCGGCGATCTGGCTCGCGGTCATCCCCGATTCCCAGCTCGTACGGAGCAAAGCGATGCGTTCGTCGGTCCATGACATGGGGAGAGCTATTCCTTCGTTGCCCGCGCGAACGCGAGAGAGCAGTCGGTCCACCTTGCGGCGGATAGGGCCCGCGCGCTAAAGCGAGCCATGCTCGATAAAACCACCTTGCCGGGAGTCGCCCGCGAACCCGGTGTGACCGTAATTCCGGGAGTCAACTGGCAGGGCCTGCAGACCCTCTATTTGAAGGAAGTCCGCCGCTTTTTCAAGGTCCAGCTCCAGACGGTGTGGGCCCCGGCGATTACGACGCTGCTTTTCCTCGTCATTTTCGCGCTCGCGCTGGGCCGGGCGCGGACCAATGTGATGGGCGTGCCGTACGCCGACTTCCTCGGCCCCGGGCTGATCGTCATGGGGATGATCCAGAACAGCTTCGCCAACACCTCGTCGTCGCTGTTGATCGGCAAGATCCAGGGGACGATCGTCGACGTGCTGATGCCGCCATTGTCGTCGAGCGAGCTGCTCGTGGCGTGGGTCGGCGGGGCGGTGACGCGGGCGTGGCTGGTCGGCAGCGCGATCTACGTCATCATGCTAATCGCGCCGGGCGTCGACGTGCCGATCAACAACCTCCCGATCGTCCTTTATTTCGGGACGATGGGGGCGGTGATGCTGGCATTGCTCGGTATCCTCACCGGCATCTGGGCCGACAAGTTCGACCATGCCGCCGCGGTGACCAATTTCATCGTCCAGCCGCTGACGTTGCTGTCGGGCACGTTCTACGCGATCGACCGGGTGTCGCCGGTGATGCGGACGCTGAGCCACGCCAACCCGTTCTTCTACATCATCGACGGCTTCCGCTACGGCTTCATCGGGGTCTCCGACGGGCTCGCGGGACAGGGCGCGATCGTGTTGCTGGTCGTCGACGTCGCTTTGTGGGCACTTGCGTTTCGCCTGCTCAAGTCGGGCTGGCGGCTCAAGAACTAGCGCAGGAGCGGACACGGCGGGAGCTGCGCGCGGACCGCGGTCGGCGCGCCTGGCGGTGGCGCGGCGACGGTGAACGCCCCCGGCACGCCGCCGAACGCCAGCCGCACCGGGTTGCGCAGCCGCTGCTCGACCGGCGCCCGGGTCGCAGCGAAGGCGGCGGCGACGCTCGCCGGACAGACCGTGGTGATCGTCCCCGTCAGGCGCAGCGTCCCGTCCACCGGGACGCCGCTCGCCTTCATCGCCAGCACCTCGCCGCTCGCATCGGCGAGCGTTAGCGAATGCACCTCGACCGTGCCCCCCGCCGCCCAGCCGGCATAGTCGCGCAGCCGCGACGTCGCGGTGATGCCGAAGTCGGCGGCGAGCGTCAGCGGCACCCCCTGCCCGATCCGCACCCCGGTCCCGGCCAGCACGACCTCGGCCTGCTGCGGCGGGGTCGCCGCCCACGCCTCGTTCGACCGCGCGCGGGTTTCGCGCAGGTGGACCTCGAAGCTGTCGGCGGTGACCGGTGCGTTGAACAGTCCGGTCGTCGCGCGGGCGGCGGCAAAGACGTTCGACTGGCGGACGACCACCCCGGCGGCGACGTGGAGGCTCGAGACCGCCGACGTCGCGGTGAGGTGCGCGGCGACATCGCGCAGCGCCGGGATCGACACGTCGACCTCGGGGTTGGCGGTGCGGATCACCGTGAGGTCGCGCTGCCACGGCCCGCGGTTGACGATCGCGCTCGCCGCCCGCAGCGAGGTCTTGACCGCGCCGCTGAGGGTGATCGCGGGCGCGGCGGCGGTCCCCTCCATCCGGTACGGGAAGCCGCCGATGCTCACCGTCGCGCCGGGCACAACCGCGGCAAGATCGGCGCGGAGCGTGTCGCGCCACCCCGACCAATAATGCCAGTACACCGCGACGCCGAGCGCGAGCGGGACGATCGTCAGCCAGAGGGGAACGCGTCTCATGCCGGGTTCAACGCGTTGATCGCGGTGTGGACCCGTGCCTCGATCGCGGGGCGGTCGAGCCCGGCGGGGATGGCCTCGCCGACGACGAAGGTGACGACCCCGGCGTGCTTGACGAAGCCCTTCGGCCAGCAGCGCCCCGAATCACACGCGATCGGGACCAGCGGCAGCTTGAGCGCGCGGTACAGGCCCGCAAGCCCGGCGCGGAGTTCGGGCGCGGTGCCGATCGCGGTCCGCGTGCCCTCGGGGAAGATCACCACCGGGCGATCGGCCGCCTTGGCGAGATTGGCCGCCTTGAGCATCGCCCGCAACGCCGTCGCCGCTCCCGCCCGGTCGACCGGGATGACGCCATGCGCGCGCGCCGCGGCGCCCCATGCCGGGATGCCGAGAAGCTCGGCCTTGAGTACGACCGCGGGACGCCGGAACAGCCACAGGACGAGGATCGTCTCGTAATTCGACTGGTGCTTGATCGCGACGAGCCCGGCGTGGTCGGGCACCGTCCCCTCGATCCGCCAGCGGATGCCGAGCAGCCAGCGCGTCGTCAGCGCGAACCAGCCCGACCACAGCCGCGCGACCGGGATCACCGCTGCCGGGGCGACGAACCCGACGAGCACCGCAGTGACGACGATCGGCACCGAGCCGAGATAGAAGAACAGCGCGAAGACGCTCGACCGGAGCAGCGCGATCATGCCGCCCCCAGCGCGAGCGCGGCGCGGCGGAGGAGGTATTTGTTGAACTCGCGGGCGATGCCGACCGGACTGCCGCCGGCGACGCCGTCCTCGACGATCCGGACCGACGACGGCAGGTTGAGCGCGAGTTCGAGCCGCGCCCGCCGCATATGCGACGACGACGTAACCAGCCGCAGCGAGGTGTAGCCGTGCCGCCCGACCCACGCCGTCGTCTCGACCGCGTTCGACCGCGTATCGACCGCCTGATAGCCAAGGTCGACGAGGTTCGCGAAGCGCTTCGGCGGCGCATCGACCGACGCCGCGAGCGCCGCGCGGCTGACGCCCTCGCCGACGCCGGAGACGAGCATCCGCTTGGCACTGCCCGCCGCGAGCACCGCCGCCCCGCGCGCCAGCCGTCCCGGGCCGCCGGTGAGGACGACGACGGCGTCGGTCGGCTCGTCGATCGGGGCTCCACCGGGCCGCGTCGCGACGAACCAGACGAAGCCGCCGAAATAGAGCAGCAGGCCGAAGCCGGCGACGCGCGCGACCCCGCCCGCGATGCGCCGCGCGGGCGAGCGGACCGGCGCGGATCGCGGGCGGCGTGCCGCGCCCGGCCGCGGCTTGCGGCGCGCGGCCTGGCTCACATCTCGCCGCGCGCGCGGCGGATCGCGAACCACTTGGCGACGTTGGCATTCTGCTCGGCGAGCGTCGTCGCGAAGACATGCCCGCCCTTGCCGTCGGCGACGAAGTACAGCGCCTTGGTCGGGGCCGGATCGAGGACGGCGGCGATCGACGCGCGCCCGGGATTGGCGATCGGCCCCTTCGGCAGGCCCGGCTTGAGGTAGGTGTTGTAGCCGGTGTCGCGGTTGAGCTCAGACCGCAGGATCCGGCGCCCGAGCGGCTTGCCCTGGGTGATCGGGTAGATCACCGTCGGATCGGCATCGAGCTTCATCCCCGTCCGCAGCCGGTTCGAATAGACCCCGGCGACCAGCCGCCGCTCAGCCGCAACGCCGGTCTCCTTCTCGACGATCGACGCGAGCGTGATCGCCTCGGCGGGGGTCTTGACCACCGTCGCCGGGGTCCGCGCCTTCCACAACGTCGCCAGTTCGGCCGCCATCGCCGCCTGCATGTGCGTCACCGCGGCGGCGCGGGTCGAGCCGACCTGGAAGTCGTAGGTATCGGGCAGCACCGACCCCTCCGCCGGGACGTCGACCGGCCCGGTCAGCTTGGCGTTCGCCAGCAGCCGGTCGCGGACGAGCACCGACGGCATCCCCTCGGGGATCGTCACGCGCAGCGCGATGACGTCGCCGCGCTGCATCTGGCGCAGATAATCACCCCAGCCGATGCCTTCGGTGAAGCGATAGACCCCGGCACGGATCGGCTCGGGCTTGCCGAACATCCGCGCGAGCAGGCGGAACTGCCCCTCCGAACTGATGACGTCGGCGTCAGTCAGGCGCGCGGCAGCCCCGGCGAGCGTAGTGCCGGCGGGTATGACGACGTCGCGGGTCTGGATCCCGTGCTTGCCCCAGCTCCACCACGGCGCGACGAACAGCGGGACGCCGATGACCAGCAGCAGGACGATAAAGGCCTGAGCCGCTCGCGTTCCCCGGCTGCTCACCGCCTCATACCGAGCGCAGGACGAGCGTCGCGTTGGTCCCGCCGAAGCCGAAGCTGTTGTTGAGGACCGCGCGAATCCGTCGCGGCTTGGCGACGTGCGGAACGAGGTCGATCCCCTCGCAGCCCGGCGACGGGTTGTCGAGATTGAGCGTTGGCGGCGCGATCTGGTCGCGCATCGCCAGAGCGCAGAAGATGCTCTCGACCGCCCCGGCCCCACCGAGCAGATGGCCGATCGCCGACTTGGTCGACGAGATGCTGACCGTCTCGATCGCGCTGCCGAACACACGCCGGACCGCGCCGAGCTCGATCTCGTCGGCCATCGTCGAGGTGCCGTGGGCGTTGATATAGTCGATGTCGGACGGGTCGAGCCCGGCCCGTTTCAGCGCCATCTGCATCGAGCGGAACGCCCCCGATCCTTCGGGCTGGGGCGCGGTGACGTGGTAGGCGTCGCCGGTCAGCCCGTAGCCGATGACCTCGGCGTAGATCGTCGCGCCGCGCGCCTTGGCCCGCTCGTATTCCTCGAGGCAGACGATGCCCGCGCCCTCGCCCATGACGAAGCCGTCGCGGTCGCGGTCGTACGGGCGGCTGGCGCGGGTCGGCTCGTCGTTGAAGCTGGTCGCCAAGGCCTTCGCCTGGCTGAACCCGGCGATGCCGAGCGGGCAGATCGCCCCCTCCGACCCGCCCGCGAGCATGACGTCGGCATCGTCCAACGCGATCAGCCGCGCCGCGTCGCCGATCGCATGCGCGCCGGTCGAGCAGGCGGTGACGACCGCATGGTTCGGCCCCATCAGCCCGTATTTGATGCTGACCTGACCCGAGATCAGGTTGATCAGCCGCCCGTGGACGAAGTGCGGCGAGACGCGGCGCGGACCCCGCTCGTGGAGGACGATCGACTCCTTCTCGATCCCCGGCAGCCCGCCGATGCCCGAGCCGATCATGCAACCGGCGCGGTAGCGCTCCTCCTCGGTCATGTCGGTCAGCCCGGCATCTTCGAGCGCCTGGCCAGCGGCATCGATGCCGAAGATGATGAACGGATCGACCTGGCGGAGGACCTTGTGATCGATCCGCTTGGTCTGGTCGAAGGTGTCGCCGGTGCCGTCGCCGTGCTTGACCTCCATCGCGATCTGGCACGCGTAGTCGGTCGCGTCGAAGCGCGTGATCCGCCCCGCGCCCGACTTCGACGCAAGGATGTTCGCCCAGACGGTCTCGACATTCGCCCCGAGCGGGGTGACCATGCCGACGCCGGTAATCACGACACGACGCATCGTGTTCCTCCCCAAACCATATCGCCCCTCGTGGTGCCGATCAGCATCCCCGGGGCCTCTACGCAAAACGGCCCTCCGCCACTGCGGAGAGCCGTCGCGCGGGCCACTGTCGGCCTGATCAACCGGTCCTCACGCCTTGGCATGCGTCTCGATGAAGCCGATCGCATCCTTGACGGTCAGGATCTTCTCGGCGGCGTCATCGGGGATTTCGACGCCAAATTCCTCCTCGAACGCCATGACGAGTTCGACCGTGTCGAGGCTGTCGGCCCCGAGATCGTCGATGAAGCTGGCATCCTCGGTAACCTTGTCGGCCTCGACACCAAGATGCTCGACGACGATCTTCTTAACGCGGTCGGCAACATCGGTCATGGGATACCCTCTCCAATTGGCGTGGCGTTCAGCCTTGGCGATTGCGATAGCGGCGCATGGCGGCGGTGACAAGACTTCCCTCTCCTACTTGGGCGAGAGGCGCAAAGCGCCGAGGCGAACTTCCCTCTCCCGCTTGCGGGAGAGGGCGAGAGACGGCGCTATAGCGCCGGCCCGGGGTGAGGGTGTCCGCCACCGCGCACCCGCAGCTCGGCTTCGACCATCCCAAGCACCTGATCGAGCTTGGTAAACACCTCGGCATTCCAGAAGCGCAGGATACGCCACCCGTCGGCCGTGAGCAGCACCGTCCGCCGTTCGTCGTACGCCGCCGCATCGACATGCTGGCTGCCGTCCAGCTCGATCACCAGCCGGGCGGCGATGCAGGCGAAATCGGCGATGTATGGCCCGATGCTGTGCTGGCGGCGGAACTTCCAGCCGATGAAGCGGCGGTCGCGGAGTTCGGCCCAGAGGGCGGTTTCGGCGTCGGTCGCGGCCGTGCGGAGGGGCGCGGCGTGGGGGCTGATGGTGCGGCGAACGCGGGACATGGGGGGAGGGTAAGCGCAGGGATATGGATCGGCCAGCGACTTACTCGGGAGGCGCCCGGACGAGCGGCTCACTCGGGCGGTGTGGTCGTTCGGGCCGACACCCTCACCCCGGGCCGCGCCTATGGGCGCGTCTCTCGCCCTCTCCCGCAAGCGGGAGAGGGAAGTGTCAGAGCATCGCCATGCCGCCGTTGACGTGGAGGGTTGCCCCCGTGACGTAACCGGCCTCGCGACTGGCGAGGTAGGCGACCGCCGCGGCAACGTCGGCCCCGGCTCCCAGCCGTCCGGCCGGAATGCGCGTGGTGAGCGCGGCAGTCTGCGCCTCGCTCAGCGCCTCGGTCATCGGCGACGCGATGAACCCAGGGGCGACGCAGTTGACGGTGATGCCGCGGC
>JAYTTV010000108.1:0-2052 GCA_043745075.1 Sphingomonadaceae bacterium
TCGTCACGCGGTCGAAGAGAGATATTGCCGTCGAGGGCCATGCCCGCGGGATCAACGCCTGCGTCGTCAACGAGCCGTCCGACGTTCTGGCCGACCAGCATCTCGCCGCGCGCAAGTTCTTCGACACCCCCGACGGCCTGACCGCGCGCTTCGCCACGCTGACTGAAGGGGCCCCCGCCGGCGCCCCGGCGGTCCATGCCAGTGAACGGCCCGGGCCGCTCGCCAGGGTCCGCATTCTCGATTTCGCCTGGGCATTGGTCGGGTCGATGACGACCAAGACGCTCGGCGACCTCGGTGCCGACGTCGTCAAGATCGAGACACGATCGCGGCCCGACCTGTCGCGGATGGACGTCCAGGTCGCTGCCTCGCAAGCCGGCGAGCTCGACGACAAGCCGTGGTTCGCCCACCTCAACACCTCGAAGCGCAGCCTGTCGCTCGACCTCAAGGCGCCCGCCGCTCGCGAGGTGCTCGACCCGCTGATCGACTGGGCTGACATCGTCGTCGAGAATTTCTCCCCGGGGACGATGGCGAAGCTGGGGCTTGACTACGCCAGCCTCGCCGCGCGCAACCCGGGGATTATCATGATCTCGGGCAGCGTCTACGGCCAGACCGGGCCGATGGCGCAGGAGTGGGGCGTCGACGGGACCGGCGGCGCGCTGTCGGGCCGGACCTATCTCACCGGCTGGCCCGACCGCGACCCCGTCATTCCCGGCGCAGTGCCTTACGGTGACGTCATTGTCCCATACGTCATGGCCGCCTGCACCGCCGCCGCGCTGCAGTATCGCCGCGAGACCGGGCGCGGCTGCCACGTCGACGCGTCGATGTACGAGATCTGTGTTCAGCAGATGCGCGATGCCCTCGCAGCGGCACGCGCCGGCGAGCGTCCGCAGCGAGCGGGCAATGCCGACCCCCGCGTCATGTTTCAGGACGTCTTCCCCGCTGCGGGCGACGACCGCTGGGTGGCGATCAGCCTGTTTTCGGACGAGGACCGCGCGCGGCTCGAGGCGATCACCGGCCCCGATATCGCCGGCTGGACGGCGGTGCGCGACGATCATGCCATCGCCGCCGAACTCCAGGCCGCCGGGATCGCGTGCGGCGTCGTCCAGGATGCCGAGGACATGATCGAGCGCGACCCGCAGCTCGCCGGGCGGGGGGCGCTGGTCGAGCTCGATCACCCGCTGCTTGGGGCGTTCGGCCACATGGCGACACCGATCGCCTTCTCGCGCGACCGCTTCGTCCCGTTCCGGGCGCCGCGGATCGGCGAGCACGCGCATTGGGTGGCGCGCGAGATTTCGGGCCTGTCCGACGCGCGCATCGCCGAACTCGAAGCGGCAGGAGTTTTCAAGTGAGCGGCTCATCGGGCGAACGCGACGACCACGAGACCGGGCGGCGCAGCCACAAGATGCTCGCCAGCACCGGTGCTGCGAACGCGTACCAAAAACAGTTCGGTGCCGATCTCAAGCGTCGCGTCGTCGACGACGGCGAGCCCTATGCCATCGTCCAGGCCGACACCCCGCACGAGATCTTCCACGCGATGGACATCCCGATTGTCACGAACCAGTGGTGGGCGGCGTATATCTCGGCGAAGCAGCTGTCGGGGCGCTATTTCGACGTCATGACGAAGCACGGCTATCCTGAGAACGCCTGCAAATATTGCTCGCTCGGCCTCGCCTGCACCCTCGCCAACGACCCCGCCACCGCGCCGTGGGGGGGGCTGCCGAAGCCGGCGGTCCTCGTCGCCCGGATGACGTGCGATTGCATCCAGCACGTCTTCACCCAGTGGGCGGCGGCGCTGGGCAGCGAGTTCTTTCCGATGGAGGCCCCGGCGTGGGAGCATAAGGACCCCGGCTGGTTCGCCCGGTCGCGGACCGACTGGCGCAGCGTCTATGACCCCGACCGCATTGCCCTGATGGTAGCGGAGATGCGCGACCTCATCGCCCTCCTCGAGAACCGCACCGGCAAGCGCTTCGACGAGGCGAAGTTCCAGCACCTGATGGCGCAGATCAACGTCCAGGAGGGGATGATCTGGGAGGCGGCGCAGGCGATCGGCAC
>JAYTTV010000109.1:0-7877 GCA_043745075.1 Sphingomonadaceae bacterium
CCACACCGGCGCGGCGGTGACGATGCACCCCGAACGCGACCATTGGTGGCACGATCTCAAGAACGCCGTCCCCGCAACGTGCACCCCCGAGCCGATGGGAGCCGAGGACCCGTTGTTCCTGCTCTATACGTCGGGGTCGACCGGCAAGCCGAAGGGCGTCCTCCACACCACCGGCGGCTACCTGTTGTGGGCGAACCTGACCTTCGACCTCGTCTTCAATTATCGCCCCGGCGAAGTTTTCTGGTGCACCGCCGACGTCGGCTGGGTCACCGGGCACAGCTACACCGTCTACGGCCCGCTGTCGGCGGGGGCGACGGTGCTGATGTTCGAAGGCGTCCCGACCTTCCCCGACTCCGGGCGGTTCTGGGCGATCATCGCGCGCCACAAGGTCAACGTCTTCTACACCGCGCCGACGGCGCTCCGCTCACTGATGCGCGACGGCGACGCGCCTGTCGAGGCACACGACCTGTCGTCGCTCCGCCTGCTTGGCTCGGTCGGCGAGCCGATCAACCCCGAGGCATGGGGCTGGTACCATCGCGTCGTCGGCAAGGGCCAACTGCCGATCGTCGATACGTGGTGGCAGACCGAAACCGGCGGGATCCTGATTTCACCGCTCCCCGGCGCGACGCCGCTCAAGCCCGGATCGGCAACGCTGCCGCTCCCCGGAGTAGAGCCCGCGCTCGTCGACGCCGAAGGCAAGTTCATCGACGGTGCGGCGAGCGGCAACCTCGTCATCACCCGAAGCTGGCCGGGTCAGGCGCGGACGCTCTACGGCGACCACGCCCGCTTCGCCGAGACATATTTCAGCACCTACAAGGGGTTGTACTTTACCGGCGACGGCGCACGTCGCGACGACGACGGCTACTGGTGGATCACCGGGCGGGTCGACGACGTCATCAACGTCAGCGGCCACCGCCTCGGCACCGCCGAAGTCGAAAGCGCGCTCGTCGCGCACCCCCAAGTCGCCGAGGCGGCGGTCGTCGGCTTCCCGCACGACATCAAGGGGCAGGGGCTGTACGCGTACGTCACGCTGATCGCCGGGATCGAATGCTCCGACGCGCTCCTCGCCGAACTCCGCGCGAGCGTCCGGACGATCATCGGCCCGATCGCCACCCCCGACCACCTCCACATCACCCCGGCACTGCCGAAGACGCGGTCGGGCAAGATCATGCGGCGGATCCTGCGCAAGATCGCGGAGAACGACTTCGGCGCGCTGGGCGATACGTCGACGCTGGCCGACCCGGGGGTGGTCGAGACGCTGATCGAGGGGCGGAAGAACCGTTAGACGATCACGGCTGGGGCTTCGGTGTCCCGACCGCAAAAGTCTGGCCGCCGATGACGACCTGCGACAGCCGGTTCGAGGTCGATGCGGCGGCGGCGTAGTTGCCGCGCTGGAGGTTGGCGGTGATCGCGATCTGCGCGCTGCGCAGCTTGAGCAGCTCCGACGGGGCGATCAGATGCGGGTTCGCGGGAGCCGGAGCGTTCGGCGCGGGGGCCGGCGCGCCGGGCGCGGGCGCAGGCGCCGACGACTGAACCACGGGCGCCGCGGGGGCCGCACTCAGCGCCGCGACGAGCTGGCCGTTGCTCGCCGCGAGGTTCTGCGCCGTTGCCTTGACCTGTTGCAGGCTGCGCGCCTGTTCGATCAGATTATCGGCGCTAATCTTGAGCGTCGCTCCGGATGCGACGTCGAACGGCGTGTCCTCGACCACGGCGGCACCCCCGCTCGCGTCGAGCAGGCGCATCGCTGGCGTCGGCAGGTTTTCGGTGGCGAAGCTGGGCGAGAAGGTCACCGTCATGCGGCCCGGCCCGGCTGGTGCGCCCTGCCCAATGGTGAACTGCGCGAGCGAGATCAGCAGGGCAACGAGCGCGAACGCGGCGCCGAGGGTCAGCGCGCGCATGCGGAATGCGGCAAGCCCCGGGTCGACCGGCTGACCGCGCCAGACGAGGAGAAAGGCGAACAGGAACACCGCCATGCCGACGCCAATGCCGCCGAGTTGCGCGAGTTTGGCGACGCCGTCGATCAGGCTTGCCGGTAAATCCATCGCGCTTCCCCCGCTTAGACTGAGGCGCGTCTAGCATGGATCGCGGAACGAATCATGGGGTGAGCTGCTATCCATGGTCTTCAACGACGACGGAAATGCGATGGGCGACCTTCTCTGGCGCGGCAAATACCTCGAAGTCCGCCGCGATGGGACGTGGGAGTATGCTGCGCGCGTCGGCGGGATGGGCGCGGCGGTGATCCTTGCGGTGACCGACGCGCGCGAGATCGTGCTCGTCGAGCAACTCCGTCGTGCGCTCGGCAGACCGACGATCGAGCTTCCCGCTGGGCTGATCGGCGACGACGGCGACTTCGACGCTGCCGCGGCCGCAGCGCGCGAACTCGACGAGGAAACTGGCTTCAGCGCGAGCAGCTGGGAGCGGGTCGGTGACTTCGCGACGTCGCCGGGGATGTCGTCTGAGATGTTCACGCTGTTCCGGGCGAGCGGGCTGACGCGAACCGGCTCCGGCGGGGGCGTCGCGGGGGAGGACATCACCGTCCACGTCGTGCCGCTCGACGGCATCGGCGGCTGGCTCGCGGCGCAACGGGGACGGGGCTGCGTGATCGACTGTCGTCTGATCGCAGCGCTCGGGCTGATCTGAGCTGGCGGCCATTGCGGACCGGTTCAATCTGGTCGCCCAGCCGACAAAGTGGCTACGGGCATAATTAATCCGCGGCATCACGCCTCAGCTCTGTCCTACAGGGTGCGACCTAGGCTAGCCTGCCCTGCGCCATTGGGCAGCACGTTTTTTTCTCAATTGTGCATCATCGTCGCGCATTTCGCAGAAAGCGTGAAAGCGAAATATACTGTCGTTTTGTGTGAACTTGTTGTGACCTTTGCGATGGATCCGACCGGGGCGAGGGTTCGGCGAACTTTCGGAAGGTAGCGATCGATCGCAGCCTGGCGTGGTTCAGACCCGCTTGGTCAGGGCAATCGCCACCCGGCAGCCCGCCCGGATCACCGCCGACATGACCGGGAAGCCGGTCCCGCCCATCGCGCTCGCGGTCTCCTTATGCTCGACCTCCTCGGCCTGGAAGTCGGCGATGTGGGCGGCAAGCTCGGGATCGATGTCGCCGCCCTTGCCGTCGGCGAGCGCGTCGCGCTGCGACTGGTAGTGGCGGTCGATCTCGGTCTCGACCGCGACCGTGCACGCCATCGCGGCGTCGGGCCCGAGCAGAGCGGTCGCCGCCCCCAGCGCATAGCCGGCGACGTGCCACAGCGGGTGAAGCAGGGTCGGACGCACCCGCCGCGCGACGATCAGCCGGTCGAACACCGCGAGGTGGCGCGCCTCCTGCGCCTTCATCCGCCCGATCTCGGGGGCGACGGCGGCGCGGTTGCCCATCACCGCAAGCTGTCCAGCGTAAATCCGCGCCGCGCCATATTCGCCGGCGTGGTCGACCCGGATCATCTGCTCGACGGTCTCACCAGCCACAACGCAACGCCTCCGATCAGGGTCGAGAACAAGGCGTTGTAGCCCGCCATCGAGATGCCGAACAGCGTCCACGCCGCCGCATCGCAGCGGATCATCGGCGTCGCCAGCGCGGCGGTGATGAAGTCGGGGCCCGCAGCCAGCCCGGCGGCGGTGCACGCCTGCGGCCCGGCCCACCAGTGATACTCGACCCCGGCGTGGAAATAACCGATGCCCGCCGTCGTCAGCACCGCGAGTGCGGCGAGGGCGACGACCGCGCGATTGCTCCGCAGCGCCCACGCGACCAGCCCGAGAGCGAGCGCCGCGACATGCGGCCAGCGCTGCCACAGGCACATCTCGCACGGCGCGAGATGGCCGATATACTGGAACGCGAGCGCCCCGCCGAGCAGCGCGGTGCTGCCGACGAGGACGAGCGCGTTGGCGGCTTCCTTAGAGCGCATAGCGGACCACGACGAAGGCGGTCAGCAACAACAGGCAGACGATCGCGACCCAGTGGAAATGATGCTCGATGAAGTGCTGCGCCGCCGTCCCAAACTGGCGGAGTAGCAGGGCGACTATGAGGAAGCGCCCCCCGCGTCCGACGATCGAGGCGAGCAAAGCCCCCGCCAGCCCGAGGTGGACGCTCCCCGCCGCGACCGCCGCCGGCATCGGCGCGAGCAGGAACGCGACCGGCCATAGCGCGGCGTTGCCCGCGACCTGGACCTTAAACTGATCGAACTCGGCCTTCTTGTGGAGGAAGATCAGCAGCGGATCGGCGACCGCGTTGAACAGCAAAGCGCCGATATAATAAGCGACCACCGCTCCCGCCGCCGACGCCACCGCGCCGATCACCGCATAGCGCAGCGACCGCTTCGGCTGCGCGATCGACATCGGCAGCTGGAGGAGCTCGGGCGGGATGGTGAACAGTGCACCGTCGATAAAGGCCACCAGCGCCAGCCAGCGCTCGGCGTTCGGGCGGCCGGCGAGGACGATAAGCCGGTCGTAAAGCTGGCGAAGCAAGTGCGGACCTCTCTATAGGTGTCCGCGCCATCTACCACGCCCCCGCGCCGCGTCGACCTGAAAGCGACTGCCGACGCTAGCTCATGAACAGGGCCAGCAGTGCACTGCCGATCGGCGTGCCGAGCCCGGTGCACGGATCCCAGCCCTTCGCTGCAGAAAAGCCGACCTTCCCGTCCTTGTTGTTTCCGGTAACGACGTCGTGGAAGCGCGCGGCGTTGCCGTACAATAATGGATGGATGAAGCCGACAGGCTGCTTCGCCTTGGCGTTGATCGCCGCGATCAGGCCCGCCCATAGCGGCGCGACCGCGCTGGTGCCGCCGATCTGCTGGGTCGCGCCGCCAACGACGACGAGGTAGCCGCTCGACGGATCGGCATCGCCGGCGACGTCTGGCACGCCGCGACCGCCGGCTGCGACAGGCGAGGCCGGAACGTTGACCGCGCTCTGGTAAGCGGGGCGGGCAAAGCTCGCACTGACGCCGCCGCCTGTACCGCCGCCGTTGCTGTTCCACACCCGCTCGGACCCGCGCTTGCCGCCGGTAGCGTGAAGCAGCGTGCCGCCGCAGCCGATGACGTACGGGCTCGACGCGGGGAAATCGACGTGCGCCTTACCGTCCGTCACACCGTCGGTGGCAAGGTTATCGCCCGACGCGGCGAACACCGTGACGCCGACGGTGGCAGCGTCCTTCAGCGCGGCGGTCATCGCGTCGAGCGCCTGCTGCGTCCAGTTCGCCTCGGCTGATCCCCAGCTGATCGAGATCACCGACGGCTTGTGCGTCGTGTCGTGAACCGCGGTGCTGATCGCGTCGACGAAGCCCTGCGATGTGTTCGGCGCAAAATACACCGCGATCGCCGCTCCCGGGGCGACGCCGCCCGCGACCTGGATGTCGAGCGCGACCTCGCCGTTGGCGTTGGGGTCGGTCGTCGGCGAATTACTGCCGCCCGACACACCGACCGCGCTGACAATGGGGACTGGCAGCTTCATCGCCGCAAACGCCGCCTTGGTGTCGCTCGCGATGAAGCCGCCGCCGAGTTCGATAATTGCGATCGTCTGCCCTGCACCGGACGTCGCGCCTGACGGAAAGCCGTAAATCGCACCGACTGCGTTCGGCAGAAAGCCGCTTGTCGCATGCGGCATCGACATCCGCAGCTTCGGGGTCGCGATCGGTCGCGTATCGAGCCCGAGGACGGCGGTCACCGCCGCCGCAACGTCGGCAGGAACGGTCAGTGCGCCTGACCTGCCACGGAAACGGGTCGTGCCATCGTCATATTCGGCGAGGTGCGTCCCGAACGCCGCTGCGATCTTCGCCGCCGGTCCGCGCAACGTCACGAGCCGCCGCGCCGCGTGTTGATCGACCACGGTCAGCCCGTGCGCCTTGGCGAACGCGACGACGCAATCGATGTCGCCACGCGTCTCGGTTTGGCGGCGCGTGCTCATCTCGGCCCGGCTCGAAAGTGCCCTGGTCGCCGCACCCGGTTCAGACGTGGGCGGCAGGTCCAGCAACGGGTCACCGTCGCGATCCTTGAGGTAAACGCTGACCTCGATCGGCGCATCGGGCGCGGTCGGGCCGACTTGCTTGGCCGCCGGCGCGATGCGGTGGCTTCCCGGTAGCTCGACCCGTGCGTCAGCCATCGTCAACTCCCTCGACTTGCGCCGGATCAACGCACGACGCGGTCAGGGGTGCCGGTTACTTCGCGGCGGTCTGGACCGGCGCCCCCGGCGCAAGCCGCCCGATCAGCTTGACCGCATAGTCCATCTGATAGTCGGTGACGCCCTTCTTCTTGAGCGTCTCGGGCGTGTCGGCAAAGCGAGGATCGGCCTTGACGTCGGTCTCGATCAGCTTGTCGCCCGCCTTCACCTCGTTGATCAGGTGGCGCTTGAGATCGGCCTCGCGCAGTCGCGGACGCAGGGCGTCGGCGGCGAGCGGATCGCTCAACTGCGGTACGACGATGTCGGGCTCGATCCCCGCTTCCTGAACCGACCGGCCCGACGGGGTGTAATACCGCGCGGTTGTCAGCCGCAGCGCGCTTGTCTCGTCGAGCGGGATCAGCGTCTGGACCGACCCCTTGCCGAAGCTGCGCTGGCCGAGGATGATCGCGCGGCGCTGGTCCTGCAGCGCACCCGCGACGATCTCCGCCGCCGACGCCGAGCCTTCGTCGATCAGGACGACGACGGGCTTGCCGCCGGTCAGGTCGCCGCTGTGCGCGTAGTAACGCTGGATGTCGTTCTTCGTCCGCCCGCGCTGCGACACGATCTCGCCGTGGTCGAGGAAGGCGTCGCTGACCTCGATCGACTGGTCGAGCAGGCCGCCGGGGTTCGAGCGCAGGTCGACGACGAAGCCGCCGAGCTTGTCGCCGAGCTGCTTCTCGATGCCCGCGATCGCCGCCTTGGTCGCGGGGCCGGTCTGCTTGCTGAACGAGGCGATGCGGATGATCCCGGCGTCGCCCTTGACCTCCCACTTGACCGGCTTGATCTGGATGATCTCGCGCTTGAGAGTGAATTCGAGCGGCTTCGGCGCGCCTTCGCGGATCACGGTGATCTTGATCGTCGTGCCCGCTGCACCACGCATCTTGTCGACAGCCTCGGTCAGCGTCACGCCGTACAGCAACTCGCCGTCGATCCGGGTGATATAGTCGCCCGACTTGATCCCGGCGCGTGCGGCGGGCGTGTCGTCGGTCGGCGCGACGACCTTGACCGCGCCCTCCTCGGTCGAGACGGTCAGGCCGAGCCCGCCGTATTCACCATCGGTGACCTGCTTCATGTTGGCGAAATCGCGCGCGTCGAGGTAGCTCGAATGCGGGTCGAGGCTGGCGAGCATGCCGTTGATCGCGCCCTCGATCAGCTTCTTGTCGTCGACCTTGTCGACGTAATCGGCGCGGACGCGCTCGAACACGTCCATCAGCGCGTCGAGGCGCTTGTTGGTGTCGGTCTCGGGTGCCGCCTGAAGCATCGGCGCCGGCAGCAGGACGAGAAGGCTCGCGGTCAGCGCAAGTCGGACGCGGGTCGACAGCATAAGCAATTCCTTCGGCAATACACTCAATATAGCATTTCGGCCGCGCCTAGCCATCACGATGATAAGGATGCCCCGCCAGCAGCGATGTCGCACGATATAGCTGCTCGGCGAGCATCGCCCGGACAAGGAGATGCGGCCATGTCGCCGGGCCGAAACTGAGCAGCAGGCCGGCATTGGACCGCGCCAGCTCGCCATGACCGTCGGCCGGACCGATGACGAAGCGCGCCTCGCGCATCCCGTCGTCGCGCCATCCGGCCAGGCGGTCGGCGAAGCTGCGCGACGTCAGCGCGGTGCCGCGTTCATCGAGCAGGATCTTCACCGCGGGGGTCGGCAGGTCGGGGACCTTGCCGCTGCCCGCATCGCTCAACTCGGTCAGCGTCAGCGGCCACGCAATCCGTT
>JAYTTV010000110.1:0-7872 GCA_043745075.1 Sphingomonadaceae bacterium
GGGGACCTCGTCGAGCTCCTCGACGAAGATCGCGCCCTTGGCCTTGAGCTTGTCGACGACGTGCGCGTTATGGACGATCTCGTGGCGGACGTAGACCGGCGAACCGTGCATTGCGAGCGCGCGATCGACGATTTCGACGGCGCGAACGACGCCGGCGCAAAAGCCGCGGGGCTGGGCGAGAACCAATCGCATCCGGTAACCTTCTTTGACTATCGTCCGGGCTACTGAAAACCCCGTTCTGCGGCAACCCCGCGCATCGGGTTCGCCGCCATACTGTGGCTTTCGCGTCATGTCCCGGAAATGTTACGCAGCGCGCGGCGTTCAGCCCCCGTTCGTGCGTGCAGCGGCACGGACACTACGGATACGATATGAGGAGACGACGCACGTGAACAAGGTCTGGACCGTCGCTTTGCTGCTGGCGAGTGCCACGGGGGCGGCGGCAGCGCCAGCGCCGAGCGACCCGGCGGCGGTCGTCGGCGCGTTCAACGCGTCGCTGCTGGCGACGATGAAGGACGGCAAGGGGCTCGGGCTGCAGGGGCGGACGGCGAAGCTGCTGCCGCTGGTCAAGGCGACCCACGACATGCCGGCGATGACGCGGCTCGTCGCGGGCCCGGCGTGGGCGACGACGGCAACCGCCGACCGAACCGCGCTGACCGACGCCTTCACCCGCCACTCGGTCGTCGCCTATGCAGCGAACTTCGCCAGCTTCAACGGCCAGCGCTTCACGGTGCAGCCGAAGGTCGACATGCGCGGCGAGGATGCGCTGGTCCACGCCGCTATCGTCGCCAAGGACGGGACAACCCCGCTCAACTACCGGCTCCACAAGACTGCCGACGGCGGCTGGCGCATCGTCGACGTCTATGCCGACGGCATTAGCCAGATCGCGGTCCAGCGTGCAGAATTCGCTGCCACCATCAAATCGGGCGGCGCGGCGGCACTGGCGGCGAAGCTCAATGCGGCGGACGAGGCGAAGCTGGGGAAATAGCCAGTCGACGTCAGCGGTGATCGGTGCCCGTTCGCTTCGCCGGGCCGAGCAGCGCGGGTTCGAACACCAGCGCGCACACCAGCGTCCACGCGAGCGAGATCATCAGGATCTTGCCCATGCTCGCAGTGCCGGGATGGTGCGACAGCCACAGGCTGCCGAAGGCGGTGCCGGTGGCGAGCGCGCTAAATAGGACGGCGCGGGCGAGGCTTGACTGGAGCAGGTTCGCCGCGCCGTCCTTCCACGCCATGACGAAATAGATGTGGAAGGCGACGCCGACGCCGAACAGCAAGGGGAAGGCGATGATGTTGGCGAAGTTGATCGGCTGGCCGATGACGACGCACGTCGCCAGCGTCAGGAACCCCGACAGCACGACGGGGGCGAGGGTGAACAGCACCTCGCGCACCGACCGCAGCACGCCGAACAGCAGCAGCGAGATCGCCGCGAGGCCGTAGATGCTCGCGAGGACGAAGGCGCGGGCGATCGTGTCCGCCGCCGCCTGGGTCGAGACCGCCGCTCCGCTCGCGTGCGGGGCGACCTTGAGGACCGCGGCGACGAAGCGTTCGAGCGTGGCATTGTCGTCGGGGTTGCCCGCGGGGAACGCCTCGATCCGCGCGCGGCCGTCGGCGGTGATCCAGTCGGCGCGGAGGTCGGCGGGGAGCGTCGCGCGGGTGACCGGCGCGGCGAGGAGCAGCGCGCGGGTCTGGTCGAGCAGGACGCCTAGCGGCGCGACGAGCAACGCCGATGCGCGCGCGCGCAGGGCAGGGGGCCCATTGGCGATGCCGTCGAGTGCGCCCGCCAGTCGCGTTGCGGCAGGATCGGCAGGGGCGACCTCGCGGAGTTGCCCAGCCGTGCGGCGGAGCGCGGCGATCGTCGCGGCGTCGTCGGGCGCAGGCGCGATGTCGAACGGGTTGAGCGTCAGATCGAGCAGGTCGCGCGCGTCGGCGACCAGCGCCAGCTTGGCGGGCTGGTCGTCGGGAACAAAGCTGTCGAGGCTCGCGACCTGCCGCACTTCGGGGAGGCGGCTCAGCCGCGCGCTCACCGCCGCCGGGTCGCGGGTCAGCAGGTCGACGGTGTTCGGGGTGCGGTCGGGGTCGCGGGTAAGTTCGGTCAGCGTCGCCATCGCCTCGCCGTCGGCGGCGCGGAGGTGGTACGGATTGAAGTCGAAGCGGACCAGCGGCAGCAGCGCGATGCTCACCGCGAGCGACCCCGCGAACGCCCACAGCACCGCGCGCCGGTGCGCCAGCAGCCATGTCTCGGCGCGCGCCAGCGGCAGCCCGGGGTTGCCGCGCGCCGCCGGGCTAAATAGCAGGAGCAGCGCGGGGAGCAGGGTGACGTTGAGCGCGAGCGCGACGACCATGCCACACGCAGCGATGATGCCGAGCTCGGACACGCCGACATACGCGGTCGGGAGGAACGCGGCGAAGCCGAGCGCGACGGCGGTCGCCGCGAGCGCGAGCGCGCCGCCCAGCCCCTTCGCCGCCGCACGGAGCGCCGCCGCCGGCTCGATATTGCCCTCGGCGCGGAAGCGGATGCTGAGCTGGATGCCGAAATCGACGCCGAGCCCGACGAACAATGGGATGAACGCGACGGAGATCAGGTTGAACTTGCCGACCGTCATCAGCCCGATCGCGCTCGTCACGACGAGGCCGCCGAGCGTGACGAGGGTGATCGCGGCGACGATCCGCAGCGACCGCACCGCCCACCACAGGATCACCAGCATCGAGCCGAGCATCGCCCCGCCGACCAGCCATGCCCGGTCGGCGAGCGACGCGAACTCCTCGTCGGCGAGCGGGACCGCACCGGTCAGGCGGATGCGTGCGTCGAGGCCCTTCCCGTCGGCGCGGATCGCATCGGTCGCGGCCTCGCCCGGCTTGAGCGCGCCGTAATCGAGGCGCGGCTGGACGAGGACGATGCGGCGGCGCGGCGGGGTCAGCTTGCCGTTCCCTGCGTCGAACAGGTCGATCCACGAGAAGGTCGCGGGCCGCCCGTTCGCGACCGCGTCGAGCGCGGTGCCGAGCGCGGCGACGGGTTTGGCGATGTCCGACAGCTTGGCGGTGCCTGCACCGACGCCGGTCAGCACCGTCGACAGGCTCGTCATCACCCCGCGCAACGACGGATCGGCGGCGAGCGGGCCGAGGAAGGGTTGTGCCGCGATCAGCGCCGCGGTCGTCGCGCGGACCTCCTCGGTCGAGCCGAGCAGCAGGCCGTTGCGCTGGAGGAACGGCGTCGCATCGGGGCGGCGGACCGTCTCGAAATGGACCGTGTCGCGCGCGAGTCGCTGCGCCAGCGTCGCCGCCGCGATCTCCGCCGCCTCGGGAGTCGGGCCGTCGACGACGACCGCGATCAGGTCGCGGTTCTGCGGGAAGGCGGTGTCGACCGCGATCTCGTCGCGCCGCCAGTCGACCGTCGGCGCGATCAGCGTCGCGGTATCGGTGTTCATCGCGAAATGGTCCGCGGCGAACCACCCCGCGCCGAGAACGACCGCGAGCGCGACCGCGATCGTCGTCCATGGGCGGCGAACCGAGAAGGCGACGGCGCTGGGGACGGGGGACAGGGTCAAACGGGTATTCCAATACGTGACCGTCATCTCCGCGACAGCGGGGACCCATCTCCAGCCGCCGGAGATGGATCCCCGCTTTCGCGGGGATGACGGCGATGTTCAAGCACCGATAAGCGAACCGCGGACGCGTGCGGCCAACCGGCCTACGAAAGCGGATTGCCATTCCCCCCGCTTTCATCGCACGTTCATCGCCTCACCGAACCACGGGGCCCGACCAGAATGAACTTCAATGTCCGCGTCTTGAGCATTGCCGCGCTCCTCGCTTCAACCGCCACCGCCGCGCCGATGACGCAGGCGGCGCGTGAGACGCAATTCGATGCGGGGATCAGCTCGGCCGACCAGATGGCGTGGCTCAAGGATTTCTCGTCGGAGCCGAACCACGTCGGCTCGCCGCATGACAAGGTCATCGCCGACAAGACGCTGGCGATGTTCAAGTCGTGGGGCTGGGACGCGCATATCGAGCAGTATGACGTGCTGTACCCGACGCCGATCTCGACGACGGTCGAGATGATCACCCCCAAGCGGATCGTCCTCGGCGGGCAGGAGCCGGCGATTCCCGAGGATTCGACGAGCGGCAACACCAAGAACGCGCTGCCGCCGTACGTCGCGTTCCAGGGCGACGGCGATGTCACCGCGCCGCTGGTCTACGTCAATTACGGCCTGCCCGCCGATTACGAGGCGCTCGCCCGGCGCGGCATCGATGTCCGCGGCAAGATCGCCATCGCCCGCTACGGCGCGGGCTGGCGCGGCCTCAAGCCCAAGCTCGCACAGGAGCATGGCGCGGTCGGCTGCATCATCTATTCCGACCCCGCCGACGACGGCTACGGGCAGGGCGACGTTTATCCCAAGGGCGGCGCGCGCCCGCCGTTCGGCGTCCAGCGCGGCTCGGTCGCCGACATGACGACGTATCCGGGCGACCCGACCACACCGGGAGTCGGCTCGGTCCCCGGCGTCACCGGGCGGCTGAGCCGCGAGGCGGCGATCACGATCCTCAAGATCCCGACGCTGCCGATGTCGTACGGCGACGCGCAGCAGCTGCTCGCCGCGCTCGCTGGCCCGGTCGCGCCCGAGGCGTTCCGCGGCAAGCTGCCGATCGCGTACCACATCGGCGGCACCGACGCGGTGACGGTCCACCTCGCGGTCAAGTCCGACTGGTCGTTGAAGCCGCTGTACGACGTCGTCGCGATGCTCAAGGGCGCGAAATACCCCGACGAGTGGGTCGTCCGCGGCAACCACCACGACGGCTGGGTGTTCGGCGCGGCCGACCCGTTGTCGGGCAACGTCGCGATGCTGTCGGAGGCAAAGTCGCTCGGCGCGCTGGCGAAGAAGGGATGGCGGCCCGCGCGCACGATCGTCTACATCAGCTGGGACGGCGAGGAGCCGATGCTGCTCGGCTCGACCGAATATGCCGAGACCCACGCCGCCGAGCTCAAGGCGAAGGCGGTCGCGTACATCAACACCGACGGCAACGAGCGCGGCTTCTACAACGCCGGCGGGAGCCACGAACTCCAGCACCTCGCCAACGCGGTCGGCAACGACGTCATCGACCCGCAGACCGGCACCAGCGTCGGCGCGCGGGCGCGGGCGAAGCTGCTCGCCGACAGCTATGAGGGGCGCGGACGCGACGAGGCGGCTGTCAAGGCGGCGGAAAGCGGCGGCGACCTGCCGATCGCCGCGCTCGGGTCGGGGTCGGACTATTCGGCGTTCCTCCAGCACCTCGGCCTGCCGACGCTCGACATCGGCTTCGGCGGCGAAGGCATGGCGGGCGGCGTCTACCACTCGATCTACGACAGCTACGACCACTTCACGCGCTTCGACGATCCCGGCCTCAAGTACGGCGCGGTGATGTCGAAGACCGTCGGGCGGCTGGTCATGCGGATCGCCGACGCCGACACCCCGCCGGTCCGCTTCGCCGACTTCGCCGACACCGTCGCGCGCTACACGACCGAGGTCCACAAGCTCGCCGACGACCGGCGGACGAAGGACAACCGGCTCGAAAAGCTGACCGGCGACAAGGCGTTCGCGCAGGCGAGCGACCCGCTCGACGCGGTCGCGGCACCGACCGCTGTGACGCCGACGCCGTTCCTCGACCTCGCCGCGCTCGACAATGCGGTGGCGAAGCTGGGCATGAGCGCCAAGGCGTACGATGCGGCCTATGCGGCGAAGGGAGCGAGCCTGTCGCCCGCGACCCGAGCGAAGCTCAACGCGACGCTGCGCAACATCGACCAGCTCCTGCTCGATCCGAAGGGCCTGCCGGGGCGCAGCTGGTACCAGAACCTCGTCTACGCCCCGGGCCGCTTCACCGGCTACGGCGCGAAGACGCTGCCAGGGGTGCGCGAGGCGATCGAGGAGCGCCGCTTCGCCGATGCCGCGGAGTACGCGAAGCGGACCGGCGCGGTGCTGATGGCGTATGCGGCGCGGCTCGATGCGGCGACCGCGATCGTCAAGGGGAGCTGAGCAGGGCAGCATGGCACTCACTCCCCCGACCGACTTCGCGACCTTCATGCTCGTCGACATCCGCGTCGGCACGATCATCGCGGCGGAGGCGTTCCCCGAGGCGCGCAAGCCCGCGTTCAAGCTCGCGATCGACTTCGGGCCGGAGGTCGGGATCAAGCAGTCGAGCGCGCAGATCACCGTCCATTACACGCTCGATGACCTCGTCGGACGTCGCGTCGCGGCGGTGGTCAACTTCCCGTCGCGCCAGATCGGGAAGTTCATGTCGGAGGTGCTGACGCTCGGCTTTCCCGATGCGGATGGCGCGGTGGTACTGTTCGCACCCGACAAGGCGGTGCCTAACGGGGCGCGGCTGTTCTGACTTTTATCGCCGCACTCCCCATCAGGGAGGGGAGGCGCACGATCACTCTGATCGCCACTCTCCGTTTGCGCCGCCGCCCCCGGCACCTTACGTCCGCTCCATGACCACATACGACCACGATCTCTTCGTCATCGGCGCTGGCTCCGGGGGCGTTCGCGCCGCGCGAATCGCCTCGGGGCACGGCGCGCGCGTTGCCATCGCCGAGGAGCATCGCGTCGGCGGCACCTGCGTAATCCGCGGCTGCGTGCCGAAAAAGCTGCTCGTCTACGGGTCGCATTTCGCCGAGGATCTCGTTGACGCGCGCCGCTTCGGCTGGACGCTCGGGAGCAAGGGCTTCGACTGGCCGACGCTGCGCGACAACGTCCTCGGCGAGGTCGACCGCCTCAACGGCATCTACGAGACGACGCTGTCGAGCCACAACGTCCACCTTTACCACGACCACGCCGAACTGCTCGACGCGCACACGGTCAAGGTCGGCGACACGACCGTCACCGCCGACAAGATACTGATCGCCACCGGCGCGCGCCCGCTCGTGCCGAACCTGCCCGGGGCCGAACTCGGCATCACCTCGAACGAGGTGTTCCACCTCGACCGCCTGCCGAAGACGCTCGCGATCGCGGGCGGCGGCTATATCGCCAACGAGTTCGCCGGGGTGTTCCACGAGCTCGGGGTCAAGGTGACGCTGGTCAATCGCGGCGACACGATCCTGCGCGGCTACGACGAGGCCCTGCGCGACCGCCTGCTCCAGATCTCGATGATGAAGGGCATCAAGTTCGTCTTCAACTGCAATGTCGAGCGCTTCGAGAAGATCGACGGCGGCGGCGTCCGGGCATTCGTCGGCGGCGACGACCCGATCGAGGCCGAGATGCTGCTATGGGCGGTCGGGCGCCGGCCGAACATCGAGAACCTCGGGCTCGAGGCCGCCGGGGTCAAGCTCAACGACAAGGGCGCGATCGCGGTCGATGCCGCGAGCCACACCAACGTCGACAACATCTGGGCGGTCGGCGACGTCACCGACCGCATTCAGCTGACGCCGGTCGCGATCCGCGAGGGCCACGCCTTCGCCGACTCGGTGTTCGGCGACAAGCCGTGGACCGTCGACCATGACACCGTGCCGAGCGCGGTGTTCTCGAACCCGCCGATCGCCAGCGTCGGCATGACCGAGGCGCAGGCGAAGAACAAGCTCGGCACCGTCAAGGTCTTCACCAGCGACTTCCGCCCGATGCGCAACGTGCTCGCAGGCCGCAACGAGCGGTCGCTGTATAAACTCGTCGTCGACAGCGCGACCGACGTGGTGGTCGGTGCCCACATGATCGGGCCGGATGCCCCGGAGATTCTGCAGGCGCTGGCGATCGCGGTGAAGGCGAAGCTGACCAAGGCGCAGTTCGACGAGACGGTCGCGCTGCATCCGACGATGGCGGAAGAATTGGTGCTGATGCGGTAGGCGCGGCGCGGCTGGCGACAGCGAAGCCGGTGCCCTTGCGCCGGTTCGCAGTCGCCAGACTCGCGCCG
>JAYTTV010000111.1:0-7854 GCA_043745075.1 Sphingomonadaceae bacterium
GTTGCGTACAGTAGAGGCAGAAATGCGTCACTTTGGTCTTGTTATTTCTTTGGCAATACTTGCAGTGCCGGTTGCCGCTATTGCCGACGTCCGCGGCCCCGAAGGTGATCACGGGTTTCGCTACGTGTATCCGGCGAGCGCCTCGCCCACCCAGGCGGCCAAGCTCTATCACGCCGACCTCAAGACGCTGGCGAGCGAGGCCGCATCGCTTGCGGCGGCGGATGGCGGCACGCTGAGCGACGATCATCGCGCGTATGTCGAGACGCGCCGCGCGGTTCTCGACCAGCGTTACGCCGAGTCGATCGGCCAGGGCGCGTCGAGCGACCGCTGACTCTAGGCTACCGGCTCGACGCCGAGGCGGGCGAGTTCGACCTTGATGCAGCGGTCCATCACGACCTGAAGCCCAGCGGCCTCGGCGCGGGCCGCCGCCGCGTCGTCGATCACCCCGAGCTGCAGCCACACCGCTTTCGCCCCGATCGCAATCGCCGCGTCGACCGCAGCGCCGGCTTCCGACGACTTGCGGAAGATATCGACGATGTCGATTGGGTCGCCGAGCTGCGAGAGTTCGCGCCAGACATATTCGCCGTGAATGTGCTCGCCGGTGATCATCGGGTTGACCGGTAGCACCCGGTAGCGATGGTCCTGCATCGACTTCATCACATGGTTCGACGCGCGGTCGGGGCGGTCAGAGATGCCGACGAGCGCAACCGTCCGTGCGGCGGTCAGCAGGTCGCGGATCTCGGCATCGGTTGTCAGCATGATCGGTTCCTTCGCGGCTACAAACCCAGCCCGGCGGCAACCTGTTCCGCCAGCGCGGCGAAGCTGTCGGCCTGCGCGCCCTCCCCTGCCGCCGGGGGCTGCCCTGCATCCGACGCAGTGCGGATCGCAATGTCGAGCGGGATGCCGCCGAGGAACGCGATCCCCGCCGCTTCCGCCGCCGCCGCCGCGCCGCCGTGCCCGAAGATATCGGTCCGCACGCCGCACGCCGGGCAGACGAAGCTGCTCATGTTTTCGACCAGCCCGATCACCGGCACGCCGACCTCGCCGAACATCGCGATCGCCCGCCGCGCGTCGATCAGCGCGAGGTCCTGCGGGGTCGAGACGATCACCGCGCCGGTCGGCTTGAGCTTTTGCGCCATCGTCAGCTGGATATCGCCGGTGCCGGGGGGCAGGTCGATGACGAGCGTGTCGAGCACCCCCCAGTCGGTCTGCTCGACCATCTGCATCATCGCCGACGCCGCCATCGGCCCGCGCCAGATGATCGCCTTGGTTGGATCGGTCATCATCCCCATCGACAGCGCGGTGATGCCGTGCGCCGCCGCCGGCTGGAGGCGCTTGCCCTCCAGCTTGCCGCGCCCGGTCAGCCCGAGCAGCGTCGGCACCGACGGCCCGTAGATATCGGCGTCGAGCAACCCGACCGCGAGCCCGCGCCGCGCCAGCGCCACCGCGAGGTTGGCCGCGATCGTCGACTTGCCGACCCCGCCCTTGCCGCTCGCGACCGCGACGATCGTGCGGATGCCGGGGACCGGGCCGCTGCGGACTTCCGCCGCCTTCGGAGCGGAGTCGCGTTCGGCGGTGAGGATGATCCGCGCCGCCGTCACCCCGGGCACCCGGCGCACCGCGAGCTCGACCGCGGCGTTGAGCCGTTCGGCGGCGTCGCGCGGCAGGCCGTCGACCGACAGCACAAGCCCGGCGCTGCCGTCGGGCTTGACCACGATTCCGCTCGCTCTACCGGTGGCGACGATATCGCCGGAGCCGCCCGGATCGGCGATCCCGGCAAGGGCGGCGGCAACGTCTTCGCGGAGGGTCACGGGCGGTCCTTCATGGGGCGAATGGGCGCGGCGTTGGTCGGATGCGACCATCTCGCAATCCGGGCGGGGGCTTCGTATATAGGTCTGCAACGATCGTGCAATTTTCCGGCGGATACTTCATGCCCCTCGCAAGCAATAACGACAGTTCGGGCGGCGGCGGCCCGTGGGGCAGCGGCGGCGGGAGCGGCTCGGGCAGCGGAGGCGGCAATAATAACGGCGGCCCGAAAAGCCCGTGGGGCGAAGGCCCGCCGCGCCGCCCGACCCCCGGACGAGGCCCGACCGGGCGCGGCGACTTCGACGATTTCATCCGCCGCAGCCAGGACAAGCTGCGCGGCTCGATCCCCGGCGGCGGACGTCAGATCGGCAACATCCCATGGCTGCTGATCGCCGCGGTGATCCTCGGCATCTGGCTGTTCACCACCGCGACTTACCGCATCCAGGCGCAGGAGCGCGGCATCGTCATGCGCTTTGGCCGCTATGTTGAGACCACGGGCCCCGGCTTCCACTTCAAGCTGCCCGCGCCGATCGACACGGTGATCAAGCCCAAGGTCGAGCAGGTCAATTCGGTCGATATCGGCGGCAGCGACGGCGCGACCGAGAATCTGATGCTGACCGGTGACCAGAACATCATCGACATCGCCTATGCGGTGCGGTGGAAGATCAAGAACCCCGAGCTGTTCCTGTTCGAGCTCGCCGAGCCCGAGCAGACGATCCGCGAGGTCGCCGAGGCGGCGATGCGCGCCGAGATCGGCCGTGCAACCCTGAACGACGCGATCGGCCCGCAGCGCGCGCAGATCGCCGAGCAGGTCCGCGAACGGATGCAGGAGCTGCTTGACGAATACCGCGCCGGGATCGACGTCCGCGGCGTCGACATCAAGCAGGCTGATCCCCCCGCCGCGGTCGACGAGGCGTTCAAGGATGTGTCGGCGGCGCAGCAGGACGCACAGCAGGCGATCAACCAGTCGAAGGGCTATGCCCAGCAGCTGCTCGCGGTGGCGCAGGGGTCGGCGGCGCAGTTCGACGCGGTCTACGCCCAGTATCGCCTCGCCCCCGAGGTGACACGCAAGCGCATCTATCTCGAGACGATGGAGAGCGTGCTGTCGAAGATCGACAAGACCGTCGTCGAGCCGGGCAACTTCCAGACGTATCTCCCGCTCGCCGAAATCCAGCGCCGGGCGCGCACCGCTGCCCCGGCCGCCCTCCCCGCCCCCACCGTGCAGGCGAAGTAAGATGGCCCTGACCCGCAATCCCATCACGTGGCTCGTGCTGCTTTTCGCGCTGCTGATCCTCGCCAGCGCGACGCTCTACACCGTCCCCGAGACCAAGCAGGCGATCGTCCTGCGGCTCGGCAAGCCCGAGCGGATCGTCAATGCCTACGACCCGAAGGCGAAGTTCGGCGATACCGATGCCGGGCTCGTCGCGAAGGTCCCGTTCATCGAGAACGTGATCTACATCGACAAGCGCGTCCTCGATCTCGACATGCCGCAGCAGACCGTGCTGTCGACCGACCAGTTGCGGCTGGTGGTCGATGCCTTCGCGCGCTTCCGCATCATCAATCCGCAGCGGATGTACCAGACCGTCGGCACCGAGGATAACGTCAAGGAAGCGCTCGCGCGCATTCTCGCGTCTCGGCTCAGGAACGAGCTCGGCCGCCAGCGCTTCGACGCGTTGCTGTCGCCCGAGCGGACGACGCTGATGGAGGATATCCGCAACAGCGTGAACCGCCAGGCCGCTCAGTATGGCGCCGAGATCATCGACGTGCGGATCAAGCGCGCCGACCTGCCGACCGGCGCGCCGCTCGAGTCGGCGTTTACCCGGATGCGTTCGGCGCGTGCGCAGGAAGCGCTGACGATCCGCGCGCAGGGCAACAAGCAAGCGCAGCTCGTCCGTGCTGAAGCCGATGCCAATGCCGCGCGTATCTATGCCGAAAGCTTTGGCAAGGACCCCGACTTCTACGCTTTTTATCGCTCGATGCAGGCGTATCGTGAAACCTTTAAGGACGGCTCGTCGAATGTCATCCTGTCGCCGAACAACGAGTTCCTGCGTGAGTTCGAGG
This sequence comes from Sphingomonadaceae bacterium, assembly GCA_043745075.1. Classification (GTDB taxonomy): domain Bacteria; phylum Pseudomonadota; class Alphaproteobacteria; order Sphingomonadales; family Sphingomonadaceae; genus Polymorphobacter_B. The sequence goes on from JAYTTV010000111.1 coordinate 3,868, forward strand.
GGCGGCAAAAGAAGTGATGCCGGCGAAGATGAACCCTAGATAACAATCGCTCCACCCGTTGTTTTTTGCTTGCGTGTTGCCAAATTGCATCTATCCCGCTGACAGCCCGCAGTGATGGGCCATAGGAGAAACCGCCCCGTGCGTATTGTTCGCAGTGTCATTCCCGCGCTTGTCCTCGTCGGCGGTGCCGTCGCGGTGCTGATGCCCGCCGGTGCGCAGATCGCCACCCCGCCTGCCGCTGCCCCGCCGGCGCAGAACGCGGTCCCCGCCAGCGTCGCCGGGCCGATGGGTGCGCCGCGCAGCTTCGCCGACCTGACCGCGCGACTCGCCCCCGCCGTCGTCAACGTGTCGACGACGCAGAAGGTCGAAGTCGGCAAGTTTTCGCACGGCGGCCCCGGCGGTGGCGCCCCGAACAGCCTCGAGGAATTGTTCAAGCGCTTCCAGGAGCAGCAGGGCAACGACGGCGAGCCGGTGACGCGCGAGGCGACCTCGCTCGGATCGGGCTTCCTCGTCGATCCGTCGGGCTATATCGTGACCAACAATCACGTCATTTCGGGCGGCGGCACCGACGGCAAGCTGCCGGTCGAGACGATCACCGTGACGCTCGCCGACCGCACCGAATATAAGGCGCGCGTCGTCGGCCGCGACACGCTGTCCGACCTCGCCTTGCTCAAGATCGACGGCAAGAACCTGCCGTACGTCAAGTTCGGCAACAGCCAGGCGGTTCGCGTCGGCGACTGGGCGATCGCCATCGGCAACCCGTTCGGGCTCGGCGGCACCGTGACCCACGGCATCATCTCCGCGCTCCACCGCAACATCCAGTCGGGCCAGTACGACCGCTACCTCCAGACCGACGCCCCGATCAACCAGGGCAATTCGGGCGGTCCGCTGTTCGACATCGACGGCAATGTCATCGGCATCAACACTGCAATCTTCTCGACCAGCGGCGGCAACGTCGGCCTAGGCTTCGCGATTCCCGCCGAGCAGGCGCGTCCGGTGATCGAGCAGCTGAAGGCCGGCACCGGCGTCAAGCGCGGCTATCTCGGCGTCCAGATCCAGCCGGTCGACGCGGGCATCGCCGCCGGGCTCGGCCTGCCCAAGGATCACGGCGAGATCGTCGCGTCGGTCGAGCCGACAGGCCCCGCCGCCAAGGCCGGGGTCAAGCAGGGCGACGTCGTCGTCAAGGTCGCCGGGCAGGATGTCACCTTCGACAACACGCTGAGCTATATCGTCGCCAACACGACGCCGGGCAGCCGCGTGCCGATCAGCGTCATCCGCGGCGGCAAGCAGATCGCGCTCGAGGCGACGGTCATCCAGCGCCCGGTCGAAGCCGTTCTCCGCGGCACGACCGACACGCCCGACGACAGCGATACCCCGGCGAGCCCGACGCAGGCCCCCGGTGCCGAGGCCGCGCGCCAGAGCCTCGGCATCACGCTGACGCCGCTGACCCCGCAGGTCCGCAGCGAGCTCAAGCTCGGTGCCGCCGTGTCGGGCGTGGTCATCGCCGCGATCGACCCGAACAGCGACGCCGCATCGAACGGCCTCCAGCGCGGCGACGTCATCCTGTCGATCAACCAGATGCCGACCCCGACCCCGTCGGCCGCGGCAACGGCAGTCGCCGAGGCGCGCCGCGCGGGCCGCGACACCGTGCTGATGTTCGTCCAGCGCGGCACCACCCCGCCGCGCTATATCGGCATCAAGCTCGAGACGCCGAAGGGCAAGTAATTCCCGACGTCATCGCCGCTGTCCTACAGGGCAACGGATAGAGTAAGATGCGGGCGTCGCCGGAGTGCCGGTGACGCCCGTTCTTTCTCATCGTTGGATCATCTTGCTCGACCGCTTTAGGGAAGCTGTTTCCGCATGGCGGCGCGACGGCGCAGAAAGCCGGTCGTCGCGGAGACTTATGTGACCTTCAGTCGACGTGACTGGCGCGCGAAACCCGGTCATTTCGTGGACTTTGTGACCTTTGGCCCCGGTGCGGCCAATCCCCAGTGTAATTCCGTCATCCCCGCGTAGGCGGGGACCCATCACCACTGAGGGTTGGGCTGATGGGTCCCCGCCTTCGCGGGGACGACACCAAGCGTGATCGGCCGCGCAGATGTCCGCGCGAAACCCGGTCGTCGTGTGGACATGTGTGACCTTCCGCGCGACGTGCGCGTGAAAAAGCCGGTCGTTCCGTGGACGTGTGTGACCTTCCGCGGCTCGGCCGACCCGTCCTACTTCGCCGCGATGCTCGCCCCCTTCGGCATGCAGAAGCGCTCCTCGCTATCGATCGTCGCGTTCGCCTTATATTTGGCGACATAGGCGTCCCACGCGGCGTCGTGCTTGGGGTCCTGCTCGCCGCCATAGACGTGGAAGGTCACATACTTGCGCGACGACGGCTGCATCGCCCCGCGGATGCCGACGATCGCCGGAGCCGTGACGAAGCTGTCGTTCTTGAACCCATGGCTGGCGTACCACGCCTTGTGATCCTTGACCGCGTCGAGGAACCCCGCCGGCGTTCCCGTCGCGGTAAGTACCGAAGTCCGCATCGCCACCAGCGTATCGGCGCCGCACGGCCCGCCGGCGTTCGCCGCGGTCGCGATCATCCCTGCGGTAAGCATCATCGTCGTCGAAAACAGCTTCATCGTCGTGTCCCCCGATCGTTACGGCGACAGCTTACCCGGCTTTCGCCGTGCGACAAGCGCCGCTAGGGTCGGGCGACCAACGTGGGAGTACGCATGGCCGACGGGATCTTCATCGGGAAGGGCGAGGAGCATTCGCAATGGCTCGTCCTCCGCCGCGCCAACCGTCACGGGCTGATCGCCGGGGCGACCGGAACCGGCAAGACGGTGACGCTGCAGGGCCTCGCCGAGGGGTTCAGCCGCGACGGCGTGCCCGTATTCCTTGCCGACGTGAAGGGCGACATCGCCGGGATGGCGATGACCGGCAGCGCCGAAGCCGCGTGGACCGTCGCGCGGGCGAAGGAGGTCGGGCTCGACGATTATCGCTTCGAGGCGAACCCGGTGGTGTTCTGGGATCTGTTCGGGACGCAGGGCCACCCGGTGCGGACGACGATCACCGAGATGGGGCCGCTGCTCCTCGCGCGGCTGATGAACCTCAACGACACGCAGGAGGGCGTCCTCGCGATCTGCTTCAAATACGCCGACGACAACGGACTGGCGCTGTTGGATCTCAAGGACTTGCAGGCGACGCTCGCCCACTGCGTCGACAATGCTCAGGAGCTGGCGGCGAAGTACGGCAACGTCACCCGCGCCTCGGTCGGGGCGATCCAGCGCCAGTTGCTCCAGCTCGACAGCCAGGGCGGCAGCCACTTCTTCGGCGAACCTGCGCTCGACATCCACGACATGATCGCGGTCGACGACAACGGCCGCGGGCAGGTCAACATCCTCGCCGCCGATAAACTGATGCAGTCGCCGCAGCTCTACGCGACGTTTTTATTGTGGCTTCTCAGTGAGTTGTTCACGACGCTGCCCGAGGTCGGCGACCCCGCCAAGCCGACCCTCGTGTTCTTCTTCGACGAGGCGCATTTGCTGTTCGACGAAGCCCCCAAGGCGCTGCTCGACAAGATCGAGCAGGTCGTCCGGCTGATCCGGTCGAAGGGCTGCGGGGTCTATTTCATCACCCAGAACCCGATCGACGTCCCCGATACCGTCGCCGGCCAGCTCGGCAACCGCGTTCAGCACGCCCTCCGCGCCTTCACTCCGCGCGACCAGGCGGCGGTCAAGGCCGCGGCGACGACCTTCCGGTCGAACGCCAATGTCGACGTCGCCACCGTCATCACCCAGCTCAAGGTCGGCGAGGCCTTGGTCTCGACCCTCGGTGACGATGGCGCCCCGTCCCCCGTCGAACGCACCCTGATCGCCCCGCCCCGCTCGCGCGTCGGCCCGATCACCCCGGCCGAGCGCAAGGTCATGATCGACACCTCGGCGGTCGCGGGCAAGTACGAGACAGTCGTCGACCGCGAGAGCGCCTACGAGATCCTCA
>JAYTTV010000112.1:0-7814 GCA_043745075.1 Sphingomonadaceae bacterium
GCCTCGATGAGGCGGCATCCCAACAATGCATAGTGCTCGGCATCAACCTCGCCGCGACGTTGACCACTCTGTCGCTGAGCACGATCTTAGTTCTTCCGACCTTGGTGCTCGCGCCATTCGGCCTGCTCCTTCTCGTCGCGAATGCTGTCGCGGGCCGGTTTCACCGTGACTAGAACGCCTCGCATCCTCATCATCGCTGGCTCGGACTCCTCCGGCGGGGCAGGTATCCAGGCCGACATCAAGACGGTGACGATGCTCGGCGGCTATGCGGCGACGGCTGCTACCGCAGTGACGGTGCAGAATACGCTCGGGGTCAGCGCGGTCTATCCGATCCCGACGGATGTCGTCGTCGCGCAGATGCGCGCCGTGATCGACGATATCGGGGTCGATGCGGTCAAGATCGGGATGCTCGGCGACGCCGCGCTGATCGCGGCGGTGGCAGACGTGCTCCGCGACGTCCGCGTGCCGATCGTGCTCGACCCGGTGATGGTGGCGAAGGGCGGGGCGAGCCTGCTCGCCGATGACGCCGTTGCCGCCCTGGTCCGGCACCTGTTGCCGCTGGCGACGATCGTCACGCCGAACACGCCTGAGCTCGGCGTGCTGACCGGCACGCAAGTCGAGGACGAGGGCGACGCAGTCCTCGCGGCGCAGGAATTGCTCGGGATGGGCGCGCGCGCGGTGCTGGCGAAGGGTGGGCATCTCGGTGGGGATGAGGTCGCCGACTGGCTCGTCACCGGCAACGGCCAGACGCGGTTTGCGAGTGCGCGGATCGTCACGCGGCACACCCACGGCACTGGCTGCACGCTTGCATCGGCGATCGCGGTCGGGCTCGGGCGCGGGGAGGCGCTGGCCGATGCAGTTGTGGCGGCGCGGGCGTATGTGCTCGGGGCGATCGCACATGCGCCGGGGTTCGGCGCAGGGCATGGGCCGCTGGGGCATGGGTGGATGCTCCCCCACTGACTGTCATCCCCGCGAAAGCGGGGACCCAAAGTCACCAGTGCCGTGACCTTGGCTCCCCGCTTTCGCGGGAATGACAGTCGAGGTAGAGGACGACGATGACCCTTCCCACGCCCTGCCTCACCCGCGAAACCCATCACGGCCCACGCTGCGCCGGGGTCGACGAGGCCGGGCGCGGGCCGCTTGCCGGGCCGGTGGTTGCCGCCGCGGTGGTGCTCGACCCCGACTGCTACCCCGACGGCCTCAACGATTCGAAGGTCCTGACCGCCGCCCGCCGCGAAGCGCTGCTGGCGATGCTGCGCGATTGCGCCGAGATCGGCGTCGGCATCGCCTCGGTCGAGGAGGTCGATCACCTCAACATCTATTGGGCGACGATGCTGGCGATGGAGCGCGCGGTCGCCGCACTCGCCAAATCCCCGCGCCACGTCCTCGTCGACGGCAACCGCAGCCCGAAATGGGGGCATGCGACGACCACCGTCGTCGGCGGCGATGCGCTGTGCCTGTCGATCGCGGCGGCATCGATCGTCGCCAAGGTCACCCGCGACGCGATGATGGCCGACCTTGCCGTCCTCCACCCCGGCTACGGCTGGGCGACCAACATGGGCTATTCGACCCGCGAACACTTCGCCGGGCTCGCGCGGCACGGCGCGACCGCGCACCACCGCTACAGCTTCGCGCCGGTCGCCGCCGCGATGCGATCCGAGCCCGCCTAAGACTTTCGATCGGCTGAGTCTTTCGGGTAACACCGCCAGCGCTGGTGGTCGGATGGCTAGATCGACTCAACCCCTAGATGTTGGACCGACTTCTCAGAACATCGCGGCAACATACTGATTTGCTTCGCGCTTGACGCGGAGTCGTTCCGGACTCACAGCGGAATCAGGGCTAGTCCGGGGGGCGCATGGAACTCGACCGTATCGTCACCGGCGACTGTATCGCGGCGATGGCCGCGCTGCCGGCGAAATCGGTCGACCTGATTTTCGCCGACCCGCCGTACAACCTCCAGCTTGCGCAGGCGCTGCACCGGCCCGAGGGGGGCGAGGTCGACGCGGTCAACGACGCGTGGGACAAATTCGACAGCTTCGCCAGCTACGACGACTTCACCCGGCGCTGGCTCGCCGAGGCGCACCGGGTGCTGAAGGACGACGGCACGATCTGGACGATCGGCAGCTATCACAACATCTTCCGCGTCGGCACCGCGCTCCAGGACATGGGCTTCTGGGTGTTGAACGACATCGTCTGGCGCAAGGCGAACCCGATGCCCAACTTCAAGGGGACGCGCTTCACCAACGCCCATGAGACGCTGATCTGGTGCGCCAAGTCCGACACCGCGCGGTACAAGTTCAATTACCAGGCGATGAAGGCGTTGAACGAGGAGCTGCAGATGCGCTCCGACTGGCTGCTGCCGATCTGCACCGGCGGCGAGCGGATCAAGGTCGACGGGATCAAGGCGCACCCGACGCAAAAGCCCGAGGCGCTGCTGTATCGCGTTCTGCTCGCGTGCACCGAGCCCGGTGACATCGTCCTCGACCCGTTCTTCGGCACCGGCACGACCGGCGCGGTGGCGAAATTGCTCGGGCGGCGCTGGATCGGGATCGAGCGCGAGGCGAAGTACGTGGCGGTCGCCGAACGCCGGATCGCCGAGCTGCTGCCGCTGTCGGGCGGCGACATGGCGGTGACCCAGTCGAAGCGCGCCGCGCCGCGCGTGGCGTTCGGCGCGCTCGTCGAAACCGGGCTGATCCGCCCCGGCGCGATGCTCACCGACGCCCGCCGCCGCCACCGCGCCCGCGTCCGCCCCGACGGCAGCCTCGAGATGGGCGAGACCGCAGGGTCGATCCACCAGTGCGGCGCGGCGGCGCAGAACGCCCCGAGCTGCAACGGCTGGACCTTCTGGCTCGTCGAGGAGGGGATGGTGCCGCTGGAGACGCTGCGCGAGAAGTACCGCGCTTCAGCGTAGCCTCACATCGTCGCGAACATCCCCGCCGCCGCCGCCGCCATCACCACCGTCGTCACCCAGCCGATCGTCTTCAGCCCGCGCGGCAGGACGAAGTCGCCCATTACGTCGGTCCGGCTGCCGAGGAGGGCGATCATCGCCATGATCGGCACCGCGACGACGCCGTTGATCACCGCGGTCCAGAACAGCGCCTTGATCGGGTCGAGCGGGGTGAAGTTGAGTACGGCGCCGACCAGCGTCGCGGCGACGATGACCCCGTTGAACAGCTTTGCCCGCGACGGTTTACGAGCGAGGCCGACGTGCGCGCCGACCGCCTCGCCGACCGCATACGCCGCCGACCCCGCGAGGACCGGGAGCGCGAGCAGTCCGGTGCCGATGATGCCGAGCGCGAAGACGGTGAAAACCAATTGGCCCGCGATCGGGCGCAACGCCTCAGCCGCCTGCGCCGACGTCTGGATGTCGGTGACGCCGTGCGCGTTGAGCGTCGCCGCAGTCGTCAGGATGATGAACAGCGCGACGAGGTTCGACACCGCCATGCCGATATACGTGTCCCAGCGGATGCGCTGGAACTCGCCCGCCGCCTGCTCGGGGGCGCGCGTCAACGGGCGCGCGCCGGCACGTTCCTTGACGTCTTCGACCTCCTCCCCGGCCTGCCAGAAGAACAGATACGGGCTGATCGTCGTGCCGAAGATCGCGACGATGACGGTGAGATACGCCGCCGACCACACCGGATGCGGCACGACAATGCGGTAGGCGACGTGCGCCCACGGGATATGAACGACGAAGGCGACCCCGACATAGGCGAGCAGCGACAGCGTCAGCCATTTGAGCACCATGACGTAGCGCGAATAGCGGACGAACACCTCGAGCACGACCGACAGCAGGGCGAACAGCGCGACATACAGTAGATGCGGCCCGCCGATGACGAGTTCGACCGCCGCCGCCATCGCGCCAAGGTCGGCACCGAGGTTGATCGTATTGGCCACGAGCAGCAGCCCGACGAGCGCGAACACCACCGGCTTGGCATAATGCAGCCGGAGATTGCCCGCGATCCCGCGGCCGGTCACCCGCCCGATCCGCGCGCTGATCTCCTGGATCACGCACATCAGCGGGTAGCTGAACAGCATCACCCAGCCGAGGTCGTAGCCGAACTGCGCTCCGGCCTGCGAATAGGTGGCGATGCCGCTCGGGTCGTCGTCCGAAGCGCCGGTGATCAGTCCGGGGCCGAGCATCTCGGCGAGCGTCGGCCGGGTCGGCTGCTTGACCGCTCCGGCCGGATTGGGGCTTGCGGGAGGAGCGCCGTCAGTCATCGCTGGGTCCGATCGTTGCCGCGTCCGAATCCTTACGACGCGGTGCAGCGATCACCAAACCAACGCGGCGGCGCGCGGTCGCAGCAAGATATGAACGGGTATCGCGAGCGTACCAATTGCCCTAGCCATGATGGAGCAGGGCCACAGCCGAGCCCCGGGGAGTGAATGATGGCAACGATCCCGGCGACCGGTTGGCTCGACCGCGCGCGGACCGTCGCCGGACCCGGCTTCAACCGCTGGCTCGTCCCGCCGTGCGCGCTCGCGATCCACCTGTGCATCGGCATGGCATACGGCTTCAGCGTGTTCTGGCTGCCGCTCGCCCATGCGATCGGGATCGGCGATCCGGTCGTGTGTAAGGGCATGTCGCTCGCCACCGCATTGACGACGACGACGTGCGACTGGCGCGTCAGCGACCTCGTCTGGACTTACACCCTGTTCTTCGTCGTACTCGGTGCGGCGGCGGCGATCTGGGGCGGCTGGCTCGAGCGCGTCGGGCCGCGCAAGGCGGGCGTCGTCGCTGCGTTCTGCTGGTGCGGCGGCATGGGCATCGCCGCGATCGGCGTGTCGCTCCACCAGTTGTGGTTGATCTGGCTCGGCTCGGGGCTGATCGGCGGCATCGGGCTGGGCTTGGGCTATATCTCGCCGGTGTCGACGCTGATCAAGTGGTTCCCCGACCGGCGCGGCATGGCGACGGGGATGGCGATCATGGGCTTCGGCGGCGGCGCGCTGATCGGGTCGCCGCTCGCCGACCTGCTGATGAAGCATTTCGCGGGTCCCACCGGCGTCGGCGTGTGGCAGACCTTCCTCGTCCTCGCGTCGGGGTATTTCGTTTTCATGATGGCGGGCGCGATCGGCTATCGCGTCCCGCCCGACCGTTATGCGCCCGCCGGCTGGACCCCGCCGGTGACGACGACGCTGAGCCGCTTCAACGTCGCGCTCGGCAATGCCCACCGCACCCCGCAGTTCTGGCTGGTGTGGACGGTGCTGTTCTTGAACGTTTCAGCATCGATCGGGATCATCGGCGTCGCCTCGCCGATGCTTCAGGAGCTGTTCGGCGGGCGGTTGATCGGCGACGCGAGCGCGCTGTTCACCAACTTCGACGTAAGCCAGAAGAAAGCCGCGGCGACGATCGGCGCGGGCTTCGTCGGCATCATCAGCCTGTTCAACATCGGCGGGCGCTTCTTCTGGGCGGCGCTGTCCGACCGGATCGGGCGCAAGCCGCTGTACGCGGTGATGACCGCGCTCGGTGCCGTGCTGTACGGCCTTGCCGCGCCGCATTTCGCCGGGGTCTCGGTCGGGCTGTTCATCGTCACCTTCGCGGTGATCGCGTCGATGTACGGCGGTGGCTTCGCGGCGGTGCCGGCGTATCTCGCCGACCTGTTCGGGACGAAATACGTCGGCGCGATCCACGGGCGGCTGCTCACCGCATGGTCGTGCGCGGGCATCGCCGGGCCGCTGCTCGTCGCGGGGATGCGCGATGCGCGGATCGCCGAGGGGGTGCCGCGCGCCGAGGTCTACGGCCCGATCTACCTGCTGCTCGCGGCGATGCTCGTGGTCGGCTTCGTCGCCAACCTCCTCGTCCGCCCGGTCGCCGCGAAGTGGCATATGGCCGAGGACGCGACGCCGGCCGCTGCTCCGGCAGCCACGACCGCGGGGCATACCGGCGGGGCGAGCCTGACCGCGATCCTCGCGTGGGCGGCGGTCGGGCTGCCGATCGCGTGGGGCGTCTATATGGCGGTGCTCAAGGCGGCGGTGCTGCTCAAGTAATTACTCCTGCATCGCGTAGAGCTTGACGATCCCGTAGAGAAAATCGCGGCCATTGAACAACGACGACACCCGGATGCGCTCGTTCAACCCGTGGACGCCGTTGCCGTCGGGGTCGCCGAACATTCCGGTGACGCCGTAGGTCGGGATGCCGACGGGCGACAGGAACGCCCCGTCGGTCGCCCCGGCGGTGAGGATCGGGATGATCGGCGTGCCGGGCCAGATCGTCGCCGCGACCTTGGTGATCGGCCCCATGATCGCGGGCGTCAGCGGCGGCGGCGCCTTGGTGACTTCGCTCCGCGACCCCATCGCGGTGACCTTGACCGCCGGGTCGGCGACGAGGCGTTCGAGCGTCGCGCGGACCTGCTCGGCCGAGGTGCCGGGGAAGATGCGGCAGTTGATGTTCGCCCGCGCGCGCTGCGGCAGCGCGTTGGTCGCGTGCCCGGCGTCGAGCATCGTCGCGACGCATGTCGTGTGGAGCATGCCGTTATACCCCGGGTCGCCCTCGATCGCCGCCGCCGCCGCGGCATCGGCCGGGTTCGCTGCGATCGTCGTCATCGCCGCCCCCATCGCCCCGTCGACCATCGGCCCCATCGTCTTGTAATAGCCGCGCGAGGCGTCGGTCAGCTCGACCGGGAACTGGTACGCCTCGATGTTCACCAGTCCGTGTGCGAGGCGGTAGATCGCATTGTCCTTCGCCGGGCGCGACGAATGCCCGCCGGGGTTGGTCACCTCGAGCCGGTAATCCTGCGGGAATTTCTCGCCCGCCTCGATGTTGAGCGCGATCGGCTTGCCGTTGGCGTCGAGCCGCCCGCCCGCGCCCTCGTTCAAGGCGAACGCCGCGTCGATCAGCTTGCGCTCGTTCTTGGCGAGATAGCCCGCGCCGTTGAATGCGCTCGCGGTCTCCTCGCCGCAGGTCAGCGCGAGCTTGACAGTGCGGCGCGGTTTGAACCCGCCGGTCTTGAAGCGCACCAGCGTGTCGACGAACACCGCGGCCGACGCTTTGTCGTCGCTCGCGCCGCGCGCGTAGAAATAGCCGCCCTCCTCCACCAGCTTGAACGGGTCGCGCGCCCAGTCCTCGCGCTTCGCCTCGACGACGTCGATATGCGCCAGCAGCAGCATCGGCTTCGCCTTGGGGTCGGAGCCCGGCAACACCGCGACGAGGCCGCCCTCCTTCGGATGCCCCTCGGCCTGGAACGGATGGAGGTCGGCGTCGGCGAACCCCGCCGCCTTCAACCGCGCCGCCATCTTCGCCGCCGCGAGCGTGCAATCCCCCGCCGACAGCGTCGTGTTAGTCTCGACGAGCTCGCGGTAGAGGTCGACGAATGCCGCCTGGTCAGGGCGCGGGGCAGCGGCGACGGGAGTCGTAACGAGACCGAGCATGACGCCCGCCGCAGTAAGTATCGATCGCATTCCTCAAGGCCCCTCGCGGTTAACACGCGAAGGCTAGCACGCCGCCGCGACGACACAAGCGTTTGTACGTTGCATGACAATTTGAACCGGCATCAAAATAAACTCGTCAATCCTAAGATGTGAGCTTACTGTGGCAAGCAGGATAGCGGCGGCGGGGGCACAATGTCTTGCTTTAAATTCAACGCGACTGCCGCCGACATCACGCCCGACGGATCTTTCTTTTGGCATGCGACAACAATTGAGAATGTTTTCAAGATCATTGCTGCGCCCGGACTGGCGGCGGTCGGGACCGGAGCTCTGGGATCTGGCTTTTATCTGACAACACGGCAGTCGGACTATCAGCGTGCGATGGCCTTGCGCGTTCGCAATGCCGACGCGCCTTTGTTCATGTTCTTCGTGCTGGTTCCGTCGTTCTGGTC
>JAYTTV010000113.1:0-2025 GCA_043745075.1 Sphingomonadaceae bacterium
CCTGCGTTTCGCGGCCCGATCGTCCAAACGCCGCCCGCCTATTCCGCTCTCAAGGTCGACGGCGAGCGGGCATATAAGCTCGCCCGGGCGGGGGAGACCGTCGTCCTCGCCGAACGCCACCTGACGATCTACGCTTTCGATCTGCTCGCCGCCCGCGCCGACGACGCCGACTTCGCCGTGATCTGCTCGAAGGGCACCTACGTCCGCAGCCTCGCGCGAGACCTCGCCATCGCGCTCGGCACCGTCGGGCATGTCGCCGCGCTGCGCCGGACCCGCGCCGGGCCGTTCACCCTGGACGCAGCGATTTCGCTGGACAAATTGGCCGATTTGCTACAGGCGGGCGATGAACAGGCGATACTGCCGCTGACGGCGGGGCTGGACGACATCCCGGCTCTACCCGTTACGCCCGAAGACGCAGCCCTCCTTAGACAAGGTCGGACGCTCCCCGGGCACCCCGCATCCCACGGGCTGTATCTGGCGACCGACGGACCTGTTCCGGTCGCTCTGGTGGAGGTTTCTTCCATCGCGATACGGATCGTGCGCGGGTTCAACCTGACCTGAAGGAGACCCACGATGTCGATCACAATCGAGCGCAAGACTGCGCTGATCGCCGAACACGCCCGCACCACCGGTGATACCGGCTCACCCGAAGTCCAGGTCGCGATCCTGACCGAGCGCATCGCCAACCTGACCGAGCACTTCAAGACCCACGGCAAGGACAACCATTCGCGCCGCGGTCTGCTGATGCTGGTCAACAACCGGCGCTCGCTGCTCGACTATCTCAAGAGTCGCGACACCGCCCGCTACACCGACCTGATCGGCAAGCTCGGGCTTCGCAAGTAATTCGGGACAGGCTCCTTCGGGAGCCTGTTCTTTTTCCGGCGACCGCAATGACGCGGCACGCCGGCGTAGGCCGCGCACGGCAAAGGGCCGGGCGCATATGAAAGACTGAGACTATGTTTACGATCCACAAGCAGGAAGTCATGTGGGGCGGCCGCAAGCTGACCCTCGAGACGGGGCACATCGCCCGCCAGGCCGACGGCGCGGTTCTCGCGACGTACGGCGACACCGTCGTCCTTTGCGCCGTCACCGCGGCGAAGTCGGTCAAGGAAGGCCAGGACTTCTTCCCGTTGACCGTCCACTACCAGGAGAAGTTCTCCGCCGCCGGCCGCATTCCGGGCGGCTTCTTCAAGCGCGAGCGCGGTGCAACCGAGCACGAGACGCTGACGTCGCGCCTGATCGACCGCCCAATCCGCCCGCTGTTCCCCGAGGGCTTCTACAATGAAGTCCTGATCATCGCGCAGGTCCTGTCGTACGACGGCGAGAACGAAGCCGACATCGTCGCGCTCGTCGCCGCGTCGGCCGCGTTGACGTTGTCGGGTGTGCCGTTCATGGGCCCGCTCGCCGCCGCGCGCGTCGCCTATGTCGACGGCCAGTACGTCCTCAATCCGACCAAGACCCAGATCAAGGAAGGCAGCCTCGAACTGATCGCCGCGGGCACCCGCGACGCCATCCTCATGGTCGAATCCGAAGCCAAGGAGCTTTCGGAAGAAGTCATGCTCGGCGCGGTGATGTTCGCCCACAACGAGTCGAAGCCGGTGATCGAGGCGATCATCAAGCTTGCCGAAGCCGGTGCCAAGGACCCTTGGGAACTCAAGGGCGCAGGCGATCAGACCTCGATGATCGACCAGATCAAGGGTGTTGCCGGGGCTGCGATCTCGGACGCCTACAAGATCATCGCCAAGGCTGACCGCCAGTCGGCGCTCGGCGTCGCCAAGGCGAAGGTCAAGGACCTGTTCGCCGGCTCGGCTCCCGCCGAGGCATTGAAAGCATCGAAGCTGGTCAAGAAGATCGAGGCCGGCATCGTCCGCACCCAGATCCTCAAGGACGGCATCCGCATCGACGGCCGCGACACCAAGACGGTCCGCCCGATCGAGGCGATGGTTGGCTTCCTGCCACGCACCCACGGCTCGGCGCTGTTCACCCGCGGCGAGACCCAGGCGATCGTTTCGACGACGCTCGGCA
>JAYTTV010000114.1:0-7737 GCA_043745075.1 Sphingomonadaceae bacterium
CGACCGCGAGCAGTGCATGATTGAGCGGGTGTAGGACAGCCTAATAAATCCTCCCCGCCTTCGGGGAGGATCAAGACCCCTCAGTAAGGATCCGCCGTCCGCGGCTTCGGCGCGGGCGCATTGAGCGTGTCGTTGAGCCAGCGGTCGTCGAGGTGCGGCTGATCCTCGTCTCCCGGGGCGGGGTCGCGGCGGCGCGGCTGGACGTCGACCTCGCCGCTGTTGTTGGACGTCACCCCGGGCGCGGCGCCGTCGGGAACGAGGCCATAAACCTGGTCGTCGGGTTCGAGGCCTAAATCGGGCGCGGCGACGTCGGTCGTCAGCGGTGCCGGCGGGGTGCCGCCGACCGCGCGCGCCATATACGCGGCGAACGCGCGTGCCGGGGCGCGCCCGCCCTGCAAGCTCGCGACCGGCTTGGCGTCGTCGCGCCCCATCCACACACCGGTGGTCAATTCGTTGGTGAAGCCGACGAACCAGCCGTCCTTGTAGCTGCTCGTCGTGCCGGTCTTGCCCGCGAGCGGACGGCCGATCTGGGCGTTGCGGCCGGTTCCGGTCTCGACCGCCGCCTTGAGCAGGTCGGTCATCTTGGCCGCGACATACGGCGCGACGAGGACGCGCGGGCTCGGCGCCTCGCGCGTATACAGCACCTTGCCCGATGCAGTGGCGATGCGAGTGATCGCGTACGGTCGCGTCTCGACCCCCTGATTGGCGACCGCGGCGTAAGCGGTCGTCAGCTCGAGCAGCGTCACGTCCGACGCGCCGAGCGCCATCGCCGGGCGGCGATCGATCGGCGTGGTGATGCCGAAGCGGCGGGCGACATCGGCGACGGTGTCGAAACCGACGCGCTGCGCCAGCTTGACCGCGACGGTGTTGATCGACTGGGCGAAGGCCTGCCGCACCGTCACCGTCCCGGCGTAGCTATTGCCGAAATTATGCGGCGACCAGCCGTCGATCGTGATCGGTCCATCGACGATCGTATCGTCGGGCTCGACCCCGTCCTCGATCGCGGCGAGGTAATCGAACAGCTTCCACGACGACCCCGGCTGGCGCCGCGCGGCGACCGCACGATTATAGTTCGACGCGACGTAATCGCGCCCGCCGACCATCGCCTTGACCGCGCCGTCGCGCGCCATCGACACCAGCGCGCCCTGCGCTCCGGCGGGCGATTCGGCGGCGATCGCGGCCTCGGCATAGCGCTGCCCGGCGGGGTCGAGCGTCGTCGACACCGACAGCGGCTCGACCGCCTCATCGGTTAGATTCTCGACCTGCGCGAGGACCCAGTCAGTGAAATAGCGCACCCCCGACTGGCGCTCCTGCGGCGCGAAGCGGAGCGAGGCGAAGTCGGCGGCGGCGGCCTGCGCCGGGGTGATCGCCCCCGAATCGGCCATCGTCGCGATGACGACGCTGGCGCGGTCGCGCGCGCGGACCGGGTCGGCCGACGGCGCATAGCGGCTCGGAGCCTTGACGAGCCCGGCGATGATCGCTGCCTCCTCGAGCGTCAGCGACTCGGCGGGGTGGCCGAAGAACTTGCGGCTCGCGGCGTCGATGCCGTACGCGCCGCCGCCGAAATAGACGCGGTTGAGGTAGAGTTCGAGGATCGCTTCCTTGGTAAACTTGCGCTCAATCGCCAGCGCGATGACCGCCTCGCGGATCTTGCGGCTGTACGTCTGGTTCGACGTCAGGAAGACGTTGCGTGCGAGCTGCTGGGTGATCGTCGACGCCCCCTGCCGCGTGCCGCGCGTCGCATTGCTGCGCAGCGACCGCGCCATGCCGATCGGATCGACCCCGGGGTGATAGTAAAAGCGCCGATCCTCGACCGCGATCATCGCCGCGGTCATCGTATTGGGGATGCGCGCAAAGGGAAGCCACTCGCCGTAGCTCGGCCCGAGGCTGACGAGGACGCTGTTGTCGGCGCCGCGAATCTCGACAGACTGGCCGTTCGGCGAGCGCTTGAGTTCGTCGAACCCGGGGAGTGAGCCCATCGCGATCGCGACCGAAATGCCGAGCCCGATCAACGCGAGGACGATCAGTGCGCCGCCCCATTTCAGCACGCCGATCATGAACGCCCCGAACCCGCCGCGGGGAGGACTTGGCGGGGGACGGCGGACATCGGTGCGGGGGGAGCGGGTGGCCATCGAGGTGTATTACGCGCGTAGGCTAGGTTTGAGGTGGCGGCAAGCGGATTGCGCAGAACCTCTCCGGCTTAAGGGAGGATCATGCCAGGACGATCTGCGCATCCCCCGCCGCGGCAAGAAACCCGATCATCCCCCCGGTCACCACCCCCGGCGGCAGCCGCTCAGCGTCGATCCCCTCGTCGGCCAGCCCCGTCTGGCACGCGGTAACCCGAACCCCCAGCTCGAGCGCCGTCGCCAGTAGCGGTCCCGGCGGCGCGAGCACCGCGACGCTCGCCCCGTCGAACAGCATCGACACGTCGCGCCCGAGCGCCGCGGCAGCGGCGGCAAGCGTTAGCGCGGTGGCGAGACGTGGCCCGGCCTCGCTGACGACGATCGCTAGTGGCACGCCGGGCACGCCGGGTCCTTCGCCAGCTTGAGCGTCCGCACCCGCATCGACAGCGCATCGAACAACAGCAGCCGCCCCGCCAACGTCGGGCCGAAGCCGGTGATCTCGCGGATGACTTCGAGCGCTTGCATCGCTCCCAGTACTCCGGGCAGCGCGCCGAGAACGCCCTGGTCGGCGCAGCTCGTGTCGTCGCGCCCTGGGGCCGACCCGACGTAGCAGCGGTAGCATGGCAGGGCCGGCTCCCACCCGCGGAAGGTGGAAAGCTGTCCGTCGAACGGTCCGACCGCCGCCGAGACGAGGGGAATGCGGAGCGCTAGGCAGGCATCGGCGACGGTCAGCCGCGTCGCGAAACTGTCCGACCCGTCGGCAACCACGTCGTGCCCGCCGAGCAATGCGGCGGCGTTCCCCGCGTCGAGCCGGACCCGCTGCGGCGTCACCATCGCGTCGGGGTTGATCCGCGCCAGCCCGTCGCGCGCGCTGTCGGTCTTCGGTCGCCCGACGTCGGCGGTGCCGTGAAGGACCTGCCGCTGGAGGTTCGACAGCGCCACCGTGTCGTCGTCGATAACCGTCAGCCGTCCGACTCCGGCGGCGGCGAGATACATCAGGCATGGCGATCCCAGTCCCCCCGCCCCGACCACCGCGACACTGCTGGCGAGAAGCTTCGCCTGCCCGCTGCCGCCGATTTCCTTGAGGATGATGTGGCGGGAGTAGCGGTCGAGCTGGTCGTCGGTGAGGGTCACGATCCCGTCGAGCCGAACCCGCCGCTCCCGCGCGCCGTGTCCTCGGCGACGCTCTCGACCGCGACCCAGCGCCCGCGCACAACGGGCGCGACGACAAGCTGCGCGATCCGCATCCCGCGGGTGATCGTCACGGCGGCATCGCCGAGATTGGCGAGGAGTACCTTCAATTCGCCGCGATAGTCGCTGTCGATTGTCCCCGGCGCGTTCGCTACCGTCAGTCCGTGTTTCAAAGCGAGCCCCGATCGCGGGCGGACCTGGACCTCGTAGCCGTCGGGGATCGCCAGCTTGAGCCCGGTCGGTACAGCGACGCGGCCGCCGGGGGCAAGGACCAGATCGCGGTCGACCGCCGCGACGACGTCCATCCCCGCCGCACCCTCGGTCGCATAAGCGGGGAGGTCGAGGCCGTCACCGTGGCGCATGATCTCGACGTCGATGACGATCTCGGGGGTCATGCGAATTCCTGTGCGATGCGATCGGCGAGCCGCCGCGCGACCTCGGCCTTGGCAAGCGTCGGCCAGTCCTCGACGCCTTTGGCGGTGACGAGATGGACGGTGTTCGCGTCGCCTCCCATGACATCGCCCGAGACGTCGTTGGCGACGATCCAGTCGGCCCCCTTGGCAACACGTTTGGCAACGGCGTTGGCGACCGTCTCGCTGGTTTCGGCCGCGAAGCCGATGACGAGGCGCGGGCGGTCGGGATTGTGGCCGAGCGTGGCGAGAATGTCGGGGTTCTCGATCATGTCGAGGCGCGGCATGCCCTCGGCCTTCTTGAGTTTGTCGGGCGAGGCGATCACCCCCCAGTCGGCAACCGCAGCAACCATCACCGCAGCGTCGGCCGGCAGTGCCGCCTCGACCGCAACCGCCATCTGCCGCGCTGTCTCGACGTCGATCCGCGTGCAACCCGGCGGCGTCGACAGCCCGACCGGCCCGGAAACGAGCGTCACCTGCGCGCCGAGGGCGGCGAGCGCCCCCGCGATCGCGAAGCCCTGCTTGCCCGACGAGCGATTGGCGAGATAGCGGACCGGGTCGATCGGCTCGTGGGTCGGCCCGGCTGTAACGACCACGTGTCTCCCGCTGAGCGGCTTCGGGGCGAAGTGCAGCGCAATCGCCGCCATGATCGCCGGAACCTCGGGTAGACGTCCGGGGCCAAAATCGCCGCAGGCCATCATTCCGATATCGGGGTCGAGCACCGCGACGCCATCGGCCCGGAGTGTCGCGACATTGCGCCGGGTCGCCGCATGCGCCCACATCCGGACATTCATCGCGGGCACGCAAAGCACCGGTGTATCGGTCGCGAGCAGCAGAGTCGTGGCAAGATCGTCGGCATGGCCGTTCGCCATCCGCGCAAGCAAGTTTGCGCTAGCCGGACAGACCACGATCAGGTCGGCGGAGCGACTAAGCTCGATGTGGCCCATTTCGGCTTCGTCATCGAGATCGAACAGCTCGGTGTGAACCTTCGACGCGGCCAACGCCCCGAGTGCGAGCGGTGTGACGAAATGCGCGCCCCCGGCGGTCAGCACCGGCGTGACGCTCGCTCCGGAGCGGCACAGCGCACGAACGAGTTCGAGCGCCTTATGTGCAGCGATGCCGCCACCGACGATGAGGAGAATGCGTTTGTCCTGCATCCCCCTCATCTAGGCGCGCGCCGCGTCACATCATAGGGTGACGCGCGTGACCTTGTCGTCCTTCGGCGGGGTCTGCGTCAGATTCGCTTTGGCGACCTTGATCAGCATCGCCAGCTTGCCCGGCGAATCCCAGATTGTCGCATGCTCGGGGGTGACGTGGATCAAGCCGGTCGTCGGTGCTTCGGGCCCCTCGGGCATCCACGCTTCGGCGAACGGGTTCCACAGCTCCTTCTGCTTCGCCGGGTCACGGACGATGCGGGCGGTGCCGGTCACCGAGACATACTTGTTCGACGACGAATTGGCGAAGCCGAGGTTGACCTTGGCGTCATCCTTGATCTCGTCGGTCTTCCCGCTATCGATGCGGGTGATGAACCAGATGTCGCCGGCGTCCTTGTCGACGTACGCGCTCATCGGGCGGCTTTCGAGACCGTTCGGCGTTTCGGTCGTCAGCATCGCAACACGGATATCTTCGATCATGTCCCAGAACTTGGTCGTGTCGTCGGTCATCATCGGGCCTTTTCCATTATGGACGTGGCCGGTAGACGCGCGGTCGTTTCGGCTGGTTCCATCACCGCCGAAAACACCATTTTGACGCACTGCAAAAAAACTTTAGTGACGGTGGAACCCGACATGGGCATGTCCGTTTATGTGGCTGGACAGCGGTACATGCCCCCCCGCTCCCGCTGTCCTCCCAAGGGTCCGGCCGCATCATCCCCCCCGAATGCGGTCGGACCCAAATATCTCAAAGGTCCGCGCCCCTCCCCCTCCCCCGGTAGCGGGTCTTTTTGCGTCTTGGCCGCAGTCGATCACCTGAGCGCCGACTGCGCGTTACGGCAGGACGACGGGGACCTGTGCGGCGTCGCGGATGCGCTTACGCTCGCTGAACCAGATTCCGATGATCGACGCCTCGTAGAGCGCGATCAGCGGCACCGCGAGCAGGCATTGCGAGACGACATCGGGTGGAGCGAGCACGGCGGCGACGACGAACGCCCCGACGATCGCATAGCGCCGTCCCGTCTTGAGCTGGGTCCGCGTCACGATTCCGGCGCGTTCGAGCAGCATCAGCAGCACCGGCAGGAGGAAGGCGATGCCGAACCCCGCCATGAAATGCATGATCAGCGACAGATAGTCGTTCATAGCCGGCAGCGCGGTCTGGGCGAAGCCGGTCGTCGCGCCATTGTCGTTAAACTTGAGGAAGAATTTGAACGAGATCGGCGCGACGACATAATAAGCGAGCGCCGCCCCGGCGGTGAACAGCACCGGGGTCATAATGAGGAACGGCAGGAACGCACGCTTCTCGTTCTTGTACAGGCCCGGCGCGACGAACGCCCAGATCTGGTTGGCGATGATCGGGAAGGCGATGACGAGCGCCGCGAATGCCGCAACCTTCACCTGGACGAAGAACGCCTCGTACAGCTTGGTGAAGATCAGCTGGGTATGCGCGCCCGGACCCTCGGCGCGAACGAGCGGCTGGACGAGGAAGGCGAAGATCGCCTTCGACTGGGTGAAGGCGATGCCGAACGCGACGACGAGCGCGACGAGGCTGACGAGCAGGCGTTTCCGCAGCTCGACCAGATGCTCCATCAGCGGAGCCTTGCTGTCGTCGAGTTCGCTCATAGGGCGGCTGTCGGGGGGAGAGGCTCGACGACAGGCGGTTCTACGACAGGCCCGGTCGCGGCGATGTCGGCATGGGCGAGGATCGCGGCGGGCGACGGGCGCGGGCCGCTCATCGCAATGCCGATATGCGCTCCGGGAGCCGCCACCGGCGTGTTGTAGATGTCCGGGGTTGCAGCAGCAGGCGGCGGGGTCGCAACCGGCGCATCATAGACATGCGGCGCGACCGGCGCGACCGTCGTCGCCGCCATGATGTCGGCGTTCTGCTGCGCCCACTGCTTCTGCATTTCCTCGAGCTCGGCCTCGCGCATCATCGTGTCGAAGCCGCTGCGAAGGTGGCGCGTCATCGCGCGCCCGCGCCCGACCCAGCCGCCGACCAGCCGCATCACGCGCGGGAGGTCCTTGGGCCCGATCACGACGAGCGCGACGATCGCGATCAGCAGGAATTCGGAGGAGTCGATGCCGAACATCGGACCGGTCCGCTAAACCGCCTAGCTCCGGGGGACCTCGTCGCGGACCGGCGCGGGGGGAACCGCTGCGGCGGGCGGGGCGATGTGTGGCGGCGCATAAGCCGGCGGCGGCGCATATCCCTGCGGCGGCGGCGGGTACGCCGGCGGCGTCCCGTCGTCGGCCAAGCCC
Source organism: Sphingomonadaceae bacterium (assembly GCA_043745075.1). Classification (GTDB taxonomy): domain Bacteria; phylum Pseudomonadota; class Alphaproteobacteria; order Sphingomonadales; family Sphingomonadaceae; genus Polymorphobacter_B. The sequence continues at coordinate 7,135 of JAYTTV010000114.1, forward strand.
TTTTTGAAGCTATTGATGCCCTTGGCCATGTCGCCCATCAAATCCGAAATCCGCCCGCGTCCGAACAACAGGATGACGACGAGGATGACGATGAGCCAATGGACGAGGCTGAACGAACCCATGATCTGAAACTCCGCCTTAGCCCCCGTGGGGCCACGATCCGGGCCGCGACACGACCCTATCGCTCGCTATGTAAGCCAGCGTCGGCGATTTCGCCAGTGGAAGCGCCGGGGGGCACGCGGTCGAGCAGCCCCGCCGCGCGGAGGTCGGCGACCCCGGGCAGGTCGCGGCGGTCGGCGAGGCCGAAATCGGCGAGGAACCCCGGCGTCGTCGCGAATTGGAGCGGGCGTCCCGGCGACTCGCGGCGCCCGGCAGGACGGACCCACCCCGCCGCCATCAGCACGTCGACCGTCCCCGGCGACACCGCAACGCCACGGATATCCTCGATCTCGGCGCGGGTCGCGGGCTCGTGATACGCGATGATCGCGAGCGTCTCGACCGCGGCCCGCGACAATTTGCGCGGCGCCTCGCGGGTCCGGCGGAGGACGTGGCCGAGGTCGGGGGCGGTCTGGAACAGCCAGCGCCCGCCGCGTTCGACGAGGA
>JAYTTV010000115.1:0-2014 GCA_043745075.1 Sphingomonadaceae bacterium
AGGCGGTACGTCGCATACAGATCGGGCAGGTCGCCGGTCTGGCCGAAGCGGTCGACCCCAAGCGGGCTGGCGCACATGCCCCGCACACTGCCGATCCACGACAGCGCTGAGGGTGACCCATCGAGCACCGTCACCACACCTGCATGCGGAGCGAGGGCCGACAACAAGGTCTCGACGTGCGATTCGACCGGCGCGGAGCTGGTCCAGCGCGCCGCCCGCCGCGCCGACCAGCCGCGATGGAGCAGGTCAGGCGAGGTCACCGCGAGCACGCCGAGCCCGGGAATATCCTCGGCAAGGATGTCGTACGCCGCCAGCACTTCGGGGGCGACTGCGCCGCAGAAGACGATCGCCGCCGACGCCGGGCCGGTGGGTCGACGCAGCCAGTAGCCGCCCTTGATCGCATCAGCCTGCCAACCGTCATCGGCACGCGGCTCCTGCGCGATCGATCGCGTGCTGAGCCGGAGATAGACCGCGCCGCCGTCGTCTGCCTGGATGTGCTCGAAGGCGTGGCGCATCAGCAGCGCGACCTCGTCGGCGAAGGCGGGTTCGAAATACGTCAGCCCGGGCTGGCCGATCCCGATCAGCGGCGGGTTGATCGACTGATGCGCGCCGCCCTCCGCCGCGAGCGTCAGCCCCGACGGCGTGCCGATCAGCAGGAAGCGCGCATTCTGGTAGCAGGCGTAATTGAGCGCATCGAGGCCGCGCGCGATGAACGGATCGTAGACGGTCCCGACCGGGATCAGCCGCGTGCCGAAGTGCGGCCCCGCCAGCCCAAGCGACGACAGCATCAGGAAGAAGTTGTTCTCGGCGATGCCGAGCTCGATGTGCTGCCCGGCGGCATGCCCCGACCAGCGCTGCGCCGACGGAATCTTCGCCGCGCGGAAGACATCGCCGAGTTCGCTCCGCCGGAACAGCCCGCGCGCGTTGACGAAGCCGCCGAGGTTGGTCGTCTGGGTGACGTCGGGGGCGGTGGTGACGATGCGGTCGGCCAATGCCTGCGCCACCGGCTCGCCCGACTTGGCGAGGTCGAGCAATACGCGCCCGAACGCCGACTGGGTCGACAGCTCGTCGCCATCGGGAATCGGTAGCCGCGCCGGGACCGGGACCGCCGGAGCCCGCGGCTCCCCTGCCCGCCGGGCCAGCGCGCTCCGCGCGATGAATGCCTTGAGGTCGGCGGCGGCGTTGTCGCCCAGTCCGGCGAACGGCGCCCATTCATCGCCCTCGGCGATCCCAAGGCTCGCGCGCAACTCGGCGATCTGCGGCGGGTTCATCATCCCCGAATGATTGTCCTTGTGCCCGGCAAGCGGCAGGCCGAACCCCTTGATCGTATAAGCGATGAACAGGGTCGGGCGCTCGTCGTCGGCGCTGTCGAACGCGTCGATCAGCGTCTCGATGCAGTGGCCGCCGAGGTTGGTCATCAGGTCGGCGAGTGCGGCGTCGTCGAAGCTGGCGAGCAGCTTGGCGACGTGCGGCTTGCCGCCAATATCGGCGGTCAGCCGCGCGCGCCATGCTGTGCCACCCTGGTATGTCAGGACCGCGAAATCGACGTTAGGGCAATTGTCGATCCACTCGCGCAGGCTGATGCCGCCGGGGCGATCGAACGCCGCGCGCTGGCGCTTGCCGTATTTGAGCGTCAGCACGCGCCAGCCGCAGGTCTCGAAGATGTCGTCGAAGCGGCGGAACATGCGGTCGGCGGTGGTGTGGTCGAGCGACTGGCGGTTGTAGTCGACGACCCACCAGCAGTTGCGCAGGTCGTGCTTATAGCCCTCGATCAGGCATTCGTAGATATTGCCTTCGTCGAGCTCGGCGTCGCCCATCAGCGCGATCATCCGCCCGGCACCGTCGGCGTCGAGCGCGCCATGCGCGATCAGATAATCCTGCGTCAGGCTAGCGAACGCCGTCGCGGCGACGCCGAGCCCTACCGAGCCAGTCGAAAAGTCGACGGGAATCCTGTCCTTGGTTCGCGACGGATAGCTTTGCGCGCCGCCTAATCCGCGAAAACGCTCGAGCTGGT
>JAYTTV010000116.1:0-7714 GCA_043745075.1 Sphingomonadaceae bacterium
ACCGACATGACGGCGACGCCGAGCGCCACCTGCGCCGACTTGCCCGCCGCCGTCGCATTGGCGATGTACGAGCCGAGCCCGACCGCCTCGATATGCTCGTGGCCCCAGCTGACCGCCTCGGCGACGATCGACGCGTTCCACGATCCGCCCGACGCGGTCAGCGCGCCGGTGACGTAATAGGGGAAGATGCCGGGCAGCGCGACCTGCCGCCACCACTGCCAGCCGCGAATGTCGAAGATCCGCGCGGCTTCCTTGATGTCGGTCGAGATCGCGCTCGCCCCGGCAATGACGTTGAACAGGATGTACCACTGCGTGCCGAGGATGATCAGCGGCGACAGCCAGATGTTGGGATCGAGCCGGAAGCGCAGGATGAGGACGACGGCGAAGGGGAATAGAACGTTCGCCGGGAACGCCGCGAGGAACTGGGCGATCGGCTGGAGCCGCTCGGCCCACACTGGCCGCAGCCCGATCCAGACGCCGATCGGCACCCAGATCAGGCTGGCGACGACGATGAGGATGAGCACCCGGACCAACGTCGCGAAAGCGAGGCCGGTGACCGTCCAGACATCGCTCCAGTTGAGCGTGTGGCTGACGAAACCCGCGAGCACCGCGACCGCCCACACCGCGAAGCCGCCGATGATCACGAGCCACAGGATGTCGAGGATGCGGCTGGTCTCGCCGCCGAGGCGCAGCGCCGGCGGACGCGGCACCGACCAGTCGATCCGGCCGATCTGGCGTATCGGCCATGCCAGCGCGGCGAAGCCGACGCGGAGCCAGCGCGTCTGGCGGACCATCGCATAGACCCATGATTGCGGCGCTTCCTGCGACTTGGTCTGCTCGAAGCGGAACTTGTCGGCCCAGGCGACGACCGGGCGGAAGACCAATTGGTCGTAGAGCAGGATGACCACCGCCATCGCGCCGACGCCGATCGCCACCGCGTGCAGGTCCTGCCGCTCGATCGCCAGCGCCAGCCACGCCCCGATACCGGGGAGCGTCACGGTCGTGTTGCCGACGGTGATCGCTTCGGACGCAACGACGAAGAACCAGCCGCCCGACATCGACATCATGATGTTCCAGACGAGTCCCGGCGTCGCGAACGGCAGGTCGAGCCGGATAAACCGCCGCCACGCCGAAAAGCCGAACTGGCGGCTGACCTCGTCGAGATCGTTCGGCACGGTCCGCAACGACTGGTAGAAGCTGAAGGTCATGTTCCACGCCTGGCTGGTGAAGATCGCGAAGATCGCCGCGAGCTCGACGCCGAGCTGGCGTCCCGGAAACAGGTTCATGAAGAAGGTCACGGTGAAGGTCAGGAAGCCGAGCACCGGCACCGACTGGAGGATGTCGAGCGCGGGGACGATGATCATCTCGGCCTTGCGGCTTTTCGCGGCGAGGGTGGCGAAGACGAAGGTGAAGACGAGCGACGCCCCGAGCGCGGCGAACATCCGCAGCGTCGTCCGCAGCGCATATTCGGGCAGGCGGGCGGCATCGAGCGTCACCGGCGTCGCCTTGAGCGCGGCGAGCGGCTGGCTTGCCTCGCCCGCACCCCGGACGATCAGGACGGCGGCGGCGGCGAGCAGCAGGAAGCTGATCAGGTCGGCCCACGACGGAGCGGACCGCATCCGCAAAAAGCGGGCGATCGGCCAGCCGCGTTCAGTCGTGGCATCGCGTTGCGCCATCGTGTCCCTCGTGGCCGCCCCGCCGCCACGAGTGCCTAAAGATCAGGCGGTCTCGCTCGGCCTCGGCGGCGTGCGTCTTCGGTTGCTGTTATCGCCGGGCATTCGTGCCTGTTTCGCTGGAGTTGCGCCTGCCCCTTCAGGCGAACGCAGGGTGCGCCTGGCCCCGCATCCCGGCCGAGTCAAGGCGTGTGCGATAGCGGCCCGAATGACGCGCGTCACAGGGGTCGGATCTGCTCCGACACCCCCTGCGGAGGTTGCTCTAACGGCGCGTCACGCCTGCTCCCACAGTTCGATCGGCGTGCCCTCGGGGTCGTGGATTCGGGCGAAAGCGGCCGGCCTCGGGCGAGTCCCATTCGGGTCGGGTCTCGACGTCGATGCCCGCCGCGCGCAGCCCCGCGAGCAGGTCGTCGAGGCCGGTGACGCGGAAGTTGAGCATGAACGGCTTGTCGGCGGCGAAGTAATCGCTCGTCGCGGCGAAGGGGGCGAAGACGGTCGGACCGGCGGCGGTTCGCCATGTCCACGGATCGGGCTCTTCGTCAGCTGCGCCGCCGCAGCCCGCGCCGACGCCGAGGTGGGTGACGTACCACGCCGCCAGCGCCTCGGGGTCGCGCGCGCGGAAGAACAATCCGCCGATGCCGGTTACGCCCATGTCGAAATTCCCCCTGTAGCCCCGTCCCCGTCAGCCCGCCCCCGTCAGAGAGCGGTCCCCGTCAGTAATTTCGGCCGGTCGCCGGTCTCGCCGCGCGCCTCGGCCATGAAACGCTGCTTGAGCAGCGGGACGCGCTCGACCGCCGACAGGCCGAAGCGCCGCGCCGCCGCCGGGACCCGCCCTTTCAATGCGAACAAGCGGTTGAGGCCATCGGTGACGCTCCCGACCATCGAATTGTCGAGCCGCCGCCACGCCGAATAACGCGCCGTCACCGCCGGAGCCCCGAGATCGAGGCCGAGCCGGGCGCTGTCGACGAGCACCTCGGTCAGCGCCGCGACATCGCGCAACCCCATGTTAAGTCCTTGTCCTGCAATGGGATGTATCCCGTGCGCAGCGTCGCCGATCAGGACGAGGCGCTCGGCGGTGTAGGTCGCGGCGTGGTGGTAGCCGAGCGGATACGACGCCGCCGGGGCCACCACTGTCACCGTCCCGAGCAGCCCGCCGATCCGCGCCTCGATCTCGGCTGCAAGCCCGCGCCGACCGAGCTTGAGCGTCCCCGGCGCGGCGTCGTTCTCGACCGTCCAGACGATCGCCGACCGATGTGCCCCGCCCGGACTGTCCTGCATCGGCAGGATCGCGAACGGGCCGGTCGGGTAGAACAGCTCGAATGCGGTGTTGTCGTGCGGCTCGGCATGCTCGATCATCGTCACGATCGCGGTCTGCGGATACGTCCAACGCGCGACCGCGATCCCGGCGCCGTCGCGGATCTTCGACCGGCGGCCGTCGGCGGCGATCAACAGCGGCGCGGTCAGGAGCGTGCCGTCGGCCAGCGTCACCGTCACCCCGTGCTCGTCGCGGACGATCGACGTCGCGGTCGCCGGGGCGTGGAGCGCGATCCCCGCCGCGGCGCGTCCGGCGGCCAGCAGCGCCGCGCGGAGGTGACGGTTTTCGACCATGTAGCCGAGGGCGCCACCTTCCCCGTCGGTCGCGAGCGCGTCGAAGATCAACGGCCTGGTCGTGATGCCGTCGCTGACACGGATGCGGTGGATCGGGCACGACTGGTCGTCGAGCACTTTGCCGAGTCCGATCGCGTGGAACATCGCCGCCGAAGCGCTGGCGATCGCGGTCGCACGGCCGTCGAAGCCGTGCGCGAGGGTCGCGTCGAGGTCGGCGGCGTCGACCACAGCGCTCGACACCCCATGCGCGTCGAGCGCGAGCGCAAGGGTCATGCCGACCAGCCCGCCGCCGATGATGATCACGTCGCTCTGCATGTGTTGCGTCTTAGCCCGCATGGCCACGATTGCGAAGTGGCACGATGTCCCGATCTTGCCCCGCGACTCGATCCAAGGCATCGTGAGACAGACGCGAACGGAGGGCGAACGGCATGGCAACGAGGGCCGCAACGACGGGGCGCGGGGCGCAGATCGTCGGGGCCGAAACCCGGGCGGCGTTCGGCCGCGGGCTCGCGCTCGCCGGGGGCGTCGCGCTCCTGCTGGTCGCGGCGGCGATCGTCGCGGCGCTGGTAAGCTACGGCCCCAGCGACCCGTCGTTCGACACCGTCACCGGCCGCGTCCCGCAGAACCTGCTCGGCGCTCCCGGTGCATGGATTGCCGATGCGCTGCTGTTCGCAGCGGGCTACGCGGTCGTCGCGCTGGTTCCGGCGCTCGTCGTCGGCGGGACGCGGCTGCTGCGGCACAAGGGACTGGCGAGCTGGCGGCGCTATGCGATGGCGACGCTGGCGGGGACTCTGTTTGCCGCGGGGGCGGTCGGCGCCTTGTGGCCCGACCCCGACGCCGCGCTGCCGGCGGGAAGCGGCGGGCTCGCGGGGCTGGTCGCGGCGAACGCGGGCGATGCGCTCGGGTCAATCGCGGCGCTGTCGGCCCTGCCGATGACGAGCCTGCTCGCGCTCGTGCTGGCGATGATCGCGCTGCCGCTGATGCTCTGGGGCGTCGGCATCGACCGGGCCGACGCTGCGGCGATCACGTCGCTATTCCGCCACCGCGACGATGGCGATGCCGAGCCCGATATCGTTCCTGTCGAGCGTCGCCGCCGCCCCGCGCCCGCTGCCGCTGCCGCTGCTGCGATCGAGCAGGCCGCCGTGCCGCGCGCGACGATCGTCACGCCCGCCGCGCCGGCGCTCCCCTCGGCGAAGCGCGGACGGCGCGACCGCCAGCCGACGCTCGGCCTCGGCGATATCTACGAGCTGCCGCCGCTCGACCTGCTCAAGCCGGTGCCGAAGGGGCCGGTGGTCAAGATCGACCGCGCCGCGCTCGAACAAAATGCCCGGCTGCTCGAATCGGTGCTCGACGACTTCGGGGTCAAGGGCCGCATCGGCGACGTCCGGCCCGGCCCGGTCGTGACGATGTACGAGCTCGAACCCGCTCCCGGGCTCAAGGCGAGCCGGGTGATCGGCCTGTCCGACGACATCGCCCGGTCGATGAGCGCGGTCAGCGCGCGGGTCGCGGTCGTTCCCGGACGCAACGTCATCGGCATCGAACTGCCCAACCCCAACCGCCAGATGGTGACGCTGTCCGAACTGCTCGCCTCGGCGGCGTTCGAGGACCAGTCCGCGGCGCTGCCGCTCGTGCTCGGCAAGAACATCGCCGGCGATCCGGTCATCGCCGACCTGTCGCCGATGCCTCATCTGCTGATTGCCGGGACTACGGGCTCGGGCAAGTCGGTCGGGCTCAACTGCATGATCCTGTCGCTGCTCTACCGCCTGTCGCCCGACCAGTGCCGGATGATCATGATCGACCCGAAGATGCTCGAGTTGAGCGTCTACGACCGCATCCCCCATCTGCTCAGTCCCGTCGTCACCGAGCCGGCCAAGGCGATTCGCGCGCTGAAATGGGCGGTCGAGCAGATGGAGGACCGCTACCGGATGATGTCGACCATCAACGTCCGCTCGCTGTCCGGCTTCAACCAGCGCGTCCGCGAGGCCAAGGCGAGCGGCAAGCCGTTCATCCGCAAGGTCCACACCGGCTATGACGACGATGGCCACGCGATCTACGAGGAGGAGACGCTCGACTTCGAGCCGTTGCCGCTGATCGTCGTCGTCGTCGACGAGCTCGCCGACCTGATGATGACCGCGGGCAAGGAGGTCGAGTTCCTCATCCAGCGGTTGGCCCAGAAGGCGCGCGCGGCCGGCATCCACCTGATCATGGCGACCCAGCGCCCGTCGGTCGACGTCATCACCGGCGTCATCAAGGCGAACCTGCCGACCCGGATCAGCTTCTCGGTGACGTCGAAGATCGACAGCCGGACGATCCTCGGCGAGCAGGGGGCCGAGCAGCTCCTCGGCAAGGGCGACATGCTCTACATGCCCGGCGGCAAGCAGGTCGTCCGCGTCCACGGCCCGTTCGTCAGCGACGAGGAGGTCGAGGCGGTCGCCGACTATTGCCGCACCCAGGGGCGTCCCGACTATGTCGATGCGGTCACCGAGGAGCCGGTCGAGGGCGACGGGGTCTTCGGCCTCGATCTCGGCGAGGGCGGCGGCGAGGAGGCCGAGACGTACAAGAAGGCGATCATGATCGTCGCCGAAAGCCGCAAGGCCTCGACGAGCTACCTCCAGCGCCAGCTCCGCGTCGGCTATAACAACGCCGCGCGGCTGATCGAGCGGATGGAAAAGGACGGCTATGTCGGAGTCGCCGACCATGTCGGACGCCGCGAAGTACTGATCGAGCCTGACGGGACGCGGATGTAGTCGAGGCGCCGACAGCGGCTAAGGTAACAGAGGTAACACTAAACGCATTCTCTTTCGTGCCGCACTCTGTGCTTAAACGTAAGAAAGTTACGTCGCCATTTCGCGGTGGTCCTTAGCCAGCTTGCCGTCATCGGCGCCACGAACGCCCGCTCTACGCCATCGATACGCAACATAGCGCGCTTACTCACCGCCGACTCGCACGGTCACACATTACCCGGACGATGCAGGTGTAGGACAGGAAGGATTGCGCTCAGGGCGAGGACCTGTCCGGCGCCCTCCACGTTTGGCGGCAGCAACCAGCGAAACCGCTTGCGGTTGACGTAACGTCATCGGTTACGACTCGCGGCATGGATAGCCTGACGATCACCGAAGTCTGCCGCCGCACCGGGCTCAGCGCGCGCGCATTACGTTTTTACGAGGCGCGCGGACTCATCCGTGCCCAGCGCTCGGCGGCGGGGCAGCGGCGCTATGGGGCCGACGAAGTCGCGCGGCTCCATCAGGTCACGGTGCTCAAACGCGCCGGCTTCAGCCTCGCGCAGATCGGCGCGCTCCAGGGTGACCGCTGGCTCGACCTTGATCGGCTGATCGCTACCCAGCTCGCCGACCTGACCGTGCGTCGGAGCACCATCGACGAGGCGATGCGCGGGCTGCGCGCGGTGCAGGCGGCGCTGACCGCCGACACGCCGATCGACATCGACACATTCTGCACCCTCATCAAGCAAGGAGAGAAGACCATGACCGAGCAGACCGCAGCGTGGCAGAAGGTTGCCGATCGCTATTTCACCGCCGAGGACCAGGCGCGCTGGCGCGAGAAGATGGGCGCGCTTCCGGCCGACTTCGACCAGAACGAGTATCAGGCGAAGTGGGCTGACCTCGGTTCGCGCATCGCCGCCGACCTGCCGATCGACCCGGCATCGGACACGGCGCAGGCCTATCTCGCCGAGTGGAACGCGCTGCTCAAGCCGTTCAACATGGCCGCCGACGCGCGAATGAAGACCGAGACCGTCGCGATGTACGACCGCATGGACGAGTGGTCGACCGAGACAACGCCGGGCTTCACCAAGGCGGTGTGGGACTTCATCAAGGCGGCGGCGGTGGCGCGGGGTTGAGCGCAAGCCACTCCCCGGGTGTCGCAACCGTGATCCCGGGGAGTGCTGCGGCATTCAGCCTTTGAAAACGTTAGCGCGGTGAAAATTGAGGAAATCCGGATGGGGTCGGGTGGATGCGTCTTTCGGAACGAGAAGAGGGTGGCCGGGACGAATCAATCCGCCTGATCGCGCCACGACTTCGTCGGAGGCAACGAGCAGGCGGTTCTCCTCGTCGACTGACAGCAATCCACGATCGAACATCCAATGGACGGTGCCGCTTAGCGCCAACCCGTTGCGTGCAAAGTCGGGACCGCCCGAAGCGACTGGTCGGATATGCGCCGCTTGAACCTCCGGGCGACCGCCGCCGTTGACGAGTTTAAGACCTGAGATCGCGCAGGTGTTATCGTATGCTTCACGGACGCGGTGCGTGAACGCTGCGTCCCGAAAAGGCCGTGTCATGACCTTTTCGATCAATGGTCGCGGGTCCCACTCCATCTGCTCCTGTTGTCGCCCCCTAAAGGCCTGACAGGTCCTCGTGGGTTGAGCGAGCGATGAACTCACGAGGGGAGCGATAGCCGAGAGCACGGTGCGGGTGAAC
>JAYTTV010000117.1:0-2008 GCA_043745075.1 Sphingomonadaceae bacterium
GTGTTCCGTACCGACAAGACCAACGGCCGCGTCATCGACCCGCTGAGCGGGACGTCGCAGGTCCTCGCCGGCAAGCAGCGCGTCGACGGCTTCGAGCTCGGCGCGAGCGGCAACATCACCCCGCGCTGGGCGGTGTTCGGCGGCTACACCTACCTCGACGCCAAGGTGCTGCCGACGACCAACCCCGTCGTCCTCGGCGGCCCCTTCCCCAATGTCGCCAAGAACAGCTTCGCGATGCTGACGACGTACAAGCTGTTCGACAGCTTCACCGTCGGCGGGCAGGCGTTCTACAACAGCGCCCGCTACGGCGGCACGACGATCGCCCAGACCGCGACGCTGCCGGGCTACTGGCGCTTCGACGCGACCGCCAAGGCGTCGGTCACGAGCAAGATCGAGGTCCAGATCAACCTGCTCAACCTGACCAACAAGACCTACTACGACGCGATCTACCGCTCGGCGGCGCCGTTCGCCTATGTCGCCCCGGGCCGGTCGGCGCTGGCGACGCTGCGCTTCAAACTGTAAAGCCTCGGGGATGCTCCTCGTCATCCCCGATGTCTTTTCGCCCGAGCAGGTCGCGGCGTGCGTCGCCGACCTCGATGCGGCGACGTGGGGCGACGGGCGCGTCACCGCCGGGCTGCAGTCCGCCCCGGTCAAGGACAACGAGCAATTGTCCGAGACCTCGCCGGTCGCGCGCAAATGGGGCGACCACGTCCTCGACGCGCTCGGCGCGAGCGACCTGTTCGTCGCCGCCGCGCTGCCGCTCCGCACCTTCCCGCCGCTGTTCAACCGCTACGCCGGGGGGCAGTCGTTCGGCACGCATATCGACAATGCGATCCGCCCGATTCGCGGCACGAGCGTCAAGCTCCGCACCGACCTGTCGGCGACCTTGTTCCTCAACGACCCCGACAGCTACGACGGCGGCGAGCTGATCGTCGAGGACGCCAGCGGCGGCCAGGTCATCAAGCTCCCCGCCGGCAGCATGGTGCTCTACCCCGCGTCGAGCCTCCACCGTGTCGAGCCGGTGACCCGCGGAGTCCGCCTGGCCAGCTTCTTCTGGGTCCAGTCGATGGTCCGCGACGACGGCGCGCGGGCGCTGCTGTTCGACCTCGACCGGACGATCCAGCGGCTCGCAGGCCGCGACGGGATCGGGGACGCGGAGGTCGTCAGCCTGACGGGCATCTACCACAACCTCGTCCGGCGCTGGGCGGAGAGTTAGAGCGTTAAGTTGACAGAGTTGACGTTTTCGCCACGTCGGAATCGACGCCTCCTCGTCCGCGATCGCGTCGACTTGCAGAGGGCCAGCGATGAGAAAGAACACGCGCCGCCCGGTGGCGACGGGAAAGGCTAGCGCGAGTCGGGGGGTGTAGGACAGGGGTAAATCGCGGCCAGCGAGAGCAGTTTACGCCGGATATCGTCATCGAAACGGCCCCGACACGCGGCCACTACCAGCCAATTACTTCGCCGGTTCCCCCATATTGTGCAGGAAAATCGCAATAATGGGGTAAGCTGTCAACGACGGGCGCGACCGCATATTTGCAATAAAAGTGCGCCGTCGGCACGAACTTGCCGTCAGGAAACAGTGACGCATTCACACCCCGGAAAGGCGCACCGTCTTGCTCTCCATACAGGTGCGAACCGCACGCAGCGCAAATGATCATGGTCCGGGTGCGATTTGTCCATGCGCCCGTCTTTCCGCTCACAACGGAAACTGCATCACGGGGAAAGACAGCGCGGGGCACATAGGCAGCACCATGCGCTCGCTGGCAGTCGTCGCAATGACAATATACCTGCGCCAGCGGTTCACCGCGCAACTCGAGAGTCACCGAACGACAAGGGCATTCGGCTTTCATCGCACATTCTCAGACCACCGCACTTCTACTTATTGGTTTAGCTGTCGAACGGCATTCGGTCCATTGCGCACGAATTGGAGCGCTTAAGTCGGGCCGCGGCAAAGCCGCGTCCTTCGTCGGACGGGTTCGGCGGCTTTATGCCGCCGCCCCGCCGGCCG
>JAYTTV010000118.1:0-7680 GCA_043745075.1 Sphingomonadaceae bacterium
GGTGGCGGCGAGCATGGCGACGCTGCCCGACGCGCACGCCGCCTCGTGACGCGCCGTCGGCAGGCCGTCGAACACCGGGTCGACGAGGCCGAAGAAACCGCCGAGCAGCCCCTGGCCGGCGAACAGGTCGCCGACGAAATTACCGACGTGGCCGGTGTCGATCTCGGCCGGGTCGAGCTTTGCCGACGCCATGCCCTCGTTGATCGCCTCGGCGAACGCCCCCGCCATGTCGATCCCGCGCCGATCCCAATTCTGCGAGAAATCGCTCTGCCACCCGCCGAGAATATAAGTCATCTGACGTCGTCCTGTCCCAAGTGAGTTCGGTTATACAAGTGTCGCGGGGGCACGCAAATGCTTTGTTCCGAGCGCTCCGATTCAGCGATGAAACGAGCGGAGCGCACTTACGCGGGAGATCATTGCGAACTTTTGTACGAAAAAGGACTGTCGCCGCGCCTAGAGGCACGGCGCTCGCATGGTGTCTGCGGGGCTCGCTGCTGAAGACGCAAGACTAAGCCAGACTGGTCGAATGTTCCGGAAGCTAAACGACAAACGTTGTGTGGTGAGGACCGTCTCCGCGCCGCCCCGGGCTTGGTTTCACCTTCATCCAGCTACGCGGTCACACGGAATATCGAGGTGGACTCAAACAAATGTAACTCACTTGCAACACTTCTCCGCATATCGCGGCGATGCGGCAAACTGTCGTGGCCCGATGAATCCTTTGCTTGCTAGCCTGCCCCGGCAACTGACGCCTGAGGGGTATTCCAATGAAGCCGAGCCAGATCAAAGCGATAACATTGTGCGGGGCAGCGATGACCGCCTTGCTGGTCGCTGGCGCTAGCCACGCGCAGACTGCGCCAAACTCACAGCTAGCCGACGCCACAGTCGCGCCTGCCGAAACGAGCCCGCAGGAAATCATCGTGACCGGCTCGCGGCTCAAGCGTGTCGTCACCGATACCGTCGAGCCAACCTTCGTCGTCGATTCCAAGCAACTCGACACGCGCGGTTATACCAACGTCGCCGACGCCTTGCGCGAACTGCCCGAATTCGGACCCGGCATCAGTGGCGTCGGCAACGGACAGTCGGGTTTCGGTCCGGGCCAGTCGTTCGCCGACTTCTTCAATCTCGGGTCGCAGCGGACGCTCGTGCTGGTCGACGGCATTCGCGTCGTCCCGAACAACACCGCGTCGAATTTCGGTCCGGGACCGGGATCGGGTGGCAGCCAGGTCGACCTCAACACGATCCCGATCGGGCTCGTCGAGCGGGTCGAGACGATCGCGATCGGCGGAGCGCCGATCTATGGTTCCGATGCGATCGCCGGAACGGTCAACTTCGTTCTAAAAAAGAATTACGAGGGGCTCGAGGTCAACGGCGAGTCGGGTATCTCCGACGCGAAGGACGCGCAGACGTATCGGCTCGGCGTGATCGCCGGCAAGAACTTCGCCGATGGCCGCGGCAACATCACCGGATCATTCGAATACGACCACGGCGACGGCCTCGTTTACAATGACCGTGCGAGCACCGCCGCGGGCCTGTTCTTCACGACCGCGCCGAAGGGATCGCCGTACCAGCAGCAGCTCTACCCGGCGCAGCGCCTTCCCAGTCTGTCGGAGCAGGGCATTCCCTATGTCACCGACGATTTCCAGCCCAACGTGCTGAATGCTGCGGGTCAGCCGGTGCGCTTTTCGCCGGGCGGCAATCTGATCCCGATCGATTTCGGCACGGCTACTGGCAACGCGATCAACTACAGCGGTGGTAACGGGCTCAATCTAGCCAGCGTAAACAATCTGCAGACGCCTTCGACGCGCTATCTGGGAACGGTTCTCGCTAATTTTGCCTTCAACGATCACATCCGGGCGTTCGCGCAGGGCTGGTTTAGCCAATCCGACACGAAGAACCTGATCGCCCAAGGATATTACAACACCGCGTTGTTCGCGAACGCAGGTCAAACCAACGGCAACTTCGTTATTCCCATCTCGAATCCCTTTCTGACCCCGCAGGCGCGGGCGACGATCCAGAGCAACCTGCCGGCGGGGCAGGACTTTTTCTATCTCGGCCGCGCGAACGAGGACATCGAGCCGAACAGCGCGACGGGTGATCAACGGACGTACCGGATCGTCGCCGGGCTCAACGGCGACTTCGGTGTCGCCGGTCACGATCTGTCGTGGAACGTCACGGGTACCTACGGCAAGAACCGGCTGATCAATCTGTCGCCGCAGGTCGTCAACAAGAACTTCAACAATGCGGTCAATGCCGTCGCCGATGCGAATGGCAATATTACGTGCGCGCCCGGTTATACGAACGCCACCATTCCGACGCTGAGCTCGACGTGCTCGCCACTCAACCTGTTCGGCTACGGCAGCCCGAGCCAGGCAGCGCTCAACTATATTACCGCGATCGCGCGGTCCGAAAGCCAGAACGAGCTCGTCGACGTCGTCGCCAGCGTCAGCGACGATTCGCTGATCAAGCTGCCGGGGGGCAACGCCGGAATGGTCGTCGGATACGAACATCGCGACGAACGCGCGCGCTTCGACCCCGGTGCCTTTTACCTTGGCGAGCCGAACGGCGATGGCACCTACACCCAGTACGGCAATTCGATTCCGATCAGCCCGGTCGCAGGCGGTTTCCACACCAACGAGGGCTTCGCCGAGATCAACCTGCCGTTCATCAGCCACCAGAATGGTTTCAGGTTCCTCGACCTCCTCGAGGTCAAGGCGGCCGCGCGGTACGTCTCGCACTCGACGGCCGGTGGCGATTTCACCTGGACCGGCGGCGGGCGGCTGGCGATTATTCCGGACATCGTCTTCACCGGTAACTTTACCCGGTCGATCCGGTCGCCGTCGATCACCGAACTGTTCGCGCCGGTCGGGCAGGCATTCTTCACGGCGAACGACCCGTGCGACTCGCGCTACATCAACTCGGGGCCAAACCCGGCAAATCGGGCGAAGAATTGCGCTGCGGCCGGAATCACGCAGCCCTTCTCGTCGAACATCGTCGACTTCACCGAGCCGGGCACGCAGGGCGGCAATCCGAACCTGAGGAATGAGATAGCCAATAGCTGGACTGCCGGTGTGCAGATCCGGCCGCGCTTCGCCTCGCGGCTCGCACTCAACGCCAACTGGATCAACATCAGCCTGAAGCAGGCGATCGTGTCGCTGTCGGCGACCGATGTGCTCAACGGCTGTTACGATTCGGCGAGCTATCCGGGGCCGACATGTGCGAACTTCACCCGCACCAACGGGCAAGTCACCCAGATCCAGACCGGTAATCTCAACGCCGCCGAGTATAACTTCGCGGGCCTGTCCGCCTCGGCGTCGTACACGCTTCCGGCCCCCTACCTCGGGGCGACCGGCAACCTGTCGTTCAGCGGCAATTATCTCTATACCGACCGCCTTCAGTATCGGGTCGGCATGGGCGATCTCACGATTGCGGCGAACAGCTTGGCCAGTCCGGCGTCTTCGAACCCGGGCAGCCGCCATCAGGCGACGGTCAACTTGAACTATGACAGCGACACTATTGGGTTCCAGTTGCAGGCCAAGTATTCCGGGACCGCGGTGTTCAATGCCAACGACACCGCCAGTACCCGGAGCAACCCCGGCGTTCCCGCAGTTGTCTTCCTTAATTCGACGCTCTCGTTCAATGTCAACAAGCAGTACACGCTGCGGCTGACGGTCGACAATCTGCTCAATCAGGGGTCGCCGTATCCGGCGGTCGCGCAGGACACCTCGCTCTATTATGCGGGTATTTTGGGTCGCTACTACCGCGTCTCGGTTCGGGCGAAGTTCTAACGCGTCTCGCTAATCGAACGAGCACCGCCGTCGCTGCGCGTGACGGCGGTGCTCGACCGAATTTATCGAGTGGTTTCCCCCCGACTACCTCGGGAAAGATGGACAAGACGACGCTTCGTCGCCAGCATTGAGCCAAGGCCACACGGATGGTCAGCGGAAGTGCCATGGGGAGTTGCATGATGAAATCGTCGGGGATCGCGGTTGCCGCGCTGGTCGGGCTGGTGGCACTTTCCGGCTTTACCCCGCGCACCGGTGCGGCGGCGGTCGACGACGCCCGGCTGCGCGCCGGTGCGCCCGACGGCGCCGATTGGCTGTCGTATGGCCGGACCTACGACGAGCAGCGCTTCTCGCCGTTGACCCAGGTCGACGGCGGCAATGTCGCCAAGCTCGGGCTGGCATGGTCGGCCGATCTCGACACCGCCCGCGGGCAGGAGGCGACGCCGATCGTCGTCGACGGCGTGATGTACGTCTCGACGGCATGGTCGATGGTCAAGGCTTACGACGCCGCCACCGGGCGCAAGCTGTGGGAATACGACCCCGAGGTGCCGCGCGCGAAGCTCGTCGACGCCTGTTGCGACGCGGTCAACCGCGGCGTCGCGGTGTATCGGGGACGGGTCTATGTCGCGACGATCGCCGGCGACCTCATCGCGCTCGACGCAGCGTCCGGGCATGTCGCGTGGAAGGTACGCACCACCGACGGTGCCCATATGACGATCACCGGCGCGCCGCGGATCGCCAAGGGCCGCGTCCTGATCGGCAACGGCGGATCCGAATACATCACGCGCGGCTATGTCAGCGCGTACGACGCCGCGACGGGCAAGCGCGCGTGGCGGTTTTACACCGTCCCCGGCGACCCGAGTAAGCCGTTCGAGCATGCTGGCCTCGCCGAGGCCGCCAAGACCTGGCCCGCCGGGGCGTGGAAGCTTGGCGGCGGCGGCACGGTATGGGACGCGATCACTTACGATCCGACGACCAACCTCGTCTATTTCGGCACCGGCAACGCCGAGCCGTGGAACCCCGCAGCGCGCGGCGACACCGCCGGCGACAGCCTCTACACCTCGTCGATCGTCGCGGTGAACGCCGATACCGGCGCGTACGTCTGGCACTTCCAGGAGACCCCGGAGGACCGCTGGGACTACGATTCCGACCAGCAGATCATAACCGCCGACCTGCCGCTTGGCGGCGAGAAGCGCCACGTCATCATGCACGCGCCGAAGAACGGCTTCTTCTACATCCTCGACGCAGCAACGGGTAAGTTCCTGTCGGGCAAGCCGTTCGCCGACACGATCACCTGGGCCAAGGGGCTCGACCCCGTCACCGGCCGGCCGGACGTCAATCCGGAAGCGAAGTACGAGGCGACCGGCAAGCCATTCATCGGCCTGCCCGGCGCAATCGGCGCGCACAGCTGGAATCCGATGGCGTACAGCCCGGCGACCGGTCTTGTTTACATCCCGGCGAACCAGGCCGCGCAGCCGTACAACGCTGCCAAGAAGGGCTGGAAGCCGAGTGCGGTCGGCTTCCAGCTCGGCCTCGACAACGGGCCGGTGTCGACGCCGGCCGACGCGAAAATCCGCGCCGCAATCGTTGCGGGAACGACCGGCTCACTCGTCGCGTGGGACCCCGTCGCCGGCGCCCCGCGCTGGACGGTCAAGCACCCCGGTCCGTCGAACGGCGGGACGCTCGCGACCGCGGGCAACCTCGTCTTCCAGGGCACCGCGGGCGGCGAGTTCCGCGCGTACAATGCCACCACCGGTGCGCAATTGTGGCGCTTCCCGACGCAGACCGGCATCATCGCCGCGCCGATGACGTATTCGGTCCGCGGCCAGCAATATATCGCGATCATGGCCGGGTGGGGCGGCGTCTACGACCTCGCGCCCCCGGGTTTCCTCGCGCGCAAGGTCGGCTCGGTCCGCAACATCAGCCGCGTGCTGGTGTTCAAGATCGGCGGCAGCGAGCGCCTCCCGCCAGTGCCACCCGCCGCCAAGCTGCCGCTCGACCCGCCGCCGTTCCGTGGCAACGTCGCCATGCTGACGCATGCCGCGAGCATGTACGCCAACAGCTGCGGCGTCTGCCACGGTGACTCGGCGATCGCCGGCGGACTCGTCCCCGACCTTCGTCACAGTAGCGCGCTGAGCAACCCCAAGCTGTGGCAGGAGATCGTCCACGACGGATTGCTGTCGGCCAACGGCATGGTCGCGTGGAGCAAGAACTTCACCCCGGCGCAGATCGAGCAGATCCGCCAGTACGTCATCAAGCGCGCCAATGAAGATAAAGCTCTCGAAACCGCCACTCGGACGGCGTCGCGCTAACCGGGTTTGAGGCTCCACGAAGACCCACAAGCCGTGAGCAGGCGCTCGGACGATCGGGCGCGCCCGACGCCCGTTCGCCTTCGGATGGTCGACGCCTCGACCAAGTCAGTCTGTATCTGTTACATACAAGGCGCAGCCTTCAAAAGCGCGGTCGGCGCGGCCGCGCAAAGGGTTGCGGGGGGATATGATTGCATGACTGTCGCGCCGCGCCCGATGATATCGACGGCCGCCTCAGGTTCCGCAAATACGTGGCTTCGGCTACGGCTTGAGCCCCTCCACCGCGTGATCTCGCGATTCACTGCCCCGCAATCTGGAACACACGCTTGATGTCAGTAACTGCGCGTTCGACCATCGAACGGGGCCCGATGCATCTGCGGCAGTGGATCGCCGTCGCCCTGACCATCGCCCTCAACGCGCTCGACGGCTTCGACGTCTTGTCGAGTGCTTTCGCCGGTCCCGGGATCAAGGCCGAATGGCAGCTTGGCCCCGGCGGCCTTGGTGTCGTCCTGTCGATGGAACTCCTCGGCATGGGCGTCGGCTCGATCCTGCTCGGCGGTGTCGCCGATCGCTACGGGCGGCGCCCGACGGCGCTGATGTGCCTCGTCGTCATGGCGCTCGGCATGATCCTCGCGACGACCGCGCAAAGCCCGGCGTCGCTATCGGCCTGGCGTTTGCTGACCGGCATCGGCATCGGCGGGATGCTCGCGTCGACCAATGCGCTGGTCCGCGAATTGTCCAACGTCAAATGGCGCAGCGTGGCGACCTCGTTGATGGTCATCGGCTATCCGCTCGGCGCATTCGGCGGCGGCCTCGTCGCGCGCGAATTGCTCAAGGGCGGCGACTGGCGGCTGGTGTTCGAGTTCGGGGCGATCATGACGTGTATCGCGATCCCGCTCGTCGCGCTGTTCGTGCCGGAGACCCCTGAATTTCTCGACCAGGCGCGCCCGGCGAACGCGCTTGTGCGGATCAACACCGTCCTGCGCCGTTTCGCGCTTCCCCCACTGGCAGAATTCGGCCCGCGCCCCGCCAGCTTCGAGAAAGCGAGCCTCGGCGCGATCTTCAAGCCCGGGCTTTTGCGCGCAACGCTGGCGCTGTCGCTCGGCTATACATGCCACGCGCTGACCTTCTACTTTGTTCTCAAGATGGCCCCGGTGATCATCTCCGATCCGCAATATGCCGGGCAGCATTTTACGCCAGGGCAGGGGGCGGGCGTGCTGGCGTATGCCAATCTGGGGGGCGCAATCGGCGGGGCATCGTTCGGCTGGTTCATGCATCGCTTCGGCATCAAGCGAGCGACGATCGCCGCGCTCTTCCTGTCGTCGCTCGCGGTCGCATGGTTCGGCACCGGCGAGACGACGCTGGGCGGCTGGACCATCGCCGTCTTCGTCGTCGGGCTGTTCACCAATGCCGCGATCTGCGGATTTTACTCGGCTTTCGCCGCTGCCTTCCCGACACATGCGCGCGCGACCGGGACCGGCTTCGCGATCGGCATCGGACGCGCCGGGTCGGCACTGTCGCCGATCCTGTCGGGCGTCCTGTTCGGCGCCGGCGTCGGTCTCCAGCAAGTCGCGCTGGTCATGGCGCTC
>JAYTTV010000119.1:0-7665 GCA_043745075.1 Sphingomonadaceae bacterium
AAATCTGCTTCGATTTGCCGTCGCCGTGATCGTAGTATTGTCCGTAGCGGGCAATTGCCTCGAAGCCACTGTTGTTGTCGCGCAGCCCGTAGTTGAGCACGCCGGCGATCGCATCCGAGCCGTACTGCGCGGTCGCGCCTTCTCGCAGGACCTGCAGGCTCTTGATCGCGATTGTCGGGATCGCCGAAAGGTCCGACCCCTGCGAGCCGTACGATAGGCCGGTGTCGCCGCCCGAATAAACCTGGACGAGCGCCGATCGGTTGTACCGTTTGCCGTCGAGCATGACGAGGATTTCGTCGGCGGGCAGGCCGCGTAACGACGGCGCGCGGACGAAGCTCGACGCATCGGAAATCGTGTTCTGGCCGACGAAGAACGACGGGACGATATTCTTCAGCACTTCGAGCATGTTCGCGGCGGGCTGCGTCTTGAGCTCGCTCGCGCTGATGACATCAACCGGCGATGCCGAGGTGGTGAGCGTCCGGTCGGTGCGGCGGGTGCCGAGAACGATGATCTCATCGGCCTGAGCCGGGGTCGCGGTGGCGGTATCGGCGGCGGCGACCTGTTGCGCGACGGCACCGGTCGGCGCGAAGCCAACGGCACTGAGCATCGCGACGGCGAGTGCGGTGTGCGACAATTGCGAAGTCTTGAGCATTGATGAACCCCCTGAATTACAGACACGGCTCCCCTGCCCAGCAAAGCGCGATCTTTCGCCGCACATGCTGCTGAGCAAAACCAAGCACTCGGCAAATAATGCCGAGCCGACGACCTAATGAGAAGTTTCGACAAACCCCAGTGCGTGTCGAGCAACTGTAATCAAGCTGACGCATTGGCTCGATGACAACAAGTCCGTATTAACCGATATCGACCTCGGCGAAGTGAAATCCGGACACCGTAACATTAGTGCAACAGCTTCGCGGGGGAAGGCACAGCGAGCCGGCGCGCGGAGCGGCGGCGCTCACGCCGCCTTGCGCGCCGACATATCGGCGGCGGCCCGCTTCGCCAGCGCGACGACCTGCGCCTGTGCCGACGCGATCCCGCCCTCCTGCCAGCCCGGTGTCTGGCTCAGCGCGGCGCTGGCGAAATAGACCCGCCCGTCGGGTTCGAGCAGGTGGCGGAAGCCGGGATTGTCGATCGGGGCCTCCTTCTCCGACCCGCCCTTGCCGCCGTTGAAGTCGGGCCACGGCCCGAGGCTGTACGGAATCTTGTGCCAGTTGACCGCTATGCCGTTGACGAGGTCGCCGCCGTGTCCCGGATGGAGCTTCTCGACGACGCCGCGGGCGAATTCGATCTGCTCGACGATCGGGCGCTTCTCGAATTCCGCCGCCATCGGGCCCGAGCCGTAGCACGCGAGCAGCATTCCCCGCGCGGTGTGGAGCCCGGCCGACGGATACCAGACGAGGCTGGTCGGGCCGCCGACGAACGAGATGCCGCCGTAGATCTGCTCCTTCTCCCAGAAGCGCGGCGATTCGAACGCGATCTTGTTCGAATAATCGTACAGCACCCCGGCGATCGCGGATTTGGTCGCGGGGGTGAAGTCGGTGTCGATGCCCTTTAGCACCGCGAACGGAATCGTGCAGACCATGTAATCGGCGTGGACCGTCTGGACGGCACCGCTGGCCTTGTCGCGATAGACGACGTCGACGCCCTTCGCCGAATGCCGGATGCGGGTGACCTCGGCGCCGCGGATCGCGGGGTTGCGCAGATTGCGGTCGAAGCCGGCGTGGATCCGGTCCATCCCACCGATCGGCTCGACCATCGTCGCCTGCATATACAGCACGTCGTCGAACAGCGTCATCGGCAGCTGCTCGTTTGCTAGCAGTTGGTCGAGCGGCATCGCCGTGCCCGGGCTGGCGAGCGTCACCCCTGCCCCCGGCAATTTGGCGAAGCCCGAGCGCGCCGAGCCGACGAAGTCCCCCTTGTCGTCGAGATCGCCGTAGAATTTGAGGAACGGCAGCAGCTTGGCCTTGTCGGCGGCACTAATCGCCTGGTCGAGCGACCCCTGGTTGAGCGCCTTGGCGAGCAGCTCGGCGATGTGGCCGCGCATGTCGTTGACCGCAGTCCGCTGGCGGATCCTGGTCCCGTCGGCGGCCATGACATACGCCGAGCGGCTCGAATTGACCTCGACCTCGAGCGGCACGCCGAACTTGTCGCAATAGCCGAGCAGCCCGGTGTGGAAGCTCGGGATGCGCGCCGGTCCGGCGTTCATGTAGATGCCGTCGGAGAATTTGGCGGTCTGGGTCGCCTCGCCGTTCATCTCGATCTTGTCGCCGTCGCGGATCGTCCAGGCGCGCCCGCCGACCCGGTCGCGGGCCTCCAGCAGGGTGACGAGATAGCCCGCTTGTTCGAGTTCATACGCCGCGACGAGCCCGCTGATCCCCGCACCGAGTACCGCGATGTGGAGCCCGCGTCCCGAGACCGACGGCAACGCAGGCATCGTCGCCGCGCGCGCTGCGCCGTTGAGCCCAAGCGCCTGCATCGCCCCGAAGGTCGCGCCGAGCCCGCCCAGCATCCCGAGCCGCGTCAGCAGATTGCGTCGTGTGATCATCGAACCCCCTCGCGGGGAGCAGCCAGAAGGCAACTCCCGAAAACCGCGATGCATGGGCGACGGCGCTATCCGCCGGCATCCCTCGGACCATCGGCCCGGCACCCTGTTCGTCCCCGAGAAACCGCTTGGCGATTTGTTACGGCCATGATGGCGCGACTTTCGCGCCTCGGCAACACCCATAGTTATGTGTTGGTGCGGGTGGCCGGGGTCGAACCGGCACTCCTTGCGGAACGGGATTTTGAGTCCCGCGCGTCTACCAGTTTCACCACACCCGCGTGGGCGCACGACCGTAATCGCGCTGCGGACGGGCTTGTAGCGCAAATCGGGGCGTCG
This sequence comes from Sphingomonadaceae bacterium, assembly GCA_043745075.1. Taxonomy (GTDB): domain Bacteria; phylum Pseudomonadota; class Alphaproteobacteria; order Sphingomonadales; family Sphingomonadaceae; genus Polymorphobacter_B. The sequence continues at coordinate 2,879 of JAYTTV010000119.1, forward strand.
GGGGAATAGCAATCGTTCGGGACAAGGCGCTGTATTTGCTAGGGTCGCTTTGCGGGCTGGTTGAGCGTTGGCGCGCACACCTTGCCAATTCGCGCTTCTCGTTCCACGAACGCCGCATGTCACAGCCCCCGCGCCGCACCGGCGGCCGCCCTCCGGGCCGTCCGCCCTCCGATCCTCCCGCCGGTCCGCGCCCGCCGGTCCGCCGCCGCGAGCCCGCCGGGGGCGATCCGCTGTCGACCAATCCGCGCGAGGCCAATCGTCGCGCCAACCAGGCCGACCGCCCGATGCTTAAGCGGCCCGAGGCGGGGAGCACGTCGAATCCGTTCGGCGGACGTCCGGTCAAGGTGCCCCGCGCGCGCGACGACGCAGCGGCCAAACCATCGCGCGCCAACAACGCCCCCCGTCGCGATCGCGGCAACGCGCGCGCCGAAGCCGCAGCGGCGGCTCCCGGCAAGATCGAGCCGCAGCGGATCGCCAAGCTGCTGGCCCGCGCCGGGGTCGGGTCGCGGCGCGATATCGAGCGCTTCATCGCCGAGGGGCGCGTCGCGATCAACGGCACCGTCCTGACGACGCCTGCACACATCATCTCGTCGCTCGACGGCGTGACCTACGATGGCCGCCCGGTCGCGGCGATCGAGGCGACGCGGCTGTTCCGCTTCCACAAGCCCGCAGGATTCCTGACGACGGTGCGCGACCCCGGCGGCCGCCCGACGATCTTCGACGCGCTGCCGCCAGGGCTGCCGCGGCTGGTTCCGGTCGGGCGGCTCGACATGAACACCGAGGGGCTGCTGCTGCTGACGACCGACGGGGCGCTCAAGCGCCAGCTCGAATTGCCGGTCAACGCGGTCGCGCGCCGCTACCGAGTCCGCGCCTACGGCGAGGTGACACAAGTGATCCTCGAAGGGCTGATCGAGGGGATCGAGATCGACGGAATGCGCTACGGCCCGATCAACGCCGACATCGAGCGCCGGACCGGGCGCAACCTGTGGCTGTCGATCACGCTGACCGAGGGCAAGAACCGCGAAATCCGCCGCGTCCTCGAATTCCTCGGGCTGCAGGTCTCGCGGCTGATCCGCGTCGCCTATGGCCCGTTCGAGCTTGGCGACCTGCCCGCGCGTGCGGTCGAGGAGGTCAATCCGCAGGCGATCGACCAGCTGCGCAAATCGGTGTCGAAGGCCAAATGAGGATCATCGCGGGACAGTATCGCGGGCGGCCGCTGGTCGCGCCGCCGGGCGAAGCGACGCGGCCAACGAGCGAGCGTGCGCGCGAGGCGTTGTTCTCGATGCTCGCCAGCCGCCTCGGCGATTTCGACGGCCTGCGCGTCGCCGACCTGTACGCCGGGACCGGCGCGCTCGGACTCGAGGCCCTCTCACGCGGCGCGGCGCACGCGACCTTCGTCGAGAACGACAAGGCTGCGGTGACCGCGTTGCGCGCCAACATCCTAAAGTGCGGTGCCGCCGCCGCGACGACCGTGCTGCAACAGCCGGTGCAGGCGATCGGCCGCGCCCCTGCCGCGTTCGACCTGTTGCTGCTCGACCCGCCATACGGCGAGGGCCACGCCCTGCCCGCGCTCGCCCGGCTGCTCGAATATGGCTGGGTCGCGCCGCACGTGTGGGTATCGGTCGAGACGGCAAAGGGCGAAGCGCTCGAACCGCCGGGCTTCACCCTCGACACCGTCCGCGCGCACGGCAAGGCACGGCTTCATCTGTTCCGCGCCGACTGACGCGGGGGATCGCCGCGAGGGCGCGCGTATTTCGGGCATAGTCGAGGAGCTACTGCCATGGGCCGCATCTTATTCGTCGCGTTCGTCGCCACCTTCGTCGCCGCGCTCGCCGTCGTCGTCGGCATGCCGGTCGCGGCGCAGGAAGCCCCGGCATCGGGCCAACACGAGGGCATGGCGGCACGCTTCGCCGCGATGGACGCCGACCACGACGGCAAGTTGAGCAAGGCCGAATGGCTCGCCGGTGGCCGCAAGGAACGCGGCTTCGACATGATGGACGCCGATCACGACGGCTTTCTGACGATGGACGAGTTGAAGGCAGGCCGCGAAAATATGCGCGCGATGCGCGAGGCGAAGGCGAGCAACTAACGCCGGAAGACCGGTGGCTGAGCCTTCACCGGCCCTGTGAGAGCCGATCCAGCGTGGCCGTGACAAACGCCCAGCCGTGACAAACGCGTCGCCGTTCCCTATGTGTTCAACGATGCACGCTTCGCCCGCCTCCCCCGCTCCCGCGCCCGAACCGCCGTACATGGACGGCCTCAACGCGGCGCAGCGCGAGGCGGTGCTGACGACCGAAGGCCCGGTGCTGCTCCTCGCAGGCGCGGGAACCGGCAAGACGCGCGCGCTGACCAGCCGCCTCGCGCACATCATCTATACGCGGCGGGCGTGGCCGTCGGAAATCCTCGCGGTGACCTTCACCAACAAGGCGGCGCGCGAAATGCAGCACCGCATGGGGCTGTTGCTCGGCGGATCGGCAGAGGGCATGCAATTCCTCGGTACATTCCATTCGGTCGCCTCACGGATGCTTCGACGCAACGCCGGGCTGGTCGGGCTCGAGAGCAATTTCTCGATCCTCGACACCGACGACCAGTTGCGACTGCTCAAGCAGGTCCTCGTCGAGGCGAACGTCGATGACAAGCGCTGGCCGGCGAAGGGACTGGCGTCGCTGATCGACCGCTGGAAGAACCGCGGCTGGACCCCGGCGCAGGTCCCCGCGACCGAGGAAGGCGGCTACGACAACAAGTCGGTCGCGCTGTATGCCCGCTACCAGGAGCGGCTCGTCGCGTTGAACGCGTGCGACTTCGGCGACCTGCTGCTGCACATGCTGACGATCTTCCTCGTCCATCCCGACGTGCTGGCGGAATATCAGCGGCGCTTCAAATACGTCCTCGTCGACGAATATCAGGACACCAACGTCAGCCAGTATCTCTGGCTGCGGCTGCTCGCGCAGGAGCGGCGCAACATCTGCTGCGTCGGCGACGACGACCAGTCGATCTATTCGTGGCGCGGGGCCGAAGTCGCCAACATCCTCCGTTTCGAGGTCGATTTCCCGGGTGCAACCGTCATCCGCCTCGAACAGAATTACCGCTCGACCCCGCACATCCTCGGCGCTGCGGGCGGACTTATCGCCAAGAACTCGGGCCGCCTCGGCAAGACACTGTGGACCGAGCGCAACCACGGCGATCGCGTCAAGGTCGTCGGTGTCTGGGACGGCCCCGAGGAAGCGCGGCTGACCAACGACGCGATCGAGCGCCTCCAGCGCGACGGCGCATCGTTGAACGATATGGCGATCCTCGTCCGCGCGCAGTTTCAGACGCGCGAGTTCGAGGACCGCTTCATCACCACCGGCCTGCCGTACAAGATCGTCGGCGGCTTCCGCTTCTATGAGCGCGCCGAGGTCCGCGACGCGATCGCCTACCTCCGCGTCGTCGTCCAGCCCGCCGACGGGCTCGCGTTCGAGCGGATCGTCAACGTTCCCAAGCGCGGGCTCGGCGACAAGGCAATGCAGTCGCTCCATGCCCATGCCCGCGCGACGAACAAGCCGCTGTCGAGCGCCGCGAACGCGCTGATCGAGACCGACGAGCTGACCCCCACCGCGCGCCGCTCGCTGAGCAATTTCATGACCGACCTCAAGCGGTGGCGCGAGCAGGTCGACACCTTGCCCCACGCCGAACTTGCGCGGATCGTCCTCGAGGAATCGGGGTATATCGCGATGTACCAAAACCAGCGGACATCCGACGCCGACGGGCGGCTCGAGAACCTCCAGGAACTCACCCGCGCGATGGACGGGTTCGAATCGATGACGGCTTTCCTCGAACACGTCAGCCTCGTCATGGAAAACGACAAGGCCGACCACGAGGAGCGCGTCACGATCATGACCCTCCACGCGGCGAAGGGGCTCGAATTCGACCACGTCTTCCTCGTCGGCTGGGAGGAAGGCGTCTTCCCGTCACAGCGCTCGCTCGACGAGGGCGGCAACGCCTCGTTGGAGGAGGAACGCCGCCTCGCCTATGTCGGCATCACGCGGGCGAAGAGGGCTGCCACGATCAGCCACGCCGCCAACCGCCGCATCTACGGCCAATGGACGTCGAGCATCCCGTCGCGCTTCGTCAGCGACCTGCCCGACGACCATATCGAAGTGACCAGCACGATGAGCGGCGGCCCAAGCCTGTGGCGCGCCGCACTCGGCGGCGGTGACCCGTTCGCTGACGTCACCCGCGGCCAGGGTCGCGGCCCCGGCTGGGCGCGCGCGACGGAGATGGGCGGGGCGAGCGTGCCGGGCCGCGGCGGCCTCCAGATCGAGGCCCGTGCCAGCGCCGTCAGCATCGGTCAGCCGGGCCGCAAGGACGTCGCGGTCGGCGCGCGAGTATTCCACTCGAAGTTCGGCTATGGAGCGGTCGCCGCGATCGAGGGCAACAAGCTCGAAATCGAGTTCGAGAAGGCCGGGCGGAAGCGGGTCCTCGATAGCTTCATCGAGGTGGTGGGATAGCGCTAACCGACGTCGGCTAGCTCTTCCACCGACGTCGGACAGCACCGGTTGCGGCCGCTATTTTTCGCGTGATACAACCAGGCATCGGCAACCGCGAGCCACGCATCGACGCTCGTTACCGACGGAACGAGCGTCGCGACGCCGAGGCTGACGGTAACCCGCAGCGAAAGGCCGTCGCCGATGTCGAAGGCATGCGCTTCGATCGTGGCGCGGAACCGTTCGGCCACGGCGAAGGCTTCGGCAGGGTCGACTTCGGGAAGGAGCAGTGCGAATTCCTCGCCGCCGATCCGGCCGAAG
>JAYTTV010000120.1:0-7622 GCA_043745075.1 Sphingomonadaceae bacterium
CGGTAAAAACTTGCTCACTCCGGATGACATCGTCTTCGACAAGAGCGGCGGCTTCTGGTTCACCGATTCAGGAATCCAGGATCCCGACGTCACCCAGAAGGGTGGACTGTATTATGCGACGATCGACGGCAAATCCCTGATGAAAGTGGCGGCTTTTTCGATGGCGAATGGCGTCGGCCTGTCGCCGGACGGGGCGACCGTCTACGTCTCGGATACGACATTCGGACGGCTTTGGGCGCTCGACATCGTCGGTCCGGGCAAGGTCAAGCCGGGCCCCCTCCCCGTCATGCCGGGCCGCGTCGTGCAGACCCTGCCCGGCTTCCAGTGGCTCGATAGCCTGAAGGTCGAGGCAGACGGGCGGATCTGCGTCGGGACGATCTTCAACGGCGGGATCACCATCTTCAGCGAAGACGGCACAACCGAACATCTCGCGATCCCCGACCTGTTCACCACCAACCTTTGTTTTGGCGGAGCCGACATGCAGGACGTGTGGATCACGGCGTCCAGTAGCGGCAAGATATACAAGACCCGCTGGCCGCGACCGGGTCTCAAGCTCGCGTTCAATGCCTAGAACGCGCGACCCGCTGTTCGAGATTTTGGACCAGACGCGTGCCGATCCCGCCCTCGAGGCTGGGCGCGTTCGATCCAGCACCGTCGCAGTCCGGACGACAGTCGCCGATAAGGTGTTTGCACAAGTCGATCATGGTTGATACTTGACTGGAATAAATCAGACTCGACATCGTGACGACGATCGCAACTCGCCATACGTCAGGAACTCTGGTGGATAGTGTTGATATTGCACAACGCTTGGTCGACGCGCTCGCCCGGCCCGACGGCAAGCCGGATCTGCGCCCGGTGCACGCGATCGGGATCGGTGTGACCGGCACCTTTGTTGCGTCCGACGTCGCGCGCGACTTTTGCATTGCCGAGCACTTCCAAGGTGGCGATGTCGACGTCACGGCGCGGTTCTCGAATGGTTCGGGGAGTGCGGTCCAGCACGATGGCTGGTCGGACGTCCGCGGGATGGCGACGCGCTTTCACCTGAAGCAGGGCGATCCCACCGACCTGATCGCAATGACGTTGCCCGAATTCTTTGCGCCGACGCCCGAAACGTTCCTCGATTTCGCGATCACGGCGAAGCCGATGCCGTTCGCCAATCAATCGCCGTGGCGAAAATTCGTCGAAATGCTGAATTTGCGGCAGCCGGCGCGCAACGCTTATCCCGGCGAGACGATCCGCCCCGACGAAGGGGCGATACGCTTCGCGGATCAGCACGGCTATGCGCAGCTCGGGGTGTTCCAGGCCGCCGCCATCGGCGCGCCGTCGAGCTATGTCCGCGCGGCGTATCACGCGGTGCACACGTTCATCGTCACGGCCCCCGACGCCACGCGCCGCTGGGTGCGGTTTACCTGGCAGCCGACGATCGGCGTCAAGAAATACGTCCCGAAAGACTTGCCGCTCGACCGCTATCTGCAAACCGAGCTCGCCGACCGCCTGACGGAGGGGCCCGCGCGCTTCTCGTTGATGATGGCGATCGGCGAGGCCGGCGACGACTTCAGCGACTGCACGACGCCGTGGCCGCCGCATCGCCCGCGGATAATGATGGGCACGCTGACGCTAAAGGCGGTGGCCGAGGACCAGTCGACCGGGTGCGAACGCCTGAGCTTCAATCCAACGCATCTGACGCCGGGCATCGAGCCGTCCGACGACCCCGTGCTCCACGTACGCGGCGATGCATATGAACTTTCCGCCCTGCGGCGTGGCGCGACGACATGCCCTTTCGGTCGAAGTTGACCGTCGATGACCGGCGGGGGTTGGCTCAATCGATTTGTGAATAGTCTGCCCCAACAGGGGTGGTTTCAGTTTCTGTCGACGCACGTCGTCGTTCCGTATTGGATCTGGCGAGCCCCGAAGTTGAAGCTACCGGGCGGCCCGCGACCCTCGATTCAACCCAGCGAAAACCTTCAGCGCATGATGAACCTGATCATGCCGCTCAAGGACGGTTCGCCGCTCGGCCGGGCGAAGGCGGCGCTCGCCATCGCGCAAAACGTCGACGAGATTTTTTCCGGGCTCGACAATGTCGGCACCGTCCATTTCGCCCGGTTCCTGCTGATCGACAACAACATCTGCATGATCTCGGTCTACGATGGAGACTTCAGCAACTACATCCGCGACTTCATCGCCACGATCGGCAGCGTGTTCGATGACGTCTTGGCGCTGGTCGAAGGATCCGAAACGCTGACGCCGACGACCGAGCATGTCGAGGAGTTCATCGATTGGGTCAACGCCCACGATCTGTTTCAGGCGCCTGATTTTCCAACCGACCTGTTCGGACTCCAGGACAGCGCAACCGGGATCCCTCAGCGCCACAAGCTTGCGTCGCTGCCGCGTGAATTGATCCTCCAGCTCAACGCCAATCGCAATATTTCGCTGGGCGGAGGCTATCGCGCCTACCCGGGTTATTCGGCGGCGCAGGTGCGTCAGAAGTTCGGAGTCGGCTGGTGATTGCGACGCTCGATCCAAATGATCTGCAGGGCAACATCCTGCGCGGATATCGCAGCGGCCTGAATCTCGTCCGCTATGTCATCCTCGAGGTCGTCGATCGCGGCGCAGCGCGCGGCTTTCTCGGTGCCGCGGTCACGGGGGGCAGCGCCGGCGTTCCAACGATAACGCGCGAAATTACCTGGGCGGAGCCGCCGCCGTTCTGCTTCAACATCGGGGTGACCCACACGGGGCTGCGGGCACTCGGCGTGGCTGAAGACGCGCTCGCCACCTTTCCGACCGAATTCATTCAGGGAATGACCCAGCGTGCGTTGAAGCTCGGCGATTTCGGCGACAGCGCACCGGTGAAATGGCCTGCGCCCTTCGACCAGCCGGCCCGGGTGCATCTGGTCGCGACGATTTACGCCGACACGGACACGACGCTCGACCGTCTCGAGGCCCAAGTCGCCAAGGCGTTCAACGTGCTCGGCGTCCTCAACGGGCGCAACCTCGCCGACAACAAAGTCTTCTTCGGCTATGTCGACAGCATCTCGCAGCCGCGCTTCAAGAAGATCGACGATCCCGCTCAAGCCAACGCCGACGAGCCGATCGATCCGCTCGGCACCGTCCTGCTGGGCTATCCGAACCGCCTCGACGATCTGATGTTTCGCGTGCCGACACCGACCCAATTGGGATTCAACGGCACCTTCAACGCGTTCCGTGTCCTCGCACAGGACGTCTTCGGCTTCGAAGCATATCTCGATCGAGCAGCGGAGCAACTCGACGAGCTTCTGCCCGGCGCGAAGATGGACGACCTGATTTCCCCGGCCGCTTTGCAGAATTTCAGCGGGGGCCTGACCAGGATCGGCGCCTTGCGCGAGGTCGTTGCGGCGCAGATGTGCGGGCGCTGGCGTAACGGGGTGCCCTATTCGGCGTCGCCCGAAACGCCTTGGCCCCACCCACCGGTGTCGCTGACCAATTTCGAATACTCCCGTGCCTCGCGATGTCCCGCCGGCGCGCATGTACGACGCGTCAATCCGCGTGGCGGGCAGATCGTCCAGCGGATCGCCAATTACACGCGGCGCCTCGTCCGGCGCAGCATGGTGTACGGACCCGATTTCGACCCGGCCAGGCCGGACGAGAGTGAGCGCGGGCTGCTCGGCAACTTTATCGGCGCGAGCCTGGGCGCGCAGTTCGAGGCGGTGATGTGCGACTGGCTCAACCTTGGGCTGCAGGATCCAAATATCACCGGGTCGAACGATCCGCTGCTCGGTGCCAACACGCCCGAAACGAGCTGGTTCGACCTGTCGCTGAGGAACGGCGGCACGGTCCGCCTGCGCGGCCTGCCCCGCTTCGTCACGACCCGGGGCGGCGCTTACACGTTTTTGCCGAGCATCCCGGCGATCGACTATCTGTCGAAGCTGCGGAGCTGAGGCTGGCGGCGATTGGCCCGCTCGTCGCCGGTGGAGATCACCGCGCGGCCGTCAGCTCGGTCAGTGCTCCGTCGATGCGCGTCAGCATCGGCGATGTTCCCGAGGTGGCGACGATGCGCCGTGCTTCGGTGAGGTGCCGCGTCGCCAGCACTTTCTTCTTCTTTGCCTTGTAAAGCAGCCCGAGGATCATCTCGGTTCGACCGATGTAATGACCCTCCCGATCGAACTGCGGGTTTGCGCGAACGCGCTCCACCAACGCGAGAATGCGCGGCGCGCCGAACATCAGGCCCGACACCACCGACCGCATGTTGCGCAGCACGATGCCCGGGGATTTTTTCCCCTCGCCCGAAATGATCGCGAGGTAGATCTCGCACAGGAACAGGCGATACCAATCGGCTGCCGCCTGATATCCCTCACGTTCGCGGCGGGCGATCGCCGCCTTGATGTGCCGGATGCCGTGGTCGATCCGTCCATCCATCGTCAGCGCGACACCGAGCATCGTCTCGGGACCCGACTGGAACAGCGTCCATCCCCGCTCCCCGCACGATGTGACGTAGCGCTGGACCTCTTCGGCGGCGCCCGGCTTGTTGAGCGGCACCAGCGCCGATTTGATCGCGGATGTTGCGATCGCCCGCTCGAACTCAACGCGCGAGACGCTGAGGGCCTCCTCCGCCAAGGCAAACGCCTGCTCGAAATCGTCGGTCACCATCGCGATCAGGGCGTTCATCGCGGTGCCGTAGCCGAGCGAGCGCGGATCGTTCATCGCGACGCCGACGACCATCAGGCGATTGGCGGCCTTGCGCGCCTCGACGACCCGGCCGCGACCGACCTCGTCCCATCCGAGGAAGGCGAGGTAGAAGTTCTGCAGATAAGCGTCGTCGACGCTCGCAAGCGCGGCCTCGGCTTCGCGCCGTTTGGCCTCGAACGCCTCGATCGACAGCGGGGCGCAATACCCCGACACCGCAATTTCACTAACCAATGCGTAGGCCAGCGCCTTGGGATTGCCGAGCCGCGCGGCCATCGCCGACAATTCCTGCTGGACCGCGAGCGCGTCGAGAAAGCGCCCGTTCCACATCAGGCAGCACATGTAATGATGCAGAAACAGGCTGTAATCGACGCTGTCGCCGAGCCGCCGCAGGATCGGCGTGACGTTGTTCGCCAGCCCGATGATCGCCTCGACCCGGAGGGAAATGTTGCAGCAGAGCGCATAGTTGGCGAGCACCGAGGCAAAATGTTCGTCGCTGGCGACAGCCGGGTCGCGATCATACAGCGCGAGGGCTTCGGTGAAGTTGCGGTCGGCCTCGTCGAGCGAAAAGATGCCCAGGCTCTTGACGCCCGACATCGCGAGATAGGTGAACGCCAAGGCGCTGCGGTCGGTCAGACTATAATGATATGCGAGTGTCTCGGCGACCTCGGCAAGGCGGCCGTCGCTGCGCTGCTCGAGAGCCTGGGCGATCTTGAGATGCAGTTCGGCGCGGCGTTCCGAAAGCAGGCCCTGATAGACCGAATCGCGCAACAGGACGTGCTTGAAGACATAGTCCGACGACGCATCCTGGCGATAGACGAGGTCCTGCGCTTGCAACTTGAGCAGAGCTGCGCCGAAATCGTCGATGCGTCCAACGACGATCGACAGGAGGCCGGGGTCGAAGCGCCGGCCGATCGCCGCTGCCGCCTGCAAAAGCGTACGATCCCCCGGCGAAAGCCGATTGATCCGCGCGTTGAGCAGGCCCTGCATGCTCGCCGGCAGGCCGCTCTCGCCCAACGCCGCGTCGAACTCGACTATGCCTGATTCGATGCGAAGGGCGCCGCGTTCGATCAGAAAGCTGAGGATTTCCTCGCCGAACAACGGGTTGCCCCCGGCTCGCTCGGTTACCTGATGGACGAGCGCATCGGGCAGATGATCGACGCCGAGCCGGGTCTGCATGAGAGCACCGATGTCGATCGCCGCGAGCGGCTCGAGCGCGAGTGTCCTCACCGCGGGATAGCCGAGCCAGCCGGGGACATATTCGGGGCGCCGGGTCTGCAGGATCAGCAAATTGACCTGCGTGCGACTTTCGATCAATTTGCCGAGCAATTGTTCGGAGGCGCCATCGATCCAGTGAATGTCCTCGACGATGAGGATGACCGGCGAGACCGCGCATCGCGCGCGCAACAATGCTGGCAGCAAGTCGCGCGTCCGCAGGCCAATCAGGACGCCGTCGAGGCCGGACAGCGACCCCTCGGGCGGCTCGAGACCGAGCAGGTTGAGCAGCAGGCCCGAATTCTCGGGCGTGTAGAGATCGGCGGCGCGCAGGCCGGCCTCGATCTTTCGCGTGATCTCCGGCAACTCGTCGGCCGGTCGGATGCGGAAGGAACCGCGCACGACTTCGATGAACGGGAGGAACGGGAACTGCTGGCCGTCGGCAGCGCATTGGCCCGAGAGCACGACGACGTCATTGTCCTTCTGGCGCTGCAGGAATTCGAACACGAGGCGCGTCTTGCCCAGCCCCGGTTCGGCGACGAGGTCGATTACGCATAGCCGATCACGCGCGCGGTCGAGCGCGTCGCCTAACTCCGCCATCTCGTCGGCACGACCAATGTAGGGACTTAGGCCGCGGCCGACCGACGCGTCGAACCGCGTTGCCCCGGCGCGTATCGACGTCAGCCGCCAGAGTTTTTGCGGCTGTCTTTTGCCCTTGATGGCAAACTCACCGTGAAAGCTGGTGTCGACGAGCCATTCGACGAGGCGGCGGGTGTCGTCGCAGATCAGGCACTCCCCCGACGGGGCCAACGCCTGCAGGCGTGATGCGAGATTGACCGCATCGCCGACGACGGTTGGCGCGGTGCCTTCGCCCTCGACGACGGCCATGACCGCAATCCCAGTGCTCACCCCGACGCGGACGCTCGGACGAATGCCGAACTGCGCCTCGAACTCGCTCGACGCCGCCACGAACGCGGTATGGATCGACAAGGCCGCGCGGCAGGCCCGCAGCGCGGCGTCCTCGAGCGCTTCCGGGATGCCGAAAACCGCCATGATGCTGTCGCCGCCGAAGCTTCGGACCGAGCAGCCGTGTTCGCGGACAGCAGTCGTAAGCATCTGATAAATGATGCGGACGAAGAGCAGCGCCTGCTCTTCGCCGAGCTTTTCGACGATCGCGGTATATCCCACCATGTCGGCGAACAGCACGGAGACTTGGCGCCGTTCTGGCGGAGGCGCCGGTGTACCTGCAGCGAGGGCAAGTGCTTCATCCATGTCGACGAGGCCTTACTATGACCCGGTAGTCACCGCCAGCATCGACAAATCTTTATTGTCAAGCTGTGGGGAAGCGCACAGGGCTTGGCCGCACGAGTGAGCCGCGCCGCCGCGCTCCTACGCCACCGCGAGCACGATCTTCCCGACGTGATCCCCCGCCTCCATCCGGCGGTGCGCGTCGGCGGCATCGGCCAGCGCGAAGGTCTTGTCGCTGACCGCGCGGAGCTTGCCGGCCGCGAACAATGGCCAGACTTCGCGCTCCAGCGCCGTGGCGATCGCCGCCTTGAACGCCACCGGGCGCGCCCTTAGCATCGACCCGCTCAAGGTCAGGCGGCGGCGCATGACGAGGCCGAAGTTGACCTCTGCAGCGGCACCGCGCTGGAGGGCGATCGAGACGTGACGGCCGTCGTCGCCGAGGCACATTAGGTTGCGCGGGATATAGTCGCCGCCGACCATGTCGAGGACGACATCGACGC
>JAYTTV010000121.1:0-7601 GCA_043745075.1 Sphingomonadaceae bacterium
TCGATCAACGCGAGATGCGCCGCGCCGCCGGCGAACAGCGTGCCGAACAGGGTGCGGAAATGGCCGTCGACCGCCTCGAACGCCGCAACCAGCCGGACCCGCCCCTCGCGGTTGAGCGCGCCGATGCTGCCGCGCAACCGGGCGACGGCGGTGTCGAGCTCGGCGCGCTCGGCCGCCGAGCCCTCGCTCGTCGCCGCGAGCTCGGCGAGTTCGAGGTCGGCGCGCAGGTTGACCGGGCCGATCCGGTCGCGCTCGATCGTCAGCGTCTCGAAGTCGTGCGCGAGCGTCGCCGGATCGCCCGCGCCATCGACCCCGAGCATCGGCGGCGAGCAGCCGAAACGGTCGCCGCATTGCGCCTCGATCTCACGGGTCCGCGTTCCCGCGTGCTCGGCGTCGGCGGCGGCGCGGGCGCGGGCCTCGCGCGCGGTCGCCAGCGTCTCGGCAACCGCGCGCGCCTCGGCGTCGAGGCTCCGCGATCCGGCCTCGGCGACGGCGAGCGCATCGGCGGCGGCGCGGCGGGCGGCATCGGCGGCGGCGGCACGCGTTGCCAGCGCGGCGAGTTCACCGGCGATTTCGCCGGGCCGCGCGGCGAGGGTCGCGGCCTCGGCATCCCCGGCGGCGACGCGCGCATCGAGTTCGGCGATCTGCGCGGCACTTGCGGCGGCACGGCGGGTCCACGCGGTCCGGTCGGCGGCGATGGCGGCGACGCGCGCGGCGGCGGCATCGACATCGCGCATTAAAGTCGCATGGTCGGCGCGGGCGCGGGCGAGCGTCGCGCGCGCGGTTTCGGCCTTGGCGCGCGCATCGGTAACGGCGGCGGCGAGCCCCGGCAGCCCGGTGATCTCGGCGGCGGCGGCGCGCGCGGCGTCGACCTCGCGGGCGAACCCGGCGGCATCGTCGCGCAGCCGGGCGATCGCGGCGTCGCTCGCCTCGCGCTTGGCGACCGCGCGGTCGCGCTCGGTGGCTGCGGCGGCGAGTGCGGCACGGGCAGCATCGTGCGCGCGGTCGGCGGCGGTCCGTTCGGCACGGGCGGCGCGCTCGGCTTCGCTCGCCGCGCGGGCAGCGGTTTCAGCGGCGGTCAGCGCGGTCCGCGCGTCGGCGAGCGCGGCGTCGGCGGGGATCAGGTCGGCGGCGACGGCGGCGAGGCGGTTGCGCTGGATCAGCCGCTCGGCGCTCGCCACCCCCTGCCCGCCGAATGCGCGGAAGCCATCCCAGCGCCACAATTTTCCGTCGCGGGTGACGAGCCGCTGGCTGGGCAGCAAGTGCATCGCCAACCTCGGCGCATCGTCGGCGGACGCGATCCCGGTCGCTGCGAGCCGCCGCGCGAGTTCGGGCGGCGCAGTGCAGCGCAGCGGCTCAACGCCGTCGGGCAGCGGCGGATCGTCTCCGGGTACCAGCGTCCAGAACCGACCGCTCGCCGCCTCGCCGAGCCCCGCCGACAGATCGTCGCCGAGCGCCGCCGCGAGCGCGCGCTCGTCCCCCGCCGCAACGCCGATCCGGTCGAGCAGGCTCGTCGATGTCCCTCCCCCCGCGAGTACCCGCGCCAGCGCATCGCGCTCGGCGGTCAGCCCGGCCGCGACACCCCGCGCGGTGAGGACGGCAGAATTGGCGGCGTCGCGCCCTGCGTCGGCGCCCCGCCGGGCATCGTCGGCCTCGGCAATCGCGGCGATCGCGCGTGCCACCCGCACGGCGGCCGCGTCGAGCATCCCCGCCGCCGCGTCGCAGCGCGCATCGAGCCCGGCGGTGTCGATACCATCGCGCGCCCGGTCGAGCCGGTCGGCCTCGCCCGCCGCATGCGCCCGCCGCGCCTCGGCATTGGCGAGCGCCGCCTCCGCCGCACGCGCCGACGCCGCCGCGCGGGCATGCGCCTCGATCGCGGTCGACAACGCGCCTTCGGTCGTCGCCGCGGTCTTCTCGGCGCGCTCGACCGTCTTGGCAGCCTCGGGCAACGCCGCTTTCGCCGTCGCCGCCGTCGCCCCAAGCACCGCCGCTTCGCCCGCCAGCCGGTCGAGCGCGCCTGCCGCGTCGCGGGCAAGCCCATCCTCGCGCGCCCGGTCGCGCGCCAGCGTCAGCGCCGCCGCCGCGAGGTCGCGTGACCGGCGGGCAATCGCCTCCGCCTCCGCCGTCAACGTCCGCTGCGCCTGAACGAGCGCCTGCGCCGCTGCCGCCGCGGCCGCTTCGGCAAGGCGCAATTCGGGGAGCTCGACCGCCACCTCGGCCTGCGCCGCCGCCAGCCGCGCGGCATCGCGGGTCGCGGCGACAACCGAAGCCTCGGCGGTGGCGGCAGCGTCGTGGGCAGCGGCGGAGGCGGCGCGCGCGGCGGACCACCGCGCGAACAGCAACGCGCCCTCCGCCGCACGGATGCGGTCGGACAGCGCGCGGTAGCGCTCGGCGGTGCGCGCCTGCCGCTTGAGCGCTGCCGCCTGCGCGTCGAGCGCGGCGATGACGTCGTCGAGGCGGAGCAGGTTGGCCTCGGTCGCCTTCAACCGGATTTCGGCCTCGCGGCGGCGGACGTGGAGCCCCGAGATGCCCGCCGCCTCCTCGAGCAGGATGCGCCGCTCGGCGGGTTTCGCCGCGATGATCGCGCCGATCCGCCCTTGGCTGACGAGCGCGGGCGAGTGCGCGCCGGTCGCGGCGTCGGCGAACAATAACTGCACGTCGCGGGCACGGACGTCGCGCCCGTCGAGCCGGTATGCCGAGCCGAGGCCGCGCTCGATCCGGCGGACGACCTCGTGGGTTTCGCCGGCGTCCTCGACGGTCAGCAGCACCTCGGCGAAGTCGCGTCCGGGCCGCGCGCTGGTGCCGGCGAAGATGACGTCGTCCATGCCGCCGCCGCGCAGCGACTTCGCCGACCCCTCGCCCATCACCCAGCGGATCGCTTCGAGCAGGTTCGACTTGCCGCAGCCGTTCGGTCCGACGACCCCGGTCAGCCCAAGCTCGATCCGCAGCTCGCACGCTTCGACGAACGACTTGAACCCGGCCAGCCTGAGGCGTTGAAACTCCACCCGCCCCCCGGCGCTCCCCCGGCCCTAGCTGACTGCGGCGTCGAGCAGCGGCCTGAGCTTTGCCCAGTTCGCCGTGTCGACCTGGGTGACGCCGTTGATGACGAAGGTCGGCGTCCCCTGGAGCTTGTACTTGTTCGTCGCCTCGTCGCGGATCGCGGTCAGCGCGGCGATCCCGGCCTTGTCGCTGGTGCACTGGTCGAACTTGGCGCGCGTCATCCCGCGCGTCCGCATGAAAGCGTCGAGCCCGCCCTGCGCGGCAAATTCAGTGATCTGCTGCTCCTGCGGCAGGCCGCTGAGCTTCTTCTGGACGTCTTCGGGCAGCGGCTTGGTGAACGGCACCGTCCACACTGGCTGCTGGTCGTAGAAGGCGTCGATCAGCTTGATCGCCGCCGCCGGCTGCTGGCAGCGGACGAGCAGCGACGGCGCGAAGTCGACGCCGTTCAAAATGAAGGTGCGGTATTCGTAGCTGACCTTGCCGGTCGCGATGTACTTGGCGCGAAGCTCGGGGACGCCCTCGTGCGCGAATGCGCCGCAATGCGAGCACGTCAGCGAGCCGAATTCGAGCAATTTGACCTTCGCGTCGGGGTTGCCCTGCTTGAACCCGCCCTCCGGCGTCATCGTGACGACGTTGAGCCAATCGGCGGCGCCGGGCTTGGTGGCGGTTGCCGTCGCGGTCGTCGTCGACTTGGCCGGCGCGGCGTTCGACGCCTTGTCGCCGCATGCGGTCAATGTCAGCGCAGCGAGGGCGGCGGCGGCGATGCTACGGGCGGCAAACGGCATAAGCGCGGGATTCCTGTGATGCGGGGTTGTCGGCAGAATAGCGGCACCTGCCCCCGCGCGTCAAAGCGCCATCTGCCGTGCGCGCCAATCGCTCAAAGCGCGGCGTCGATCGCCGGCTTGAGCTTGCTCCAGTCATGTGTGTCGGGCACCGTCTTGCCGTTGATGACGAAGGTCGGAACGGCGGTCAGCCCGTAATTCGTGTCGGCGTCGGTGCGGATTTCTTCGAGCTTGGCGATCCCCGCCTTGTCGCTGGTGCAGGCGTCGAACTTGGCGCGCGACATTCCCCGGCTCGCCATGAAGGTATCGAGGCCACCATTCGCGGCGAAGGCGGTGATCTGCTGCTCCTGCGGCAGCGCGCTGAGCCGCTTCTGGACGTCTTCGGGGAGCGGCTTGGTGAACGGCAGGGTCCATTGCGGCTGCTGTTCGTAAAAGGCGTCGATCAGCTTGATCGCTGCGGCGGGTGCCTGGCAGCGCACGAGCAACGCGGGGCCGAAGTCGACGCCGTTGAGCAGGAACGGGCGGTATTCGTAGCTGACCTTACCGGTCGCGACATACTGGCTTCGCAATGTCGGCACGTTGCCACGGGCGAAGGCGGCGCAATGCGGGCAGGTCAACGAGCCGAACTCGAGCAGCTTGACCTTGGCGTTCGGGTTGCCCTGCCGGAACCCGCCTTCGGGGGTCGCGACGATCACGTCGAGCCAGTTCGCCGCAGCCGGTTTCGTCCCAGCCGGCGGTGCCGAATTCGCGGATGGCGCGGCGTCTGCAGCGCCGAACGGGAGGGCGGCGAGACAGGCGAAGGCGACGATCCGGCTACCAAACGACATGGCCGCGAGTCCTGTAAGTGAGCGCGCCGACGGTAGCGCGTCGATCGCTGTCCGCCAAGACGGGCGCTATCGCACCACCGGCAGGCCGCGCGTCGACGACAGCGCGCGCGCGAGCGATTCGAGGCTGGCGCGGAGGTCGGGGTCGGCGATGTCGCGGAGGGTCGAGGTGGTTTCGGCCGACAGCGGGTGCTCGGTGACCGTCGCGCGCCGGGCCGTCGCGGGGAGGTCGCCGTGGCGCAGCGCGACGCGCGACACCGCAGCATAGCCGAAGTAGCGGTTGACGCGCTCGATGACTTGCGGCTCGACGTGCTTGAGCATCGGCGCGAACGCCCCGGTGACGCAGACCTTGAGCGTCCCGCCGCTTTTCTTGCCGACCGGGAAGGCGATCGATTCGGGGGTCGAGTAGCGCGCGTATTGCTCGCCGACGATCTCGGCCCAGCGGGCGACGACCTCGTTCTGCATGAAGCCGAAGCGGCGGAACGCGGCCCCGCCGACCTTGGGGACGAGTTCGCTGACCGCGCGCGCGGACCGCCCCTTGCGCGGCGGTGTCGATTCGGTTTCGGCCATGCGCCTGCTATGCCATAGGCGGGCGATGCCCGTCGACGAAGATTGCGCCGCTCCGGTGTCTGCCAAGCTGCTTGCATGGTACGACGCCAACGCCCGCGCGCTGCCGTGGCGCAGCCCGCCGGGTGCCGCGCCGCCGACACCGTACCGCGTCTGGCTGTCGGAGATCATGCTCCAGCAGACGACGACGGCGGCGGTCGCACCTTATTACGCGAAGTTCCTCAGGGCATGGCCGAGCGTCGCGGCGCTGGCGGCGGCCGACGACGCCGATGTCATGCGCGAATGGGCGGGGCTCGGCTATTATGCCCGGGCGCGTAACCTGCTCGCCTGCGCCCGCGCCGTCGTCGCGCGCGGGGGCTGGCCTGGCGACGAGGCGGCATTGCGCGCGCTGCCGGGGGTCGGCGGGTACACCGCCGCCGCGATCGCCGCGATCGCCTTCGACCGGCGCGCGGTGGTCGTCGACGGCAACGTCGAGCGCGTCGTGGCGCGGCTGTTCGCGGTGGCGACCCCGCTGCCGAAGGCGAAGCGCGAGCTGTACGCTCTGGCGGACCGCCTGACCCCGGCGGCGCGGGCTGGCGATCATGCGCAGGCGATGATGGACCTCGGCGCGACGATCTGCACGCCGCGCTTGCCGAAGTGCGACCTATGTCCGCTGAGCGAGGATTGTGCCGCGTTCACCGGGGGAGGTCCTGCGCGGTATCCGGTCAAGCCGCCGAAGGTCGCCAAGCCGGTGCGCTACGGCATCGCCCGCTGGATCGAGCACGACGGCGCGGTGCTGCTCGAACGCCGCCCGGGGTCAGGGCTGCTCGGCGGGATGCTGGGGCTGCCGACGGGCGAGTGGGCGTCAGAAGCAGTGGGAACTCGTCATCCCCGCGAAGGCGGGGATGACGATGTGGTTGCGGTCGTCCGCCACGTCTTCACCCATTTCGAACTCCGCCTGTCGATCGTGGTGAGCCGCCCCGCAACTCGCCCCGACACCAACGGCATTTGGCACTCCGTCGCCACCATCGCCGCCGCCGGACTCCCCACCCTGTTCGCCCGTTGTGCCGACGTGGTCTTGCGCGCGCGGACCGATGCGGTGCAATCGCCACCGCTCGCCCTGGAGACCGCTGCATGACCGATCCCTTCGCCGGCCCGACCACCCCGCGCGTCGGGTTCAGCGGCTCAGCCCTCGACCGTGCCGACGCGATGCGCAAGGACGAGGCAGCGATGGTCATGGCGCGGTCGAACCGCGCCGCGCGCTGGCTGGTACTCGACGATTTGCGCCCGGTGCTCCCCGAAGGCGGCGGGCTCATGTGGCTCGAGCGCGACGCGGTTCCCGCCGACGCGACGACGGTATTCCTCGGTCTCGACGACGGCGCGCCGCGCTTCGCCGTCGCCGCGCCGGGAGCGCATCTCGGCCCGCTCGGCGACCCGCGCGCGTTCGGGGCCGAACTCGCGGCGAGCCCGAACCCCGGCGACGCGGCGATCTTCGCGCAGGCGCGGTCGCTGCTCGACTGGCACGCGCGGCACAAGTTCTGCGCGAATTGCGGAAGCCCGACGCGAACCTTCAAGGCGGGATACGAGCGGTTGTGCGACGTTTGCGGCGCGCATCATTTTCCGCGGACCGACCCGGTGGTGATCATGCTCGCGATCCTCGACACCCCCGAACTCGGCGAGCCGCACGCGTTGGTCGGTCGCCAGCCGCGCTTCCCCAAGCGCTTCTTCTCGGCGCTTGCGGGGTTCGTCGAGCCGGGCGAGACGCTCGAAGAAGCGGTCGCACGCGAATTGTTCGAGGAGGCCGGGATCGGCGTCGCCCGCGTCCGCTACATCGCCAGCCAGCCGTGGCCGTTCCCGTCGAACCTGATGGTTGGTGCGTTTGCCGAAGCGACGACGTTCGAATTGAACCTCGACGACGACGAGATCGAGGAAGCGCGCTGGGTGACGAAGGGCGAAGTCCGCGCTGCGCTCGACGGGGTCGGCCCGTGGTCGGCCCCGCCCCCGCTGGCGATCGCGCATACGCTGCTGCGGACGTGGGTGGGGGAGTAGCTGAGGCCTCCCCTCCCCTTCAGGGGAGGGGCAGGAGACACGCCGCTTGGCGGTGGCCCGGGGGTCGGGCTTTCTCGGGCCGATAGCTCGCGGCGACTCCCCCACTCCCGGCCCCTCCCCTTAAGGGGAGGGGAGTAGAAGGTTCAAGCCACCGCTCTCAACAACACCGGCGCGACTAGCGCGGTCGCCTCCGCCGCGCCCATCGGCCGCCCGGTCAAATACCCCTGCACCTGAAGGCAGCCGAGGTCGCGCACCACCTCGAATTCTTCGCGCGTCTCCGCCCCTTCGGCCGTCGTCGCCATGCCGAGACTGGTCGCCAACGCGACGATCGCCTGGATGATCGCGACCGCCTCGCTCGCCGGTTCGGTGGCGTGCTGGACGAAGCTGCGGTCGATCTTGA
>JAYTTV010000122.1:0-1973 GCA_043745075.1 Sphingomonadaceae bacterium
TTCGTCACTGCGCTCAACCGCGCGGTGTGGCGGCCGCTCTATCGTTATTCCGAACGCCGCCTGCGGCTCGACTGAGGTGCATCCATGACCGCCATACTCGACCGGCCGCTCGTCGAAGTCCGCAACGTCCGCCATTTCTACGGCAAGTCGGCGGAGAGCAACCTGCTCGTCCTCGACGACGTCGACCTGACGTTGTTCGACAACGAGATCGTCGGGCTGCTCGGCCGCTCGGGGTCGGGCAAGTCGACCCTGCTCCGCTCGATCGCCGGCTTGCTGACCCCGACCGGGGGGAGCGTCGCGTTTCCGGCACCGGCGACGACCGTCAGCATGGTCTTCCAGAGCTTCGCGCTGTTCCCGTGGCTGACCGTCCAGCAAAACGTCGAGGTCGGGCTCGAGGCGAAGCGGGTGCCCGCCGCCGAGCGGCGCAAGCGTGCGCTCGCCGCGATCGACCTCATCGGCCTCGACGGCTTCGAGAACGCCTACCCCAAGGAATTGTCGGGCGGGATGCGCCAGCGCGTCGGGCTCGCCCGGGCGCTCGTCGTCGACCCGTCGATCCTGCTGATGGACGAGCCGTTCTCGGCGCTCGACGTGCTGACCGCCGAGACGCTCAGAACCGACCTCCTCGACCTGTGGTCGGAGGGGCGGATGCCGATCAAGTCGATCCTGATGGTGACACACAACATCGAGGAAGCGGTGCTGATGTGCGACCGCATCCTCGTTTTCTCGTCGAACCCGGGCCGCGTTGTCGCCGAGATCAAGGTCGACCTGCCGCAGCCGCGCAACCGCCAGGACCCGGCGTTCCGCGCGCTCGTCGAGGACATCTACGTCCGCATGACTAAGAAGGCCGCGCCGGGCGAGGCGCGCGACGGCCTGTTCCCGGGGACGGGAATCAGCATGGTGCTGCCGCGCGTGTCGACCAACACCCTCGCCGGCTTGATGGAGGCGATCGCCGGCGGGCCGCACAACGGCAAGGCCGACCTGCCCGAACTGGCGCGCGAGCTGCAGTACGAGGCCGACGAGCTGTTCCCGATCGCCGAGGTGCTCCAGCTCCTGCGCTTCGCCGAGCTCGAGGGCGGCGACCTCCGCCTGCTGCCGCCGGCGTTCCGCTACGTCGAAGCCGAGGTCGACCAGCGCAAGCAGCTGTTCGCGCAGCAGTTGCTCAACTACGTCCCGCTGGTTGCGCATGTCCGCCGCGTTCTCGACGACCGCGCCAGCCACCAGGCCCCCGCCCGCCGCTTCCGCGACGAACTCGAGGACCATATGTCGGAGGAATACGCCGACCAGACGATCCGATCGGTCGTCCAGTGGGGCCGCTACGCCGAGGTCTATGCCTTCGACGAGACCGCCGACCTGTTCACCCTCGACAACCCGACCTAGGCGGACGCGCTACGGCTTGAGCTTCGCCTCGAGGAACCGCACCGTCGCGCTGTCGGCCTTGAGCCAGCTATCGTAGCGCAGGAAGCCGTGGATTTCGTTCGGGAGCACCAGTTCCTCATAGGTGACTCCCGCAGCGTCGAGGCGGCGGGCGAGGTCGATCGTCTGGTTGAAGCGAACGTTGCGGTCGTCGTCACCCTGGATCAGCAGGACGGGTGACTTCCACGTCGCGATGTCGGCATCGGGCGAGCTGGCGAACGCGGTCTTGACCAGCTCCGGCCAATCGCCCTGTTCGAAGCGCTTCGCCGGGGCCGACTCCTCGTACAGCAGTCGCGACCAGTCGTGGACGCCGTGGAGGTCGACCCCTGCCTTGAAGATGTCCGAATTTCGGGCGAGCGCGAGGCCGGTCAGGTAACCGCCGTACGACCCGCCCCAGATGCCAATCCGCGCCGGGTCGACGCCCGGCAGCGACTGGAGGTACGTCGCCCCGGCGACGACGTCCTGATACTCCGACGCGCCCGCCGGGCCGCCCTTCGCGGGATGCTGGAACGCGCGGCCATAGCCGATGCCGAGCCGGTAGTTGACCGAAAGCACGACGA
>JAYTTV010000123.1:0-1972 GCA_043745075.1 Sphingomonadaceae bacterium
CGCGATGATCGACTGGTCCGACGCGCTCAACGAGGGCCGGATGCAGCTCCGCGAGATCCTCGATCTCGACGCGATGCTGGTCAAGCCGCCGGTCGAGGGCGAAGGCGAGCCCACCACCACCGGGGCGGAGCTGCCGACTGTCGCGTACAAGGAAGACGGCGAACCCGACATCGTTTCGGCGAGCGCCGACGAGGACGAGGAGGAAGCCGCGTTCACCGGGCGGACCAAGCCCGACGGCACCGCCGCGATCCCCGACGAGGACGACGAGGACAACACCCTGTCGCTTGCGGCGATGGAGGAATTGCTCAAGCCCGACGCGCTGGCGAAGTTCGCCGAGATCACCGCGACCTACGGCAAGTTCAAGAAGCTCCAGGAAAACCGCCTGTCGGCGTTTCGCGGCAATGCCGCCTATCCGGCGGCGGACGAGCGCAAGTATCAGAAATTGCGCGAGGAACTGACCGCCGGGGTGCAGTCGGTTCACTTCAATAACAACAAGATCGAGTATCTCGTCGACCAGCTCTACAGCTACAACCGGCGGCTGCTCGGCCTCGGCGGGACGATGATGCGCCTTGCCGACCGCCACAAGATCAATCGCAAGTCGTTCCTCGACGAATATATGGGGCACGAACTCGACGCCGGCTGGACCGCGCGCGTTGCCGGGATCGACAAGAAGTTCGGGGCCTTCGCGCATGCCGAGGGGCAGGCGGTCGAGGACGTGCGGCTCGAGATCGCCGACATCGCGCAGGCGACCGGCGTCGACCTCGGCGAGTTCCGCCGGATCACCAACATGGTCCAGAAGGGCGAACGCGAGGCGCGGATTGCCAAGAAGGAAATGGTCGAGGCCAACCTCCGCCTCGTCATCTCGATCGCCAAGAAGTACACCAACCGCGGCCTGCAATTCCTTGATCTTATTCAGGAAGGCAATATCGGCCTGATGAAGGCGGTCGACAAGTTCGAGTATCGCCGCGGCTACAAGTTCTCGACCTATGCAACGTGGTGGATCCGTCAGGCGATCACCCGCTCGATCGCCGACCAGGCGCGGACGATCCGCATCCCGGTCCACATGATCGAGACGATCAACAAACTCGTCCGCACCAGCCGCCAGATCCTCCACGAGATCGGTCGCGAGCCGACGCCGGAGGAACTTGCCGAGCGGCTGTCGATGCCGCTTGAGAAGGTCCGCAAGGTGATGAAGATCGCCAAGGAGCCGATCAGCCTCGAGACCCCGATCGGCGACGAGGAAGACTCGCACCTCGGCGACTTCATCGAGGACAAGAACGCGATCATCCCGGTCGACGCGGCGATCCACGCCAACCTCAAGGAGACGGTGACGCGAGTCCTCGCCTCGCTGACCCCGCGCGAGGAACGTGTGCTGCGGATGCGCTTCGGCATCGGCATGAACACCGATCACACGCTCGAGGAAGTCGGCCAGCAGTTCTCGGTCACCCGCGAACGCATCCGGCAGATTGAGGCGAAGGCGTTGCGCAAGCTCAAGCACCCGTCGCGCTCGCGCAAGATGCGGAGCTTCCTCGACGTCTGAGGTTGCCCGCATGGCGGAGCCGCTCTACGGTTGACCCATACGTCAACCACCAAGGCTCCGCCCCCATGCGCTTCGAAGGCACCGCCGGCTATGTCGCCACCGACGACCTCAAGGTCGCGGTCAACGCGGCGACGACGCTCCGCCGCCCGCTGCTGATCAAGGGCGAGCCCGGCACCGGCAAGACCGTTCTCGCCGGTGAGATCGCGCGCAGCTTCGGCGCGCCGCTGATCGAGTGGAACGTCAAGTCGACGACCAAGGCGCAGCAGGGGCTGTACGAATACGATGCGGTCAGCCGCCTGCGCGACGGCCAGCTCGGCGACGCGCGCGTTCGCGACATCTCCAACTACATCCGCCGCGGCAAGATGTGGGAGGCGTTTACCTCCCCCGCCCTGCCCGTCCTGCTGATCGACGAGATCGACAAGGCCGACATCG
>JAYTTV010000124.1:0-1963 GCA_043745075.1 Sphingomonadaceae bacterium
GCGGGCGATGCGGCTGCTGACCGCTTATGCCGGGCAGACTGGCCAGCCGTCGGGACACTTCGGCAACCGGCGGGTGCTCGAATATTCGGACGAGTGGCAATTCGTGTGGTCGTATCGACCGTGTGCGGCGATCGGCGAGTTGCGGATCGCGGTGCGGCGGTCGGGAGCGGCGCGCTATGTCGTGCTGCCGGATTGCTCCCCGGTGCGGGGGTTTGCGGTTGGGCCGCGGGTGGCTTGATCGGGTAGATAGGAAGGGTCGCGGCAAAGCCGCGCCGTCGGTCGGGTTCGGCGATAGAGCGCCGACCCGCCGGCCGGACCTGCCGCGAGTCCCGCGATAACGAACGAATGCAAGCGCATTCCTTCGTTATCGCGGGCCGCGTTCGGTCCTACTTCAAATGCTGGGCGAGATACTTGTTCATCTCGAACATCGTGCACTTGTCGCGCCCGAAGACCTTCTTCAGCTTCTCATCGGCGAGAATTTCGCGCTTGTCGGCAGGATTCTGCAGGTTGTGCTTGCGGATATATTCCCACACCTTGCTGACGACCTGGCCGCGCGGGAGCACGTCCTTGCCAACGATCTCGGCGAGTTCGGGCGACGGCTGAAGCGGCTTCTGCAACGCGTCGACCTTCTTCGGCGCGTTCGGGTCGACGGGCGCCTTTTCCTTCTTCGCCGCGGGGGCCTTCTTCACCGCCGGAGCCTTCGCTGCCGGTGCCTTAGCCGCGACGGGCTTTGCGGTCTTGGGTGTCGTTGCCATCAGTACTGTCTCCCCTGCCCCTGTCGGGCTTGTGCCAACCGGCCATGATCGCCGTTGTTCCGTAGAGGGAACCTTAGTCGTTTTGCTTTTCGGTGCAATTGCCCTGCGCGACGATTTTATGACGGCCTAAAATGTCCGCTTGGCGTGGAACAGCCACGTCCGCGGCGGCGCGAGGTACGTCACCGTGCCGAGGCTCGACGCGACATAGTTGCGGTCGAGGCAGTTGTTGCACTCGATGCTCAACACCCAGTTGTTGTCGTCGGTCTTCAACGCCAGCGCGGCGTTGGCGACGACATACGACTTTGCCCTCGATCCGGCGATAAGCGCGCCGCCGAACGGGGTCGCTGGATAGGTAATGCCGCTGCCGCCGGTGACGCTGCCAGAGTAGAGCGATGCATTCGCGGCTCCAGTCTCGAAGCTCGACCGGTAGATCACGCTGCCGCCCGGCTGGAGGATGATCCCCGCCGCCGGGATCGCATAGTCGAACGTGCCACCGACCGCCGCGCTGTAATCCGGCGTGTACACCGGCCGCGCGAGCGAGCCGTCGGCGGCGACGAGGCCGCTGCCGCAATCGACGGCGTTGTCGACGAACGGCGCGCCGGGGACGCGCTTGGCGGCGAGTTCGGCGCGACAGTCCGCCTGCTGCTGCGCGATCGCCTTGGTGCCGAAGCGATCGGCGCCGGTCGAACCGTTCACGCGGTAGCGCGCGTGCTGGTAACCGAGGTTGGCGAACAGGTTGAGCCCCTTGAACGGGTTCGCGGTCGCCTCGAACTCGGCGCCGTAGTTCCGCATCCCGGCGCTTGCGGTGGTGTACGACAGCGCCCCCGATGCCGGGTCGACGCCGGTGGCGGGAACCGCGACATCGCTCGCGTCGATGTAGAAGCCGGTGACGCCGACCTTGAGCCGATGGTCGAACAGGTCGCTCTTGACCCCGCCCTCGTACGTCCAGTTGCGCGACGCGGCGTACGGCAGCAGCGCCTGCGGGGTGATTGACTGGGTATTCCAGCCGCCGCCCGTGAAGCCCCGCGTCGCGCTGGCGAAGACGAGCACGCCGGGGAGCTGGTAGCTCGCGGCGACGCGCGGGGTCCACAGCTTCGTCGACTGGCTGAACGGGACCGCAATTCCGTTGCTGACGAGGCTCGCGGTGTTGAGGCAGTTCAGGCACCCGGCGCGGTTGTCGCTCACGCCGAGCGTCTTGCTCTCGTCGG
>JAYTTV010000125.1:0-7476 GCA_043745075.1 Sphingomonadaceae bacterium
TGCTCGGCATTCCGTCGACTGCGCGACAAGACACAGGTGTTCGTCGCCCCCGACGGCGACCATTTCCGCGTCCGCCTGACGCACAGCCTCGAGGTCGCGCAAATTGCCCGCGCCGTCGCCCGCGCGCTCGGCTTGAACGAGGACCTGACCGAAGCCTGCGCGCTCGCCCACGACCTCGGCCACCCGCCGTTCGGCCATTCGGGCGAGGACGCGCTCGAAGCTGCAATGGCCCCGTTCGGCGGCTTCGACCACAATGCCCAGACGGTGCGGATCGTCACCCGGCTCGAGCAGCGCTATCCTGGGTTCGACGGGCTCAACCTGAGCTCGGAAACGATCGAGGGGCTCGCCAAGCATAATGGCCCGGTCGCGACCCCGACGTGGGCGCTGGTCGAGGCCGACGCCGATTTCGCGCTCGACCTCGCGACGTGGCCGGGGCTCGAGGCGCAGGTCGCGGCGGCGGCCGACGACATTGCCTACGACAACCACGACCTCGACGACGGGCTGCGCGCCGGATTGTTCACGATCGACGACGTCGTCGCGGTGCCGTTCGTCGCGGATTGCTGGGGGGCGGTGACGGCGCGCTTCCCCGGCGTTGCGGAACGGCGGCGGCTCGTCCCCGAACTCGTCCGTGACCAGATCGGGCGGATGGTCGACGACCTGCTGGCGACCAGCCGCGCACGGATCGCCGCCGTCGCGCCGCGATCGGTCGCCGATGTCCGCTTGGCTGGGCATGCCCTGATCGGCTTTTCGGACGGCATGGCGGCGAGCGCAGGGTCGCTCAAGACCTTCCTGCGGACGCGGATGTACACGCATCCGGAGGTCGCCCGCCTCCGCAACCCGGCGGTCGAGATCGTCGCCGGGCTGTTTGCCGCGTTCGATGCCGAGCCCGGCCTGCTGCCGCCCCGCTGGCGCGCGACGATGCCCTTGGCCGAGCCCGCCCGCGCGCGTCATGTAGGCGACTTCATCGCCGGCATGACGGACCGCTATGCACTCAGGGAGTACACGCGTGTCGTCGGACCGAGCCCGATGCCGGGCTACTGATCCGCGCCGAGCATCGGTTCGCCGACGACCGGCGGCGCGGCGGGCTCGCCGGCAAGCCAGCGGTAGGCGCCACCGGCGGCAAGCGCGCCACCGATCGGGGCGATCCAGAATAGCCAGAGCTGTTGGAGCGCGAGGCCGCCAACAAGCAGCGCCGGGCCGGTGCTCCGCGCCGGGTTGACGCTGGTGTTGGTCACCGGGATCGAGATCAGGTGGATCAGCGTCAGCGCAAGGCCGATCGCGATCGGCGCGAACCCGGAGGGCGATCGCGTGTCGGTCGCGCCGAGGATGACGATAAGGAAGCCGAAGGTCAGCACGACCTCGATGATCAGCCCCGACATCAGCGTGTAATGCCCGGGAGACTGGACGCCGTAGCCGTTGACCGCAAGGCTCGCCGGACCCATCACGAAGTCGGGACCGCCCTGCGCGATCGTCAGCAGGACGAACGCCGCGACGATCGCCCCTGCGACCTGCGCGATGATGTACGGCAGTATGTCCTTCGCCGGGAAGCGCTTGCCCGCCCACAACCCGATCGTCACCGCCGGGTTGAGATGGCAGCCCGAGATGTGGCCGATCGAATATGCCATCGTCAGCACCGTCAGCCCGAACGCGAGGCTGACCCCCGCGAGCCCGATGCCGACCCCCGGGAACGCCGCCGCGAGCACCGCGCTGCCGCAGCCGCCGAAGACGAGCCAGAAAGTGCCGAAACCTTCGGCGAACAGGCGCTTGGGCAATGCTATCATGGTCGTGTCCCCCTTCAATGCGTCCTCGATCGCGTCGTCCCTAGCCAAGCCGGAAGCGGGCGCGGCAGCCGCCGTTGACCCAGACGCCGCCGCGGTCCCAGCCCCAGGTCTGCCCCTGGACGCAGTTGCCCGCGATGACCTCGATCTGCGGCCGGCGGAAGACGTCGGTGGCGCAGCGGTTGGGCTGGAACTGCCACGATTCGCAGACGATCAAGCGCCCGCCGTTGCCGGGGACCGGTGCGGTGGGGAAGCCGCCGCCAGGACCCGGACCGGGACCGGGGCCGAAGCCCGGCCGCCCGCCGACGACCGCGAAGATCGCGCGGCAGCCGTTGTTGACCCAGATGCCGCGCGGGGTGAAGCCCCATGTCTGGCCCTGCGTGCACATGCCGCCGGTCTGCTGGAGCAGGCGGACGCCGCCGCGGGTATCGGCCGGGCACTCGTTCGGCCGGAACTGCCACGATTCGCAGGTGATCTGGCGTGCTTGAGGCGGATAGCCGCCACCGGGATAGCCGCCATTATTGCCGCCGTTCCCCGGATAGCCGCCGCCCGGGTATCCCCCGCCGGGACCGCCACCGCCGCCGCCGGGGTAACCTCCGCCCGAATAACCGCCGCCACCGCCATTACCGCCGCCGCCGGCGCGATTGACCGAAAACACCGCGCGGCAGTTGCCGCTGACCCAGATGCTGTTCGCGTCCCAGCCCCATGTCCGTCCCTGGTCGCACGGCGGGTTGGTGACCTGCATCAGCTTGACGAACCCGGCACGCCCGATGTCGATTGGGCAGCGCGCGGGTTCACGGTACGAGGCGCACTGTATCTGCTGCCAGTTACCGCTCTGCGCGATTGCGGGCGCAGACCACGATGCAGCCCCGGCGATCATCATCGCGAGCGTCAGAAACAGCCTGAACATCGTGTCGCGTCCCCTGCGGCGGAATCCCCCTTCCACCAACCGCGTGATACTAGCCACGGTCGATCGTTCCGGCAACGGACTTTTCCCGGCGTCGCCCCGACGGGATCGAGCGTGACCCGCCGCCGATTCCCCGCTAGTCGTGGCGTTTGCCACCGAACCCGCCGGAACCGCCTTGACCACCGTTTATCACCGCTATGCCGCCCACGTCGCCGACGCGCTCGCCGACCTCGTCCGCTCGGGCGACCTGCCGCCGGGACTCGATACGCGGCATGTCACCGTCGAAAGCCCGCGCGATCCGACCCACGGCGACCTTGCGACCAACGCCGCGATGGTGCTGGCGAAGCCGGCGGGGATGAAGCCCCGCGAGATCGCGGTCGGCATCGCGCAATATCTCGTCGGCATCCCCGACGTCGCGAGCGCCGAGGTCGCCGGGCCGGGCTTCCTCAACATCAGCCTCGATCCGCGCGTCTGGCAGGCCGAACTCCGCACGATCCTCGCCGACGGCGCCGACTATGGCCGCTCGACGATGGGGGCGGGCAAGCCGATCAACGTCGAATATGTCTCGGCCAACCCGACCGGGCCGATGCACATGGGGCATTGCCGCGGGGCGGTGGTCGGCGATGCGCTGGCGTCGCTGCTCGCCTACGCCGGATTCGACGTGACGCGCGAATATTACATCAACGATGCTGGCGGGCAGGTCGATACGCTCGCGCGGTCGGTCCATCTGCGCTACCTCGAGGCGCTCGGCGGCGTCATCACGATCCCGGAGGGCTATTACCCCGGTGACTATCTGGTCCCGGTCGGGCAGGCACTCGCCGCCGAGCTTGGTGATCATTACGCGCTTCTCCCCGAAAGCCAGTGGCTCGCGCTGTTCCGCACCCGCGCGGTGGCGATGATGATGGACCTGATCCGCGACGACCTCGCGCTGCTCGGCATCCACCACGACCGCTTCTTCTCCGAGGCAAGCCTTGGTGACGCGGTCGGATCCGCGCTTGCCGACCTCGATGCCAAGGGGCTGATCTACGAAGGCGTCCTCGAAGCGCCGAAGGGCGAAAGTGCTGACGACTGGGAGCCGCGTCCGCAAACCCTGTTCCGCGCCTCGCAGTTCGGCGACGACAGCGACCGCGCATTGAAGAAGTCCGACGGCAGCTGGACCTATTTCGCCGGCGACGTCGCGTATCATTACGACAAATTGCGCCGTGGCTTCACCGGGCTCGTCGACATGTTCGGGGCCGACCACGGCGGCTACGTCAAGCGGATGACCGCAGCGGTTGCGGCGCTGTCGGACGGCAAGGTCGCGCTCGACGTCAAGCTCGTCCAGATGGTCCGGCTGTTCCGTGCCGGCGAGCCGGTCAAGATGTCGAAGCGGTCGGGGTCGTTCGTCACGCTCGCCGATGTCGTCCACGAGGTCGGCAAGGACGTCGTGCGCTTCATCATGCTGACGAAGAAGTCCGACACCCAGCTCGATTTCGACTTCGCCAAGGTCGTCGAGCAGTCGCGCGAGAACCCGGTGTTCTACGTCCAGTTCGCCCACGCCCGGATCTGCTCGCTCCAGCGGCGCGCGGCGGAGGCAGGGATGGTGTTGCCCGATCCTGACCTGACCCGGCTCGACGCCGAGGAACTTGGGCTGGTCAAGTTCGCCGCGCAATGGCCGAAGATCGTCGAGGCGGCGGCGGCGTCGAACGAGCCGCACCGGATCGCCTTCTATCTCAACGACTTGGCTGCAGCGTTCCATTCGCTGTGGAACCGCGGCAACGACGATCCGTCGCGGCGCTTCCTGATCGAGGACGACGTCGCGCTGACCTCGGCGCGGCTGGCATTGGCGAAGGCGGCGGCGCAGGTCATCGCCAACGGGCTCGGGGTGATGGGCGTCGAGCCTGCGCAGGAAATGCACTGATGGCACGCGGCCAGCACGACCCCGACGACGATCTCGACGACGACGCTCCGTGGCTGGCCGAGGGCGTGCGTGAGACGCGCGGGTCGACAATGGTGCCGCGCGGCCGGGTGATCGGCGGCGTGCTCGTTGCGGTCGCGCTTATCGTCTTGATCGTGCTGGGCATCTACCTGATCTCGGCGCGCAAGCAGGACGGGTCGAGCGGGTTCAAGCGGGCCGAGGATGCGCCGCTGATCGCCGCTGATCCGGGGCCGTACAAGCTCACCCCGACCGACCCCGGTGGAGCGTCGGTCGCGGGGATTACCGATTCGATCGCGGCGGCGGGGCGTGGCGACGATCCGGGGAGCGCGATCGATACGACTGCGACGCCCGAGGAACCGCTCGCGCGTCCCGGAACCGCGCCCGCGCCCGAGCCGCCGACCGACCTCATGCCGCACACGGCGGTGCCAGCGACCGTACCGGTGACCGCTCCGCCTGCACCAGCTGCCGCTCCGCCTGCCAAAGTCGTCGCGGCACCGGTTAATATCGTCCCGGCCCCCATCGTGCCGCCGGCGAAGGTCGCTGCAGCGCCGG
Source organism: Sphingomonadaceae bacterium (assembly GCA_043745075.1). GTDB lineage: Bacteria > Pseudomonadota > Alphaproteobacteria > Sphingomonadales > Sphingomonadaceae > Polymorphobacter_B. Next base: position 5,156 of record JAYTTV010000125.1, read on the forward strand.
TGGTTCCGCCGGTGAAGGTCGCTGCGGCTCCGGTCATCCCCTCGGTCGCGGACAAGCCGAACCCAAAGCCGGTCAAGCCTGCCGCCGCGTTCGATCCCGCGAAGCCCGCCGATCCGCTCGCGGAAACCACGCCGCCGAAGCCCGCGAAGACGTCGGGCGGCGGCTCATCGCTCCAGCTCGGGGCATTCTCGAGCGAGGCCAAGGCGGACGCCGCTTGGACCGCCGCGGTCGGGCACGCCCCGGCGCTCGCCGCGCTGAGCAAGCGCGTCGAGCCGATCGACCGCGACGGCAAGACGCTCTACCGGCTCCGCGCCGGCGGCGTCGCGTCGAAGGCGGCGGCAAGCGATCTGTGCGCGAAGGTCAAGGCCGGCGGCGACGCCTGCCTCGTTGCGGAGTAGTCGATGACCCCGTTATTCCTCGGCATGTCGGGTCCGGTGCTGACCCCCGACGAGATCACGCTGTTCCGCCAATGCGATCCGGCGGGCTATATCCTGTTTGCGCGCAACTGTGTCGATGCCGACCAGATGCTCGCGCTGACCGACAGCCTGCGCAGCCTCGCGCAACGCGACCTGCCGATCCTGATCGACCAGGAGGGTGGGCGCGTCGCGCGGATGAAGCCGCCCGTGTGGGCCGAATTCCCGCCCGCCGCGCGCTTCGGCGCGCTGTACGATGTCGCCCCGGTGACCGCCATCGAGGCGGCGCGGCTCAACGCGCTCGCCCTTGCGCTGACGCTGCGCGACGCCGGGGTGACAGTTGACTGCCTGCCGCTGCTCGACGTCCGCGCGGCCGGCGGCCACGACATCATCGGCGACCGCAGCTACGGCAGCGAGCCGATGCGCGTCGCCGCGCTCGGCAGGGCAACGCTCGATGGCCTGCGCGCCGGCGGCGTGATCGGCGTCGTCAAGCATATCCCTGGCCACGGTCGCGCGACAATCGACAGCCATCTCGGGCTGCCGGTGGTGACCGCAACGCGCGAGGAGCTCGAGGTCGATTTCGAGCCGTTCCGTACCCTCAACACCGCGCCGATGGCGATGACCGCGCACATCGTCTATTCGGCGCTCGACCCCGAACATTGCGCGACGCTGTCGGCGACCGTCATCGGCGAAACGATCCGCCGCGACATCGGCTTCGACGGACTGCTGATGTCGGACGACCTCGGCATGAACGCGCTCGGCGGCAGCTTCGCCGACCGGACCATCGGCTGCCTCAAGGCGGGGTGCGATATCGCGCTGCATTGCTCGGGGGTTTTCGCCGAGATGGTCGAGGTGGTCGCCGCCGCCCCGGATATCAGCCACGCCGCGACGACCCGGCTCGGCGCGGCGATGCTGTGGCCAATCCCGCCGCACGAACTGTCGATCGCCGATTTGACGAAGCAGCGCGACGCGCTGCTGGCGCATGGCTGACGATTTCGACGCTCCGGTTCGCATCGTTCCCGAGACGCTGACGCTCGCGCTTGACGGGTGGGAGGGGCCGCTCGACGTCCTGCTCGCGCTCGCCCGCGCGCAGAAGGTCGACCTCAAGGCGATCTCGATTCTCGCGCTCGTCGACCAGTATCTCGCCTTCATCGCCGAGGCACGGACGATCCGGCTCGAACTTGCTGCCGATTACCTCGTGATGGCGGCGTGGCTCGCGTATCTCAAATCGTGCCTGCTGCTGCCGCCCGATCCCGAAGCCGATCCCGATCCGCATGAGCTCGCCTTGCGACTCCAGTTCCGCCTCCAGCGCCTCGATGCGATGCGCGAGGCGGGGGCGCGGCTGATGGCGCGCGACCGCGCCGGGCACGACACCTTCCGCCGCGCCGCGCCCGAGGGGCTGCGGCTGGTCGCGAGCAATGCGATCGACTGCACGCTGTACGAGCTGTTCAGCGCGTATGGCACCATCGTCCGGCGGCGCGAGCGGCCCGGCTATAGCGTGGTCCGCCGCGACGTCCTCGCGCTCGACGAGGCGCTCGAACGCCTCGCGCGGCTGGTCGGTGCAGCGCGCGACTGGACCGATCTCGCGGCGTATCTGCCCCCCGCGCCCGACGAGGCGTACCGCCGCTCGGCGCTGGCGAGCACGTTTCTGGCGGCGCTCGAACTGACGCGGCAGGGGCGGACGGATCTGGCGCAGGCGGATGCATTCGCGCCGGTGCTGGTGCGGGCACGGTGATAACCGAGCAAGATCCGATATGACCGACCCCCAGCTGATCCGCGAAGTCGAAGCCATCGTCTTCGCCGCCGAAGCCCCCGTCACCCTCGCCGAAATAGCGCGCCACGTCTCCGAGCCCGGTGACATTGCCGCTGCGCTCGCCGAACTTGCGGTGAGCTATGCGCCGCGCGGGA
>JAYTTV010000126.1:0-7448 GCA_043745075.1 Sphingomonadaceae bacterium
ACCCGCGACAGATATTCGACCGCGTCCCAGACATCGCCGTAGCGGACGTACAGCGCCGGAAACCCGAAGCGGAGGACATCGGGGGTGCGGAAGTCGCCGATCACGCCGCGGGTGATCAGCGCCTGGCAAAGTTCATAGGCGTTGGAGTGGCTCAGGCTAATCTGCGCGCCGCGACCGGCGCGGGGGCAGGCGATGCCGATTTCGGGGCAGCGCTGCTCGACGAGGTCGATCATCATGTCGCCGAGCGCGCGTGACTTCGCCGCCGCCGCCGCCATGTCGACCCCGTCGAAGGTCGCGACCCCCGCGCCGAGCGCCGCCATGCCGAGCATGCCCGGCGTCCCCGACAGCATCCGGGCGATCCCGGCCCCGGGGCGGTAGTCACCCTCGAACGCGAATGGCGCGGCGTGCCCCATCCAGCCCGACAGCGGCTGGCCGAGCTGGTCGTGGTGGCGGCGCGCGACGTAGACGAAGGACGGTGCTCCCGGGCCGCCATTGAGGAACTTGTAGCCGCAGCCCACCGCCATGTCGGCGTTAGCGGCATCGAGTTCCACCGCGATCGCCCCGGCGCTATGGCTCAGGTCCCAGCACGCCAGCGCTCCCGCAGCATGAGCAGCGGCGGTCATCGCCGCCATGTCGTGGACCGCGCCAGTCCGGTAATGCGTCTGGGTCAGAAGGAGCAGCGCGACCGACTCGTCGAGCGCGGCGGCGACGGCATCGCGCTCGACGACGCGCAGCTCGATCTCGGTCAGCGCCGCCAGTCCCTGCAGGACATAGACGTCGGTCGGGAAGTTGCCCGCCTCGGTGACGATGACGCGCCGTCCGGGACGAAGCGCGAGCGCGGCGGCGGCGAGCTTGAAGACGTTGACCGAGACCGTGTCGGTGACGATGACCTCATCGGCCGCTGCGCCGACCAGCCGCGCGATCTTCGCGCCGATCCGCGCGGGCGCGTCGATCCACCCCCCATTCCGGTCGCCGGCGTCGTTCCAGCTGCGGATCAGGCCCTCGCCCCATTCGCGCGTCACCGTGTCGGCGACGCGCGCGGCGGTGCGGCGGGGGAGGGCGCCGAGCGAATTGCCGTCGAGGTAGATCACCCCGTCGGGCAGCGCGAACCGTGCGCGGGCAAAGGCAAGGCCGTCGGCGGCGTCGAGCGCGGCGCAGTCTTCACGGGAAATCATCGGTCGGGCCAAGTCCTTGGTTGATCGTGCCGGGTATCGCGCCTACATCAACTTGTCACATGGCCGCTCCGCAAGGGGCGGCCCTTTCTATATTAACATGCAAGGTTTCAGCCGATGAGCGCTCCGACAACCCCCCTGATGGCGCACGCTACCGCCGCTTGGCTGGTCGATAATACCGCGCTGACGTTCGAGCAGATCGCGATTTTCTGCGGGCTCCACATTCTCGAGATTCAGGCGATCGCCGACGACACCGCCGCGACCAAGTTGACCGGGCGCGACCCGATCCGTTCAGGCGAATTGACTCAGGCCGAGATCGACCGCGTCGCCGCCGACCCCTCGCGCCGGCTGGTGCTCGAGAAGCAGCCCGAGCAGGAGCGCCGCACCAAGGGCCCGCGCTATACGCCGGTGTCGATGCGGCAGGACAAGCCCGACGGCATCGCGTGGATCGTCCGCAACCACCCTGAAGTCACCGACAACCAGATCAGCCGCCTGATCGGCACGACCAAGACGACGATCGCCGCGATCCGTGACAAGTCTCACTGGAACATCGCCAACATCACGCCGAAGGACCCGGTCACGCTCGGCCTGTGCCCGCAGCGTGAGCTCGACGTCCTCGTGCTGGCAGCGGCGAAGAAGGCCGGCGTCGACACCAACATCGACGAGGGCAAGATCGTCGAGGAGCGCGCGCAGCTGATCGAGCAGCTTCACGCCGAGCGCGTAGCCGCCGCGCACATCGCGGAGCATGGCCCCGCGCCCGAGGTCGGCACTGCGCAGCAGCAGGGTGACGCGCTGTTCCGTAGGTAAATGGTAGGGCGAGGGCGTACGTTCCCCCTCCGTCACCCCGGCGAAGGCTGGGTCCCAGCTATCCCCGCAACGCGACGTTCGTCGTTCGCACCGGTATGGGCATTGGCCTTCGCCGGATGACGATAAGGGAGTAGGGGGGGGCTCCCTCGGATGGATGATGGCACTGCGCGACGATAACCACCCCCCCCAACAAGCGGGAAGTCGCCGCACCGGCCAACCCGCCGCTTGACCCCCAACTGTCGTCCGTTCACAACCGCCGCGTGATGGAATCAGTATCCGACGTCGCCGAGTTGAGTTTCGAGATCGCGCTCGCGCGGCTGGAGAAGATCGTGCATCGGCTCGAAGCGGGCGATGCGACGCTCGAGGAGTCGATCGACCTGTATACCGATGGACAGCGCTTGAAGAAACATTGTGAAGACAAGCTCGCCGGCGCGACCGCGCGGATCGAGGCGATCGTCGTTGGGGCCGATGGCCAGGCGGCGGGACTGAAACCGTTCGATGCAGGCTGACCGGATCATGCGGCCGTCGAACAGCCTCAAGCCCGCGCTCGATGCGATCGGGATGGCGATGGACCAGCGCTTCGACCGGCTGCTGCCGATTCCCGGCGACGGCCGCGACCGTCTGTACATGGGGATGCGCCATGCCGCGATCGGCGGCGGCAAGCGGATGCGGCCGTTGCTGGTGGTCGCGGCGTGCGACCTGTTCAACGTCGACCGCGAACGCGCGCTCAGGGTCGCGCTCGCGATCGAGTGTGTCCATTGCTATTCGCTGATCCACGACGACCTGCCGTGCATGGATGATGACGACCTGCGCCGCGGCAAGCCGACCGTCCACAAGGCATTCGACGAAGCGACCGCAGTCCTCGCGGGCGATTCGCTCCACGCCTTGGCGTTCGAAATCCTCGCCGACCCCGCGACCCACGCCGATCCGTCTGCGCGCGCCGAGCTCGTCCTTGAACTCGCGCGCGCCAGCGGCCCATCGGGCATGGCGGGCGGGCAGATGATGGATCTTGCCGCCGCCGAGACCGATTTCGACCTGACCGCGACGACGCGGCTCCAGCAGTTGAAGACCGGCGCGCTGATTGGCTTTTGCCTCGAAGCCGGGGCGATCATGGCGCGTATCCCCGACGACCGGCGGACGCCGTTGCGCGGCTATGCCCACGACCTCGGCCTCGCCTTCCAGATCGCCGACGACCTGCTCGACGTTGAAGGATCGTCGGATAAAACCGGTAAGGCGGTCCACAAGGACGCGGCGGCGGGCAAATCGACCTTCGTCTCGCTGCTCGGTGTCGACCGCGCCCGGACACAGGCGGGGATGCTGATCGACCAGGCAATTGACCACCTCCACAGCTACGGCAGCGAAGCCGATTTGCTCCGCGCGATCGCCCGGTTTGCGATCGAGCGCGACTTCTAGTGAGCGCGACCGTCAACCAGATGCGCGACTTTTAGGCCGTGCGGATCGGCGTCTATCCCGGCACATTCGACCCCGTCACGCTCGGGCATATGGACATCATCAGGCGTGGCGCGAAGCTCGTCGACAAGCTCATCATCGGCGTCTCGACCAATCCGTCGAAGTCGCCGATGTTCACTCTCGACGAGCGCGTCGCGATGGTGACGCGCGAGACCGAAGATCTCGGCGACGCGGTCGGGGTCGTATCGTTCGACGCACTGCTGATGAAATTTGCCGAGGCGCAGCACGCCCAGCTCATCATCCGCGGGCTGCGCGCGGTGTCGGACTTCGAATATGAATACCAGATGGCGGGGATGAACCAGCAGCTCAACGCGCGGATCGAGACCGTCTTCCTTATGGCCGACGTCGCGCTCCAGCCGATCGCGTCGAAGCTGGTCAAGGAAATCGCGATCTACGACGGCGATATTCGCAAGTTCGTGACCCCGCGGATCGCTGCCGACGTCGTGGCGCGCGTTGCCGAACTCGGGGCGCGGCGCTAGCTGCATCGTTCAGCGCCGCGCAAGCGGAGGACGGTTACGGCGGGAAACCTGTTTTGGGGATGAAGATGCGCAAGTTACTGTTGGCTTTCGTAGCATTGGCGATCGGGAGCGTCGCGTCGGCGCAGACCGCGGCGCCGCCCGTCGCCCCGCCTCTGACGCCCGAGAATACCCTCGTCCTCGACCTCTCGACCGGCGGGCGCGTGTTGATCGCGATGCGCCCGGACGTCGCCCCGAAGCACGTCGAGCGGATCCGGAAGCTAGTCCGCGAGCATTTCTACGACGGCACGATCTTCCACCGCGTCATCGACGGCTTCATGGCGCAGGGCGGCGATCCGACCGGGACCGGCACCGGCGGGTCGAAGCTGCCCAACCTCAAGGCCGAATTCAACGACCTGCCGCACGTCCGCGGGGCGGTAGCGATGGCGCGCGCGAGCGATAACGACAGCGCGAACAGCCAGTTCTATATCTGCCTCGCCCCCGCGTTAAAGCTCGACCGCAGCTATACCGTCTGGGGCCGGGTGACGTCGGGCATGGAATATGTCGACGCGATCGAAAAGGGCGAGCCGCCCGCGAACCCGTCGAAGATCGTCCACGCCTCGATCGGGTCGGACAATTACCCCGCCCCCGCCCCATCGACACCGATCCCCTCCGCAGCGCTACCGGTGACCCCGGCCGCCGATATGCCGATGCCCGGGATGCCGCTGCCGACGAAGGCGCTGCCGACTCTCCCACCCGAGGCTTCGGCAAAGCCGCGGCACCCGTAGCGCAGGATCCCGGATTGCGCGTCGCCGACTTCGATTTCGACCTTCCCGCCGACCGGATCGCGCTGCGTCCGGTCGTGCCGCGCGACGCGGCGCGGCTGCTCGTCGTCACCTCCGATGGCCTGAGCGACCGCGGCATAGCCGACCTGCCGGGTCTGCTGCGTGCGGGCGACTGCCTCGTGTTCAACGATACCCGCGTGATCCCGGCGCAGCTCGCGGGAATGAAGCACGACGCCAAAATCCGCGTCACGCTCCACAAGCGCGAAGATCACCGCGTCTGGTGGAGCTTCGTCAAGAACGCCAAGCGCTTGAAAATCGGCGACCGCATCGACTTTGGCGGGGGGCTAAGCGGGCTCGTCGAGGCGCGTGGCGAGGATGGCTCGGTCCGCTGGCGCTTCGACAGCGCACTGCCGTTCGAGGAGGCGCTCGCCGCCGCCGGGCAGATGCCGCTGCCGCCGTACATCTCGTCGAAGCGCGCGGTCGATGCGCAGGACCTCGACGACTATCAGACCGTCTATGCGACCAAACCCGGAGCGGTCGCTGCCCCGACCGCCGGGTTGCACTTCACCCCCGAACTCCTCGCGGCGCTCGACGCGGCAGCGATCACCCGCGAGACCGTCACACTCCACGTCGGCGCGGGCACGTTCCTGCCGGTCAAGGCTGACGATACCGACGACCATGCGATGCACTCCGAATGGGGCAGCATCGACGCCGCAACCGCTGCCCGCATTGTCGCCGCGCGGGCGGCGGGGGGCCGCATCATCGCGGTCGGGACAACGAGCGCACGATTGTTGGAGAGCGCATGGACCCCCGACGGACTGGGCGCGTGGAGCGGTGACACCCGCATCTTCATTACCCCGGGCTTCCGCTTCGCCATGGTCGACGGGCTGCTGACCAACTTCCATCTGCCGAAGTCGACGCTGTTCATGCTCGTCAGCGCGTTGATGGGGCTGGAGACGATGCAAGCGGCGTATGCCCATGCGGTCGCGGAGGGATATCGCTTCTACTCGTACGGCGACGCGAGCCTGCTGCTGCCGTAATGTCGGGTGCGCAGACCTGAGGAACAGCCGAATACACGAACGCCGTGGCTACACATTTGCATCTGCAACCACGGCGGCTCGAACCCGATCCGGTGTAAGCGACTAGCCCGGGAACTTCTCGGCGACGCTCAGGTGCTTGCGCAGCGTCGGCAACGTCGCCTTGGCCAGCTTGACCGTCGCGGGGTCGTTGCGCGCGATTTCCTTCTCGTACGACGCGATATCGTCCTTATGGTCCTTGACCATGTGGCTCGCGAACTCCTGGTCGAACGACGCGCCCGACAGGACCTTGAGCTTGAGATATTCGACGTCTGAACCCGCCGTCATGCCGTCGGGCATGGACATGTTGAGTGGCTGGGCAATTGCGACCAGCTTGGCCTTGTGCGCAGTGTGGTCGGAATTGAGCATCTTGCCATACGCCTTGATCGCCGCAGTCCCGCCCTTGTCCATCGCCATCGCGCCGAGCTCTATCTCGGAATTTTCGCCCTTGATCGCGTCGTCGAGGAAGTCGGTGGTCGGGGTTGCCGCGGCCGCAGTGGCGACGCCAAGTGCCGCGATCAACAGAAAGGAATTGAGGCGGCGCATCGTGAGTCTCCTACGAAACGATAGTAGAGCAACTGCGGGAGGGGCGGCCGGTTTCGAATACAATGTGTCGCACGTACCCGTTCATTAAGCATGAAAGCACGTCCCGAGTGGTAAACGGCGACCCGGGGGCGGGAGCGATTAGCGATTGTTAAGAGTCCGCATGCTACGCCACCGTAATCAGTAAGGTGGCTTTGCGTGATGATACTGACCGACGTAACACCCAGAAGCGCGGTGCCGGACGCTTCCGATCTTCCACCCGAGTTGCAACCGAGCGTGCGGCGGCATCAGGAACATTTAGGCGCGCTCGTCGGCAGCCTGCGCGCTGCGGGCGTCGATGAAGGCGTCATCGCGACGAGCGTGCAGCAACTGATGATCAGCTATGGTGTCGAACTTACCGGAGCCATCCAGTCACTCGTGTTGGGACAAAAAAATGTTTGACCCGATGCGGCGCGACGAAGAAGGGCGGCTCGCGGCCGTCGGTCGGCTCAATGTTCTCGACACTTTGCCCGAGGAGCCGTTCGAGAACATCGTTAGTCTCGTTCGTACGGTCCTCAGCGTGCCGATAGCGACGGTCACGCTAGTCGATCGCGACCGGCAGTGGTTCATGGCGCATCGCGGCATGCCTTCGCAACAAACCCCGCGGGCGATTTCGTTCTGCACCCATACGATCCAGCAGAGCGAGCCGTTGATCGTCCCGGACGCACAGCTCGACCCGCGCTTTGCCGACAGTCCGCTGGTAACAGGCGAGCCGCATATCCGCAGCTACGCCGGCGTCCCGCTGCGCACGCCGGACGGATATAATGTCGGAGCGCTATGTGCCGTCGATACCCAGCCGCGCACCTTCAGTGCCTCGGAAATTGCTATCCTGATCAATCTGGCGAATATCGTCAGCGATGAACTCGAGCTGCGCCTTGTCGCAAAGCGCGATCATCTGACGAGCGCGCTGACCCGGCGCGGATTCATGGAGCAGGCCACGAAGGAATTCGCCAATTATGCTCGGCACGGCCGCTCCGGCTCGCTGATCATGCTCGATGCGGACCACTTCAAGTCAGTCAACGACAATTACGGACACGCAGCCGGTGACCAGGTACTGCGGCAGATTGCCGAGCTCTGCAGCGCGGTCATGCGCCCGAGCGA
>JAYTTV010000127.1:0-7393 GCA_043745075.1 Sphingomonadaceae bacterium
GCGATACTGGTCCTGCAACGCCTGGTTGCAGCCGGTGCCGCCGCCCGGGCCGACCGCGCTGCACGAGCCGATCCCGCCGCCAGCACCACCGGCATCGTCGCCGAGCAGCAGCTTGCGGTTGGCGATGTGCGGCGCGAGCGCTTGTGCGTCGCTGCGCACCGCCGGCGGGATGCGGTAGCGATCCTCGTCGGGGCGGCGCGAGCAGACGATGATCTCGTCGGGGTCGCTCGACTTGGGGCACGGGTCGGTGCCGAATACCTCGACGACCTTCTGTCGCGGCAGGCTGGTGTCGGTCGGCGGCGGCTTGAGCATCGATTGCGCGGCGACCGGCGCCGCGGTTGCGCTCGCCAGTATCAACATCAGGGCGATCGTCGCACGCATCATTCGGTCCACTCCCGCCGGTTACCGCCTCCCTGTAGCAGAGGTGCGCGGTCGCTCAATCGGTGATCGTGGCCGCACCGCATGCGACGCGGTGCCCGTGGCAAAGCGGCGACAACGGCGTTGCCGGGTCGGGCGGCTTGGTTCACCCTGCCGCAGTCAATCGATCCGGAGCCGAGCCATGCGTGTCGTCGTGCTGTTCAACCTCAGGCCCGATACCGACGTCGCCGCCTATGAAGACTGGGCGCGGACCCGCGACATTCCCGGCGTCCGGGCGCTGCCCTCGATCGACGATTTCCAGATTTACCGCACGACCGGCCTTCTCGGCGGCGATGCTGCCCCGCCGTACCAGTACGTCGAGATCATCGACATCGCCGACATGGACGGCTTTATGACCGACGTCGCCGGAGCGCCCAGCCAAGCGGTGGCACGCGAGTTCAAGGCGTTCCTCGGTGCCGAGCCGTTCTTCATGCTGACCGAGCCGCTCGTTTAGGAACCGGTACCACGAAGCGACGTTATCAGGCGACGAGCGGAGTCCTTGAGGAGTCGCCTTATGTCGCCGCTGCTGATCGCGATGACCCTGCTCGGCTGCAGCGACGCTGGTGACCAGTGCCAGGCAGTCCGGGTGCTCGCCCCACGTTATCAGACCGTCGATGCGTGCAACGCCGCCGCCGAGGAAGTGCTGACACGAACGACCGACGTGACCTATCCGGTCGTTGCGGCGCACTGCCAGAAGGCCGAAGTCGCGGCGGTCGCGATCGCCTCGCGGTAGCTGGCAGCCTTAGTCGAACAGGCTCGAAACCGAGCTTTCCTCGCTCGTCCGCCGCATCGCCTCGGCGAGCAGCGGCGCAATCGTGATCAGCCGGATTTTCTTCGCGGTCTTGACGACATCAAGCGGCGCGATCGAGTCGGTGATGACGAGCTCGGTCAGTTCTGACCCTTCGACCCGCGCGACCGCGCCGCCCGACAGGACGCCGTGGGTGATGTAGGCGGTGACGCTCGTCGCTCCCGACTGCATCAGCGCGGCGGCGGCGTTGCACAATGTTCCGCCCGAATCGATGATGTCGTCGACAAGGACGCAGGCGCGGCCCGAGACGTCGCCGATGATGTTCATGACTTCGGACTCGCCCGGGTTCTCGCGGCGCTTGTCGACGATCGCCAACGGCGCGTTGCCGAGCCGCTTCGCCAGCGCGCGAGCGCGGAGGACGCCGCCGACGTCGGGTGAAACGACGGTCAGGTTGGTCTTGGGCAGGCGTGCGACGATGTCGGCGTGCATCACCGGCGCGGCGAACAGATTGTCGGTCGGGATATCGAAGAAGCCCTGAATCTGCCCGGCGTGGAGATCGACCGCGAGCACTCGGTCTGCCCCCGCCTTGGTGATCAGATTGGCGACGAGCTTGGCCGAGATCGGCGTCCGCGAGCCCGACTTCCGGTCCTGCCGGGCGTAGCCGAAGTACGGCACGACGGCGGTGATCCGGCGTGCCGACGCCCGCCGGAGCGCGTCGATACAGATCAGCAATTCCATGAGGTTGTCGTTCGCCGGGGCCGAGGTCGACTGAACCACGAAGACGTCCTCGCCGCGGACATTCTCGTGGATTTCGACGAACACCTCCTCGTCGGCGAAGCGCCGGACGCTCGCGCTCGTCAGCTTAAGGTCGAGATACGACGCGATCGCCTGCGCCAGCTCGGGGTTGGCGTTCCCCGCCAGAATCTTCATGCGCTCGGTCCTCTTGATGCGCGGCGTCTTAGCGGCGGCGTCATCGATCGGCAACACTCCGTAGGGCCGGGGGCTAACGCGCACCGCCGATCAGCGCGCGCGCCTGCCGCCGCATGTCCTCGTTATCCGACCACGCCCAGAACACGACCTCGACTTTCGGGTCGGCGCGCGACACGCAGCGGATGCGCAGCCCGTCGTTGATCAGCGAGCAGCGCGAGCCCGGCGCATGGACCGCGAAGATACGCTGCGCGCGTTCGAAATCGCTTGGCATCGGCACCCCCGACTCGGGAGTGTCGCCTGCTATTGTGATGGTTAGGCTATCGCGGGTCGACGGTCAGACAGTTGTGAGGGCGATCAGTGCAAGATTTCGTCCGTAATCGCCCTCGCCGGCGTGGGTTGTGCGGCGGTAGCTGAACCAGTCGCCGGGATTGGCATAGGTATCGCGGCCGGTCGCCTCGATCCGGGGCAGCCCCTCGGCCGCGAGGCGGGCGACGACGAAACCCTCGAGGTCGAATTGGAGGTGGCCCGGGCGGCCAGCGGTGAAGAAGGCGGCGAACGACGGATCGACTGCGGTGAAGGGGTCGGCATAGCTCAGGCTGACCTCGTAGCTCGCCCGGGCGATGCACGGCCCGATCGCCGCGGCGATCCGGTCACGCCGCGCACCGAGCGACTCCATCGCCGCGATCGTTGCGGGCAGCACGCCGTACAGCGCGCCCTTCCACCCGGCGTGCGCCGCGCCGATCACCCCAGCGGCGACATCGGCGAACAGGACCGGGGCACAGTCGGCGGCGAGGATGCCGAGGACGACCCCGGGGCGGTCGGTGACGAGCCCGTCGGCGTGCGGGCGATCGGCGTCGGCGGTCGCCGGGTCGGCGATCACGACGATCGCGCTATGGACCTGATGGACCGTAGCAAGCGTCGCGCCGGGAGCGACGGCGGCGACCGCGCGCCGCCGGTTCTCGGCGACCGCGGCGGCATCGTCGCTCGACCCGAGCCCGGTGTTGAGCGAGGCGAATATCCCGGTCGAGACGCCGCCCCGCCGCCCGCAGAAGCCGTGCCGTGTCCCCGCAAGTGTCGCGGCGGTGACGAACGGGACGGTCATGCGGCGCCCCCGTCGGCATCGAGCGCCAGCCGGCAGATAATGTCCTCGTCGGCATGGTCGCCGACCATGAAGGTGTACGGCATCACCTCGACGAACCCGGCGCGCGCGTAGAAGCGCCGGGCGCGCGGGTTGTCGATGAACACCGACAGCCACAGGTCGGCGGCCCCCTGCGCGCGTGCCGTGGTCACGGTCCAGTCGAGCAGCGCTGCGGCGACGCCGCTGCCGTGCCACGGGGTCTCGACGTAGAGCTGGTAGAGCTGGACGCCCGCGCGCCCATCGCAATCGACGGCGAAGGTCAGCGGTCCGATCCGCGCATAGCCGACGGCGGCCCCGTCGACTTCGGCAAGGCGCACGGTCGCGTCGCCACCGAGCGCGGTTGCCCACCACTCGGGCGTGTGGTTGTCGAGGAACAGTTCGAGGTTCGCCGGCGAGTAAAGGTGTCCGAAGGTGGTGGTGAACGTCCGCGCCCCGAGGTCGGCGAGCAGTGTGGCGTCGGCGACGGTCGCGGTGCGATAGGTGATGCTCATGCGAACCCTGCCGGCGCGGGCCAGTCGCGGCCGGTCAACGCCATGACCTTGAACAATCGCCCCATCGCCGTCTCCCCGGTAAGCCGCGCAACCGCCGCATCGATCGCCTCGCGTTGCACCGCAGTCGCCCGGCGGCGCAAGGTCTCGGCGCGCGCATCGATGCCGATCGCGCGGAGGAAATCGCCTTGCCCGGTCGGGCCCGCGGCCTTGACCCCCGCCGCCGCCGCGAGCGCGGTGAAGTCGACATGCGCGGTCAGGTCGGCCTCGCCGGGGTCGGCGAATGGGTCGACGGAGGCATGGCCCCGCACCGCCTGCAGCGTATCGCCGGTGACGGGTCCGTTATGGCCGTAGTCGATGAACAGCGCCGCTCCGCCGTGACGCGACAACCGCGAACCGATCTCGGCGGCGATGGCAGTCGAGGCGGGCGAAGTCTCGACGACGCTTCCGATAGGCGCGTTCCACAGCGACGGCGGGACGAGCGGCGTGGCATCGGCGTTTCCGAGAATTGCCGCAAAGCCAGCGTCGCTGGTCGCCACTATACGCTCGTGCCAGCCGGTCGCGCCGCGAACGAACTGGCGCACCGGCAGCGCGTCGAAGAACTCGTTGGCAACAAGGAGCAGCGGGGCGTCGTCGGGCACGGTGTCGAGGCTGTCGTGCCACTTCGCGTCGGCCACCCGCTCACCCTGTGCCGCGCGCAATACCGGGCTCGTCTCAACGAAATCAACCGCCGGATGCCATTTTGCTAGGGCCATGCTGCGCAACATATCGGCCAATAGCGTGCCACGTCCCGGCCCGAGCTCGACGAGCCGTACCCGTTCGGGTGACCCGGCGCGACGCCACGAATCTGTAAACCACGCGCCGATCAGCTCGCCGAACATCTGGCTGATCTCGGGCGCGGTGGTGAAGTCGCCGCTCGCGCCGAACGGGTCGCGTGTCGCGTAGTAATGCGCGTTGCACAGCGCCATCCACCGCGCGACCGGCATCGGCCCGGTCGCCGCGATCTCCCGCGCCAGCCGCTCGCCGAGTGGTGTCACGCCGGGATCGGTGCCCCGGCGGGGATCGCGCGCGCGCGGCTCGACCACATCAGATAGAGGCCGAGGAAGACCATCGGCAGGCACAGCCATTGACCCATCGTCAGCCCGAACTTGAGGTAGCCGACCTGGATATCGGGCTCGCGGAAGAACTCGATGCAGAAGCGAACGAGGCCGAAGCCGAACGTGCCGACGCCGACGAGGAACCCCGGATATAGCCGCGCGCGCGTCCGATAGAATAGCAGGTTGAGTACGACGAACAGCAGCACGCCCTCGCCGGCGAACTCGAACAACTGGCTCGGGTAGCGCGGCGCGGTCCCCGCTCCCGGGAAGATTATCCCCCAATCGCTGCCGGTGACGCGGCCCCACAGCTCGCCGTTGACGAAATTCGCCAGCCGCCCGAGGCCCTGCCCGAGCGGGGCGACGCACGCGACGTAATCGCAGATGCGCAGGCCGGGCAGGTTGTTCGCGCGGGCGAACAGGAAGATTGCGGCGGTGAAGCCGATCGCACCGCCGTGGAACGACATGCCCCCCTCCCATAGTCGCAGGATCGCCAGCGGGTCGGCGGCGAACTTGGCGAAGTCGTAGAACAGGACATAGCCGACCCGCCCGCCGAGGATGATCCCGATCGTCGCCCAGGTGATCAGCGCGTCGGCATGCGCCGGGGTCATCGGCGCGGCCCACGAGCGGAGCATCCGGCCGAGCAGCCACCAGCCGCCAAGAATGCCGCCGATATAGGCGAGGCTGTACCAGCGCAGCGCGAAACCGTGGAACTCGAAAAGAACCGGCGAAAGGCCGAGGCTCGACCAGTCGAGCGCGATCCGGGCATGGTCGAGCAACGTGATTTCCCTTGTGTCGCGACGTCGCGGCACCATAGTCGGGGAAAGCGATAAGACAATTGGGTGAGGCCTGCCGTGACCGACACGCTCGAGACGTTCCGCCAAGAAACCCGCGACTGGCTCGCCGCGAATTGCCCGCCCGAGACGCGGCTGCCGATCGCGAGCGACGCCGACGTCTGCTGGGGCGGACTTCAAGCGACCCTGTCGGGGCCGCAGCGGCTGTGGCTCGACCGGATGGGTGCGAAGGGCTGGACCGTCCCCGAATGGCCGGTCGCGTATGGCGGCGGCGGATTGAGCAAGGACGAGGCGAAGGTGCTCGCGCGCGAGCTGCGGGCGATCCGCGCGCGGTCGCCGCTGTCGTCGTTCGGTATCTGGATGCTCGGGCCGGCGCTGCTCAAATACGGGTCCGAGGAGCAGAAGCTCGAGCATCTGCCGAAGATCGCGCGCGGCGAGATCCGCTGGTGCCAGGGCTATTCCGAGCCTGGGGCCGGGTCCGACCTCGCCGCGCTGCGAACCTCGGCGATCCTCGACGGCGACGATTATATCGTCAACGGCCAGAAGGTGTGGACGAGCTACGCCGACAAGGCCGACTGGATCTTCTGCCTCGTCCGCACCGATCCCGCCGCGCCGAAGCATCTCGGCATCAGTTTCCTGCTGTTCGACATGGCGTCGCCGGGGGTCAGCACCTCTCCGATCAAGCTGATCTCGGGCTATTCGCCGTTCTGCCAGACCTTCTTCGACGACGTTCGCGTGCCGAAGGGCAATCTGATGGGGACGCCGGGCAAGGGCTGGGACATCGCCAAGTACCTGCTGACCCACGAGCGCGAGATGATCGGCGACCTCGACGACGGCCGTCGCTCGCTCAGCCAGATCGCGGTCAAGGCGCTCGGCGAGGCCGGGGTCGCGCCGCTGCGGACCGACATCGTCCGCCACGAGATCAACGCGCTCGCGTTCGGGCTGACGATGGAGCGGGTCAAGGACGAGGCCAAGGCGGGGCAAGGGGTCGGCGCGCTGTCGTCGATGCTCAAATATTACGGGACCGAGCTCAACAAGCAGCGGCAGGAGCTGCTGATGTCGGTCGCGGGATCTGACGGCCTCGTCTGGGAAGGCCCGAACAAGGGCGAGGGGGACCTGTCGCGCCACTGGCTGCGCAGCCGGGCGAATTCTATCGAGGGCGGCACCAGCGAGGTCCAGCTCAACATCATCGCCAAGCGGGTGCTGCAGCTGCCGGGGGCGTGAGCGTGGTTGCAAACACCAGACGCCGCGCGCATGTACAGGCTATGGACATGCATCCTGCTCCCGCGCCGACGATGAGTTCACGCCTCGTTGTCATGATGACGGCGAGCGACAAAAAAGCGGTCGAAGCACGGGCGCGGGCGCTCGACCTGACGACAAGCGAGTTTGTCCGGCAGGCCGCAGCGGCTTACGACGAGCGGCTATCGCCCGAAGACGAGAAACGCCTCGAAGCTCTAGCCGATGAGTTCGTTGCGGCGGTGGCTGACATCCGCGCGACCCTGCGGGAGACGAACGAGCGGCTCGACGAACACTTCGCGGAAATGGAAGCCATCCGGTCTGCGCCGCCGCCGGCCATCGATCTCGACGACGACCAGCTCGCGGCCTTGCGCGAAGTATTCTGGGCCGCAAATGAGGTCCCGGCGTGAGCTTCACCGAGCGGCTGCTGGGCGGCGTCAAGGACCTGATCGTCATGCGCGACGATCTAAGACGTCTCCAGACGAGCGTCGATCGTCTGACCGTCAGCGAGGCGAGTCACGAAAGCCGCCTCGTCCGGATCGAGACAA
>JAYTTV010000128.1:0-7383 GCA_043745075.1 Sphingomonadaceae bacterium
GCATGAACTGCGGACGCCCCGGTTCCTTGCCGTAAGGATGCTCGATCAGTGTCCCGGTGAAGCGCGTATCGACATCGATCATCCCGATTTTATCCGGGCGCAGCGTCCAACCGGCGACGACGACGAGGTCGGGAGAGCGGTGGCGTGCGGGATCGTTGCAGTCGACGAGGATGAGGAACCCGCCTGTGCCGCCGTCGGCTCCGCCTGCCGCGCTGGTCCCGCCCTTGGTGTCGTACGGCTTGACGCGACCCGGGCGGCAATCGACGTCGGCGCGGCGGTACTGAAGGTCGGCCTCGCCCAGCATGGCGTGGAAATAATCCTGCGCTGTCACCGGCGGCAGGCTCCGCGCTGCCTCGAGCTGGGCGATGAGCGCGGCCTTCCACGGCAGCCGGATCGCGAACTGCCAGTAGCTCAGCCCAAGCAGGATCGGGACCATGACGAAGGTGAGCAGGGTCGCTGCGATGGGGTAACCGCGCTGGGGCGTCGTCGCGTTCATTCGCTTCGTCCGAGGCGAGCGTCATTTGTGTATTCGAGCGCGAGGAGGATGCCCTTGGCCACCCGCAGCAGCGCCAGCGTCAGGCCGACCGTCAGCGGCACCCAGATAACGACATGCACCCACCACGGCGGCGACCGGCTGAGTTCGAGCCAGATCGCGCCGACGACGACGACCGCACCGACGATGAAGATGAGGAACGGCGCGGCGGCATCACCGACATCGAAGGCGGCATAATCGAGGCCGCACTTCGGACACGCCGGGGCGAAACTGGCGATGCCCTTGAACAGCCCCGGCGCGCCGCAACGGGGACAGAGTCCGAGGATTGCCCCCTGCAGCGCCGGCTGCGCCAAAGGGCGGGTCATGTGATCGTCAAGCCGCCGCGGTAACGAGCGCGCCGAACTTGCTGCCCCAGCAATAGATCGCGATGAACAGGAACAGCCAGACGACGTCGACGAAGTGCCAGTACCACGCCGCAGCCTCGAAGCCGAAGTGATGGGTGGGGGTGAAGTCGCCGCGATACGCGCGGATCAGGCAGACGATGAGGAAGATCGTGCCGACGAAGACATGGAAGCCGTGAAAGCCGGTCGCCATGTAGAAGGTCGCGCCATAGATGTTGCCCGCGAAGCCGAACGCCGCGTGGCTGTATTCGAACGCCTGGATGCAGCTGAACGTCGCGCCGAGGATGATCGTGAACCACAGGCCCTTCTTCAGCCCCTCGCGGTCGCCGTGGATAAGCGCGTGGTGCGCCCATGTCACCGTCGTCCCCGACAGCAGCAGGATCATCGTGTTGAGCAGCGGAAAGGCGAACGGGTCGAGGACTTCGATCCCCTTCGGCGGCCAGACGCCACCGATCGCCGCAGCGGTGCTCGGATAGAGCGACGAGCTGAAATACGCCCAGAACCACGCGACGAAGAACATCACCTCCGACGCGATGAACAGGATCATCCCGTAGCGATGGCTGAGCTGGACCACAGGCGTATGATCGCCGGTATTCGCCTCGTGAATGACGTCGGACCACCAGAAGAAGAATGTCGCGAGGACCGCCGTCACGCCGAGCCCGAACGCCCATGGCCCCCACGGCATCTTGTGCATCCAGCCGATGGCACCGGCGGCGAGGATCAGCGCCGAGAACGAGCCGAGGATCGGCTTCGAGCTTGGATTGACGAGATGGTAGTCGTGATTATGGGTCTTGGCGCCGGCCATGGTCTATCCTTGCGTTCGTACGGCGGGGCTTACCGGATCGGCCCCGGCCCGGTCCACCTTTTCCGCATCGACCGGGAAGAACGTGTACGACAGTGTGATCTCGTCGATCTTGCGCGCCTGAGGGTCGTCGAGGATCGCCGGGTCGATGAAATAGGTCACCGGCATGTCGACCGTCTCGCCCGCCTTGAGCGTCTGCTCGGTGAAGCAGAAACACGCGATCTTCTTGAAATACTTGCCGGCGAGGTCGGGCGACACGTTGAACGTTGCGCGCCCGGTGGTCACCGCGCCGCTAATGTTGGTCGCGCGGAAGAACGCCATGCGCCGTCCGCCGATCGGCACCGTCGTCTCGACGCTTACCGGCTTGAACAACCACGGCATGCCTGGCGAGGTGTTGCCATCGAAGCGGACCTTGACCGACTGCCCGACGACCGGAGCCGTCGGCGCGGCCTCGGCGCGCCCCGTCGTCCCCGCAAACCCCGTCGTGGCGCAAAAGGCACGGTAAAGCGGAACGCTGGCATAGGCGAGGCCCGCCATCGCGACCGCGAACCCGGCAGCCCACAACGCCGTTGTCCGGTTTGCAGCCGCGCTCATGGCACCATCTTCACGATGCTGATGCCGAAGAACAGGACGACCAGCACGCCGAGAACGATGCCGAGCGCAAGGTTGCGCGCGCGCCGCCGCCGGTTGAACTCGGCGGTCTGCTCAGGGGTCCAGTCGACGTTCACGCTAGGATCCAATGGTCGGCGACGAGCGCGGCAAAGACGAGGAACAGGTAGAGCAGCGAATATTTGAACAGCCGCTTCTCTGGTCCCATTTCCGCTGCGAGCGTCGCGGTGTTGCGGTAGACCGCGATCGCCCGGGCGATGAATATCGCGCCGGTTGCCGTCGCGATGATGCCGTAGACCCAGCCAGTCAGGCCGAGCGCCCATGGCAGGATCGTCACGGGCACAAGCAGCAGCGTGTAGAGCAGAATCTGCCGCCGCGTCGTGCTCTCGCCCGCTACCACCGGCAGCATGGGCACTCCGGCCTTGGCGTAATCCGCCTCCATAAATAGCGCGAGGCTCCAGAAGTGCGGCGGCGTCCACAGGAAGATGATCGCGAACATCAGCCACGGCAGCGCGGTGACATCGCCGGTCACTGCCGCCCAGCCAATCAGCGGGGGGAACGCGCCCGCAGCGCCGCCGATGACGATGTTCTGCGGCGTCCGGCGCTTGAGCCAGACGGTGTAGACGACCGAATAGAAGAGGATCGATCCGGCGAGGATGCCCGCCGCGAGCCAGTTGACCGCGAGGCCCATCACCGCGACCGACCCGACCGCGAGCGCGACGCCGAACGCCAATACCTCGTCGGGCGAGACGCGGCCCGCCGGCAGCGGCCGGTTCGCGGTGCGCTTCATCAGCGCGTCGATGTCGGCCTCATACCATTGGTTGAGCGCGCCCGATGCCCCGGCACCGATCGCGACGCACAGGATCGCGACGCAGCCGATAAACGGGTGGACGTGCCCGGGAGCGGTCAACAGCGCGCACGCCGCGCTGAAGATCACGAGCGACATCACCCGCGGCTTAAGCAGCGCAAGATAGTCGCGCCAATCGGCGAAGCTTACCCCTTCGGGCGCAGCGACGATCAGCCCATCGGGCACGGGGACGGCGGCGGCACTCATCGCCGCTACTTGATGACCGGCAGCGTCTCGAACTGGTGGAACGGCGGCGGTGACGACAGCGTCCACTCGAGCGTCGTCGCACCTTCACCCCAGTAGTTGTTCCCTACCTTGGGTCCCGCAAACAGCGAGTAGATCACGTTAATGAAGAAGAACACCATGCCGACCGCCATGATCCCATAGCCGATGCTCGAGATGTAGTTGTAATGCTCGAACTGCGCCGGATAGTCGGGGATACGCCGCGGCATGCCCTGCTGGCCAAGGAAATGCTGGGGCATGAAGAGCACATTGACGCCGATGAAGAAGATCCAGAAGTGGAGCTTGCCGAGCGTCTCGTTGTACTGGCGCCCCGACATCTTGCCGAACCAGTAATAGAAGCCGGCGAAGATCGCGAACACCGCGCCGAGCGATAACACGTAGTGGAAGTGCGCGACGACGTAATAAGTGTTGTGCATGTAGGTATCGATACCGGCGTTCGACAGGATGACGCCAGTGACGCCGCCGACGGTGAACATGATGATGAACCCGATCGCCCACAGCATCGGCGTTGGGAAGCTCAGCGAGCCGCCCCACATCGTCGCGATCCAGCTGAAGATCTTGATACCGGTCGGCACCGCGATGATCATCGTCGCTGCGGTGAAGTACATCTTGGTGTTCACGTCGAGACCGCTGGTGAACATGTGGTGCGCCCAGACGATGAAGCCGATCAGGCCGATCGCGACCATCGCGTACGCCATGCCGAGGTAACCGAACACCGGCTTCTTCGAGAAGGTTGAGATGATCTGGCTGATCATGCCGAAGCCTGGCAAGATGAGGATGTAGACCTCGGGGTGACCAAAGAACCAGAACAAATGCTGGTACAGGATCGGGTCGCCACCGCCGGCGGGGTCGAAGAAGGTCGTGCCGAAGTTGCGGTCGGTCAGCAACATCGTGATCGCGCCCGCCAGAACCGGCAGCGAGAGCAGCAGCAGGAACGCGGTGACAAGAACCGACCAGACGAACAGCGGCATCTTGTGCAGCGTCATGCCCGGAGCGCGCATGTTGAAGATCGTCGTAATGAAGTTGATCGCGCCGAGGATCGACGAAGCTCCGGCAAGGTGAAGCGACAGGATCACCATGTCGACGGCAGGTCCGGGGTGGCCCGACGTGCTGAGAGGAGCATAGAGCGTCCAACCGGTGCCGGCACCGTTGAACCCGGCGGGCCCCTCGACGAACAGCGACCCGAGCAGCAGCAGGAACGACGGCACCAGCAGCCAGAACGAGACATTGTTCATCCGCGGGAACGCCATGTCGGGCGCACCGATCATCAGCGGCACGAACCAGTTACCGAAACCGCCGATCATCGCGGGCATGACGGTGAAGAACACCATGATCAGGCCGTGCGCGGTGATGAAGACGTTCCACAGATGGTAGGACGCGTCGAGATTTCCGTGGGTGAACCACGTCAGATATTGAATGCCCGGGTGCGCGAGTTCGGCGCGCATGATCCCCGAGATCGCCCCGCCCAGTGTCCCCGCGAAAATCGCGAAGATCAGGTATAGCGTGCCGATGTCCTTGTGATTGGTCGAGAACAGCCAGCGCTGGGCGAACGACAGTTCGACGTGGTGGCTGTGGTCGTCGTGCGCGAGCCCGGCGTCGAAGGCGGAAGTTGCCATTGGCTAAAGCCCTTACTTTGTCGGGGCCGACGCGACGGGCGCGGCGGGAGCGGTCTCGGTCGGGACGGCGGGAGCGACGGCGGTCGCGGCCTCGGCGGGAGCATTGCCCCCTGCCGGAGCAGGCGTCTCGGCCCCAGCGACTGCACCGGCGGTGAGCGCGGCGGCGGTCTTCGCGCCCGGCGGGGTGATGCCGTTTTCCTTCTGCTTCTCCGCGACCCATTGGGCGAAGCGCTCCTTCGAGACGACCTCGACCGCGATCGGCATGAAGGCGTGCTTGGTGCCGCAGAGCTGGAAACACTGGCCGTAATAGACGCCAGGGCGATCAACCTTGAACCACGTCTCGTTAATGCGGCCCGGAACAGCGTCCATCTGGACCCAGAACGACGGCATCGCCCAGGCGTGGATGACGTCGGCGGCGGTGGTCAGGACACGGACGGTGGTGCCGACCGGAACGACAACACGGTTGTCGACGCCCAGCTTGGCGGGGTCGCCCTTCTTGATCGCATCGGCATCCGACAGGATGATCGAGTCGAAGCTGAAACCGCCCTGGTCGGGATATTCATATTCCCAGTACCACTGGTGGCCGGTCGCCTTGATCGTCAACCCGGCCTTGGGCGGCTCGTACTGGTTGGCGAGCAGGCGGAACGACGGCACCGCGATCCAGACGAGGATCAGCACCGGGACCACCGTCCAGATCACCTCGACGACGGTGTTGTGCGAGGTCCGCGACGCGACGGGATTACGCGCGGCGCGGTAGCGGAACAGCGTGTAGAACAGCAGGGCGAAGACGACGATGCACACGCCGAGCATCAGCGGATCGAGGATGGTCGTCGCCATGTGGCGCGCCTCGACCGCGATCGGGGTCATCGCTTCCTGGAGGTTCCAGCCGCCGCCGGGCTGGCCGATGCCGGGCGTACCGAGCACCGGCGCGACGGTTGCCGCGGCGGGCATCGCCGTCGTCGTCACCGGCACGACGGGGGCGGCCGCGACTGCGGCGTCCTGCGCGCGGGCCGCCAGCGGGAGCAACCCGGTCATCGCCAATACCAACTTTACGATCGCGCGCATCGTGCCCCTTCGCAAGACTTTGTCACAGCGCCCGGTGCGGGGACCTCGGCGCGTTGCGACGCTCTATATGCCTCGGGGTCCCCACCGGCAAGCGCGCAACTGCCGCACTGCGGCATGGATCATGCGACGAGATCGGCGAACACCGGAGTCGTCCGTGCCGCCTGCGCGGTCATCGCGGCGCGGAGGTCGCCGCCCTGGAGCATCCCGGCGTTCCACGTCGCGACATAGTCGAGCCCCTGCGCGATCGTCGCGTCGCGTCCGTGGTTGAGGACCGCCTTGATCCCGGTGATCGCGAGCGGCGACTTGGCAGCGATCTCGGCAGCGAGGGCATGCGCCGATGCCAGCGCGGCGGCGTGGTCGGGCTCGACCCGGTTGAGGAAGCCCCAGTGCTTCGCCTCGGCCGCGCCGAACCGCCGCCCGGTGTACGCGAGCTCGCGGACGAGTCCCTGCGGCAGCAGGTGGGGGATGCGCTGGAGCGTGCCGACATCGGCGACGATCGCGATGTTGATCTCCTGAATGGTGAAGAAGCAGTCCGCCGTGCCGACGCGGAGGTCGCACGCGGTGACGAAGTCGACCCCGCCGCCGATGCACCCGCCCTGGACGCAGGCGATGACCGGCACGCGGCAGCGGTCGACCGCGCTGAACGTCTCCTGGAGGTGGTGGACGTGGCGGCGGAACGCCTCGCGGGCGCGGCCCGCGTCGGCACCGGCCCCGACGAGCGTCTGCCCTGCCCAATTGAGGTCGAGCCCGGCGGTGAAGTGCTTGCCGGTCGAGGCGACGACGACCGCGCGGACGCTCGGGTCGGCGTCGATCGCGGCGAAGGCGGCGGGGACGTCGGTCCAGAACGCCTCGGTCATCGTGTTGAGCTGCGCCCCGCGGGTCAGCGTTACCGTCGCGATCCCGGCATCGACCGCCAGCGCCAAAGTCTCCAGTTCCACGATTTCTCTCCCCAGAGTATAGTCGTTGCATGACCAAGTTCACCGTCAACGGCAACCCCGTCCACTACCTCCTCGCCCCCGGGACTCCGCTGCTATGGGCGTTGCGCGACGCGTCGAACCTGACCGGCACCAAGTTCGGCTGCGGCGCCGGGCTGTGCGGCGCGTGCACCGTCCATATCGACGGGGTCGCCAAGCGGTCGTGCCAGACGACGATCGGCGAGATCGAGGGCAGTTTCGTCACGACGATCGAGGGGCTATCGGCCGATCGCAGCCACATCGTCCAGGCGGCGTGGATCGCTGGACAGGTCCCGCAATGCGGCTATTGCCAGTCGGGGATGATCATGGCGGTCGCGGCGCTGCTCAAGGCGA
>JAYTTV010000129.1:0-7362 GCA_043745075.1 Sphingomonadaceae bacterium
ATGATGTCCATCGCGCGCTGGAACTGCCCCGAGCGCTCGTCATCTTCGACGAACAAATCGCTGAACATCGACATCGTGTGCATCCGCACCAGCGTCGGCTTCGCCGGGTCGATATGGCCCTTCTGCAGGACCAAATGCTCGGTGCCCTCGGCCTTGTTGACATAGGCCTTGGCGATCCAGCGCCCGCCGTGACGGCTGTCGAGGACGGTCTCGGCGACGCACGCGACCAGATTGTCGTGCTTCATCCGGTACGCGATCAGGTCGCGGATCGTCCCGATCTTAAGGCCGTGCTCGGCAGCAAAGCCGAGCAGGTCGTCCAGCCGTGCCATCGTCCCGTCGTCGTTCATGATCTCGCAGATCACCCCCGACGGGTTGAGTCCGGCAAGCCGCGAGACGTCGACCGCCGCCTCGGTGTGCCCGGCGCGGACGAGCACCCCGCCGTCGCGCGCGACGAGCGGAAAGACATGACCCGGGGTGACGATGTGGCTTGCATCCTTCGACGCATCGATCGCCACCGCGACGGTCCGCGCACGGTCGGCGGCGCTGATCCCGGTGGTGACGCCGTCGCGCGCCTCGATCGACACGGTGAACGCCGTTTCGTGGCGGGTGCCGTTGTGCCGCGCCATTAGCGGCAGGCCGAGCGACCTGACCCGGTCGGCGGCGAGCGCGAGGCAGATCAGCCCGCGGCCGTATTTCGCCATGAAGTTGATCGCCGCAGGGGTCGCCATCTGAGCCGGGATGATCAGGTCGCCTTCGTTCTCGCGGTCCTCGTCGTCGACGAGAATGAACATCCGGCCGTTTTTCGCCTCGTCGATAATCTCCTCGATCTCAACGAGCGCGCGTGGTGCGTTCTGTTGGGTGAGGTAGGTTTCGAGCTTGCGCAGCGTGTCGCTGGTCGGATTCCAGTCGGGCTCATCGAGGTTGCGCAGCGAATTGGCATGGAGCCCGGCAGCGCGGGCGAGCCCCGAACGGCTTTCGTTGCTGTCACCTACCAACATACGGATTCGGTCGATCGTCGTCATTTCACACCTCAATGTGAAAAACGAAAGCGCCGATCACATCATAATGTCAACACGTCGCGCATGCGTCCAAGGTAGCGCGCGAGGACATCGATCTCGACGTTGACCTCGTCACCGACCGCGAGGCCACCGAACGTCGTCCATTCGGCCGTGTGCGGAATGATGTTGAGATCGAAGCGCACCCCGGCGTCGGCGCCCGGGGCGACCGCGTTGACCGTCAGCGATACGCCGCTGAGCGCGACCGACCCCTTGGCGGCGATGAACGGCGCAACCGAGGCGGGCGCTTCGATCGTGAGTTTGATCGAGCCGCCCTCGCGGTCGAGCGCTGCGACCCGCCCGACCGCGTCGACATGCCCGGTAACGATATGCCCGCCGAGTTCGTCGCCGACCTTCAACGCGCGTTCGAGGTTGAGGCGCACCCCCGCGGTCCATTGCGCGGCGGCGCTGTGGCGGAGCGTCTCGCCGCTTATGTCGACCGCGAATTCGCCGGGGGCTTTGTCGACGACGGTCAGGCACACCCCCGAGCATGAGATCGACGCGCCGAGCGCGATGCCGGCGGTGTCGTAGCCGGTGGCGATGCGGACACGAAGGTCGCCGCGCGGCTCGACCGCGGTGACGGTGCCGATGTCGGTGATGATGCCGGTGAACATGACCCCTGCCTATCGGACCCGGTCGTATTCCTCAACCCGGTCGAGACCGAGCGTCAGTGACGCGGCGAGCCGCCAGCGCCCGTGCGCGCTGCCGAGGTCGGTCAGGCCGAGATCGCCGATGCCGCGCCGCCCGCCGAGGATGATCGGAGCGCGGTAGATCAGCAGCCGGTCGACGCGATCGGCGGCGAGGAGCGAGGTCGCCGCCCCTGCCCCGCCCTCGACGAGAACGGTCAGGATGCGCGGATCGGCGTCGAGGTCCGACAGGTCGCGAAGCAGGCGCGCGTCGCCGATCCGCGCTCCCTCCGGAATCGCTTCCAAAGTCGCGCTCAGTACCGCCCGCTGCGGGGCGCGGTCCTCGAGCCCGTCGAGGCGGACATCGAGCGCCGGATTGTCGGCGACCAGCGTCCCGCCGCCGACGACGATGAGGTCGCAGCGCGCGCGTTCGAGATGCGAGTGCCGCCGCGCCGCCGCGCCGGTAATCCAGCGGCTGGTCCCGTCGGCGAGCGCGAGGCAGCCGTCGAGCGAGACGGCGAGCTTGAGCGTGACATGCGCGCGGCCCTCGCGCTGCCGGGTGAAGAAGCCCGCATTGAGGCGCTCGGCGGTTGTGGCGAGCGCCGGGGCCGCGACGTCGACGACAATCCCCGCCGCGCGCAACCGTGCGACTCCGGCTCCGGCGGTGCGCGGATCGGGGTCGATACCGCTGGCGACGACGCGGGCGACGCCGGCCGCGATCAGGAGGTCGCTGCACGCCGGACCGCGCGCCGAGACATGCGCGCAGGGTTCGAGCGTGACATAGGCGGTCGCTCCGCGCGCGGCGTTCCCCGCCGCCGCGAGCGCCATCGCCTCGGCGTGCGGACGGCCTCCGGGCTGGGTCCAGCCGCGCGCGACGACGCGATTATCGGCGACGACGATGCAGCCGACGCTTGGATTGGGGCTGGTCCGTCCGACACCGCGCTCGGCGAGGGCGAGCGCCGCCCCCAGCCACCGTGCGTCGCGGGCGTCGATCACGCCTTGGGTTTGACGGCGGCGGTGGCGGCTGCAGACGGGGGCGGCGCGGGCGGCACCGGCGCGATATAGCCCTCGGGCTGGAGGTTCTTCGGCTGCGCCGAGATGTAGGCGTCGTACTGGTTCTGCGCCTTGACGCGCGCCGGCCCTTGCAGCGTCGCGATATATGCGCGCGAAGCGGCCGCATCGGCGCGCGCGGTGGCCTCCTCGGCCGAGCGCTCGCGCTGGATGTCGGCGTCGCTGCGGGTCGCGGGCCAGCTCTTGACGAACACGACCGGCACGACCTTGCCCGAATAGCCCCAGCGCGACTCGAGCAGGAACAACGCCATGATAGCGCCGACGATCAGCAGGGCCAGCCCGCCGATGATCAGCCGCGATCGCGGTATGTCGCGCATCCGCTCGACCAACGAGCCCGGCGACGGCGACGACGGCGGTGAGAATCCGGGATCCGGCCGCCACGCCCGACGGGCCAGCTCGAGCGGCGTCCGCGCCGCCGGCCGGGCCTGGGGTTCGGACGCCTTCGACGGCAGCAGCCGCGGGGGCGGCAACGGTGAAAACATCTTCATCGGCGGTTACTCCACGCCACTGATATAGTCGGGCGCAGCAGCCGCCGCCAGCCGTGCGAGCGCCGCATCGCGCCCGATCAGCGGCAACAGCGCCGCCATCTCGGGACCTGCGTCGCGGCCGGTCAGCGCGACGCGCAGCGGATGGAACAGCGATCGGCCCTTGCGCCTCGACGACGCCTTGAGCGCGGCGGTCCAGCGCGGCCAGATGTCGGGGGTCCAATCGAGCGCGGCCAGCGCATCGTGCGCGGCGGCGATGAAGCCGCAGTCAGCGGGGTCGGCGACACCATCGACCGGCCCGGTGATCACCCGCCACCAGCCCTCGGCGTCCGCCACCGTCGCCAGGTTGCCGCGAACCGCGTCCCACGCCGCCGTAGTCATGCCGTCGGGCAGCCGGTCGGCCACCGCATCGAAGTGCATTGCATGGATCGTCTTCGCATTAAGCGCCGCAAGCTCGGTTGGATCGAAGCGCACCGTCGACCGCCCGAACGCGGCGAAGTCGAACCCGGCGATCAGCGCCGCATCGTCGGCAGGCTCGGTCGCCGCGCTGGTGCCGAGCCGGGCGAGGAACGCCCGCACCGCCCCCGGCTCGATCCCCGCCTCGCGCCATTCGGCAACTCCCGCCGACCCCAGCCGCTTCGACAGCGCCGCGTCGGCCCCGGTCAGCAGCGGCAGGTGCGCGAGCGCGGGCGGGGCGGCCCCCAGCGCGGCGAACATCTGGAGCTGGACCCCCGAATTGGTGACATGATCCTCGCCGCGGACGATCGTTGTGATGCCGAGATCGATATCGTCGACCACCGACGGCAGCATATACAGCCACGATCCGTCGGCGCGGCGGACGACCGGATCGGACAGCGATGCCGGGTCGATGTGGCACGCGCCGCGAACGAGATCGTGCCACACCACCGGTGCATCGGTGTCGAGCCGGAAGCGCCAGTGCGGCGCGACCCCCTTCGCGGCGAAGTCGGCATGGTCGGCGTCGGTCAGCGCGAGCGCCGTCCGATCGTACACCGGCGGCAGCCCACGCGACGCCTGCACCCGCCGCTTGAGGTCGAGCTGCTCGGGCGTGTCGTACGCCCGGTACGCGTAGCCACCCGCCGCCAGCCGGGCGAGCGCCGCCTCGTACGGCGCAAAGCGGTCCGACTGGCGCACCTCGGCATCGGGAGTTAGCCCGAGCCAGTCGAGGTCGTCACGAATCCCCTGCGCCGACGCCTCGCTCGACCGTGCAAGGTCGGTATCGTCGAGCCGCAGCACGAACCGCCCCCCCTGCTGCTGCGCGTACAGCCAGTTGACGAGCGCGGTGCGGATGTTCCCCGCGTGGAGGCCGCCGGTGGGGGATGGGGCGAAGCGGGTGACGGTCATGGGCGACTCCAGCGATAGCGAGCGTCGGGCATTTTTTCCTCGTTCGCCCGCCCGTCTGTCAGCTCTTCGACAACAAAGCCGTGACGTTCGTAGAGCGCGCGGGCGCGGACGTTCGCCTGGAAGGTGTGAAGTTGCAGGTCGTCCTGCTCGCGCTGGGCGAGGAGCACGAGTTTGCTACCGATGCCCTGCCCATGAAGCGTCGGCGCGACGTAAAGATGATCGATCCAGCCGCGAAGCAGAGCAATATGCCCAACCAGCCTTTGGCCTGCGAAAGCGCCCCAGAGCGGGCCGTTGACGAACACGCGATCTCGGTACAACGCGGCGAACTCGGCCGGCGTATGCCGAGCTGTGTCATAGCCGGGAATCAACGCGCCCGCCCTCCGATGAAGGTCGCCCGCCGCTTCAGTCTCATCGACTCGGAGCAGGCGGTGCGAGACCGCAATCACGATCGCGAGATGGCGGTCGACGAGGCAGCAGTCGGCGTCAACGTCGCCCCTCATTCTTCCCGACACCGATCTCTTCGGCAGATGTTGGTCCGGACGGAGCAAGGTTTTCGCGTCCAAGCGCAATCATCCCAGCCGCGACCGCAGGCTGACGAGGAGCGCGTTCACCTGATATTCCTGTCAACCGCACAGATGCCCTGCCGTCAGCATCGTTGAGCACGATCTCCTCACCGCCCTCAGCCGCAGCGAGATACTCGTCAATTCGAGCTTCGAACTCGCTGATAGCAATTGCGCGCATGACGTCGTCCTCCGACGGACTTGGTATCTGGTTTCGCCATCAAGCGCTACGACGTCCGGAACGCATTCGTGATCGGATACCGCCGGTCCCGCCCGAAGTTACGCCGCCCGATCTTCACCCCCGGGGGAGCCTGGCGACGCTTGTACTCGGCGACGTAGAGCAGCCGCTCGATCTTCGCGACCAGTGCTGCGTCGAGCCCGGTCGCAGCAAGCTCGCTCACCGATTGCTCGTTCTCGACCAGCCCGATCAGGATGCGGTCGAGGACGTCGTACGGCGGCAGGCTGTCGTCGTCGCGCTGGTTGTCGCGCAGCTCGGCGGTCGGCGGCTTGTCGATCACCCGCTGCGGCATCACCGGCCCCTTGGGGCCGAGGCCGAGCCGCGGGGAATGCGCGTTCCGCCACTCGCACAGCTTGAACACCGTCGTCTTGTAGACGTCCTTGAGCACCGAATAGCCGCCCGCCATGTCGCCGTAGATCGTCGCATAGCCGGTCGACATCTCGCTCTTGTTGCCCGTCGTCAGCAGCATCGGCCCGAACTTGTTCGACAACGCCATCAGGCTCAGCCCGCGAATGCGCGATTGAATATTCTCCTCGGCGATGTCGCGCGACCGCCCCTCGAACAAGGGGCTGAGCATCGCATCGAACGCCGTCATCGCCGGCAGGATCGGCACCGTGTCGAGGCGGCAGCCGAGCAGCCGCGCGCATTCGGCGGCGTCCTCGAGGCTCTCCCCGCCGGTAAAGCGCGACGGCAGCATCACGCACCACACCCGGTCGGCCCCGAGCGCGTCGACCGCGACCGCCGCCGACAACGCGCTGTCGATGCCGCCAGACAGGCCGAGGACGACCCCTGGGAAGCGGTTGCGGTTCACGTAATCGCGCAGGCCGACGACCATCGCGTGGTAAATGCCCGGCAGGTCATCATCGAGCGTCGCGCGGTCGCCCGGCGCGCAGACCCAGCCGCCAGCGCCGCGCGTCCACCGCGTCGTCACCAGCGCCTCGTCCCAGTCGGGGAATTGCCACGCGGTCGAGCGGTCGGCGTTGAGGATGAAGCTTGCGCCGTCGAACACTAACTCGTCCTGCCCGCCGACGCGGTTGAGATACGCGAGCGGCAGCCCGGTCTCGATGACGCGCGATACGCCGAGCGACAGCCGCCGGTCGTCCTTGCCGACCTCGAACGGCGAACCGTTGGGAACGATCAGCAGCTCGGCGCCGGTCTCGGCGAGGCATTCGGTGACTTCGGGGGTCCAGATGTCCTCGCAGATCGGCACGCCGAGCCGGACGCCGCGGAACGCCAGCGGCCCCGGCAGCGGCGCGCTGGCGAACACGCGCTTCTCGTCGAAGGTGCCGTAATTCGGCAGGTCGTGCTTACGCGTCACCGCGACGATCTTGCCGCCGTCGAGCAGCGCCATCGCATTGAACAGCCGCCCGTCCTCGACCCACGGCAACCCGACGAGCATCCCCGGCCCGCCGTCGCCGGTCGCCACAGCGAGCCGGTCGAGTTCGACCGCGCACGCCGCGACCGCCGCGGGCTTGAGCACGAGGTCCTCGGGCGGGTAGCCGATCAGCGACAGCTCTGGCGTGACGAGCAGGTCGGCCCCGCTCGCCGCCGCGCGAGCCACGAGCATCGCGTCGGCGTTGCCGCGCAGGTCGCCGACGCTCGCGTTCGACTGGTGGAGGGCGATGGTCAGCGTGTCTGTCATGGGCGCGGTCTAGGGGAATATCCCCCGATCGTCATCCCGGCAGAAGCGTCGCTTCGGCGCCTGCCGAGAGTAAGATCAAAAGCCCTCGGTAGCCGTCTTGGCTGACGCCGGCTTTTGGTGGAAATCTGGAAGTCGGCTTCTCGGCAAGACCTTGAGTTTGGCGGGCACCTCCAGCGGCACGTTGTACGGCGATGCCGAATCGTTTTGCGCGCTCGCGGTTATGGACGATGCAATCTCCATGCGGTCGCGGCCGAGCCGCTTGGCCTTGAACAAGGCGCGGTCAGCTTCCAGCACCAGCGTGCTCATCGACCGGTCGCCGCCCA
>JAYTTV010000130.1:0-7331 GCA_043745075.1 Sphingomonadaceae bacterium
TACGCTATAGAACGGACGTGGAACGTAGCCAAGTATGACCCGGACACGAAAATAGTTCTTGCAAATGCCTTTGCTGCAGTGCACAACAAATTTGCCGAAAGGCGATCCTCCCCAAGGATTTTACTAGGCCGGTGGTTCGCCACCGGCCTTTTTTTTACGCCGCCCTTATGTCGGGCCGCCGAAGCTCCCCTGTCTGGCACGGTTGTTGCAGCGCACAAGCCGTTAACCTCGGCGTCCACGCCGAAGCCAACGCAGAGCAGGGAGAGAATGATGAACAAGCACCTTCTGGCCGGGACCATGCTGACCGTCGCGGCGATCGCACAGCCCGCGATCGCACAGGAAGCACCCGCCGCCGCCACGCCGCCCGCCGCCGCACCCGCCGCGCCGGTCCTTTCGCCGGCGATCACCGGCCCGCTCGCCGGGAACAGCGCGCCGACCAACTTCGACCTCGGCGACTTCGGCAAGGTCTATGTCACCGGCGTCGCCTCGGGCATCGCGCGCTTCCAGGACCACGCCGTCACCGGGGCGGGTGACCACGGCTCGTATGGCGACCTCAGCAACGGGCAGGTCTTCATCCAGAAGATCGACGGGGTCTTCCAGTTCTTCGTCCAGGTCGGCGTCTACTCGCTGCCCTCTCTAGGCACGCCGTACACCCGCGCCACCCGGGTCACCGACTCGACCTTCGGGCCGCTGCCGCAGGCGTTCATCAAGATCGCGCCGACCGCCAACTTCTCGATCCAGGCGGGTAAGCTGCCGACGCTGATCGGGGCCGAGTACACGTTTACCTTCGAGAACATGAACATCGACCGTGGCCTGCTGTGGAACCTCGAGCCTGCCGTCAGCAAGGGGGTCCAGGCGAACTACACCGCCGGGCCGCTGGCCTTCTCGGTCTCGCTAAACGACGGCTTCTACTCGTCGAAGTACAGCACGATCTCGGGCTCGGTCGCCTACACCATCGACCCCAAGAACGTCCTCGCCTTCGCCGCGAGCGGGAACACCAAGACGACGACCAAGTCGACTTTCTCGACCCCGGGCATCCTCAACAACAGCTCGGTCTATAACCTGATCCTGACCCACACCGACGGGCCGTGGATCATCCAGCCGTACGTCCAGTACACCCATGTCGACAACCTTGTGGCCCAGTTCGGGACGACATCGGCGTCGACGATCGGCGGCGCGATCCTTGCCAAGTATAGCTTCACCCCCGAGTTCAGCCTGCCGGTCCGCGCCGAGTATGTCAGCTCGTCGGGCACCCGCGGCGGGACCGCGGCGAGCTTCCTGTACGGGACCGGGAGCGATGCCTATTCGATCACCGTCAGCCCGACGTACCAGTATAAAATCTTCTTCGTCCGGGCCGAAGGGTCGTACGTCAAGGCGATCCACACCACCCCAGGGTCGGCGTTCGGCAAGCTCGGCAACGACACGTCGCAGCTCCGCGGGGTCCTCGAACTCGGCGTGCTGTTCTAGCGTCCGGGACTGCGCCGCTGCTTGCTTTTTGAGCCAGCGCGGCGCAGTTGCCTGTTAATTATGCATGCCATCGCGGTTCGTCGTCTTCGCTGGTCTCGGGCGCTGTTGCGTTCGGGCAACACCACCAAAACCATATGCGCTGCCGTGGTCGCTTTGGCAGCTGCAGGCCCGGCGCTGGCGGTCGAGATCGACGGCTCGGCGGCCCTCCTCACCGACTATCGCTCGCGTGGGGTGTCGATGAGCGACCGCCAGCCGGTCGTCGATGCCAGCCTACAGGCGGGGCTGGCGGGGTGGTTCGCTGGGGCAGAAGTGGTCTCGACTGCCCGTCCGCGCGACCTGCGGATCGATCGGGGGACCGATGCCGAGGTTGACCTGTCGGCCGGATACAGCCGCTCGATCGGGCTGCTCACCCCCTCCGCCGGGGTCATTGCCTACGTCTACCCCCGGCACGGCCCGACCGAGGCCGAGGTGTTCGGGTCGCTCGCCGGGTCGCTCGGTCCGGCGACGGTGACGCTCGGGGCGAACTATGCCCCCGATCAGGCCGGGGTCGCGGGGGGCAACCTATATACCTACGCCCGGGCGGCGGTCGGCATTCCGCTGACGCCGGTCACAGTCAAGGCGTCGGTCGGGCGGGAGAAGGGGGCCTTCGATCTCGGGCGTACCAAGCTCGACTATAGCGCCGGGCTAGACTTTCGGGTCAGCGTAATCACCATGGGGGTTAAATACGTCGGCAATGACGTGCCAAGAAATGTTGCCCCATTCATCCGCCACGCCACCGCCGACACCGTTGTCGGCAGCGTCACGCTGGCGTTCTAGACCCAATCAGCCCGGCGAACTCCGCCAGCACCGCCTCGTACAGGTCGCGCTTGAACGGCACGATCAGCGACGACAGTTCGGGTAGCGTCGACCAGCGCCAGCTGCGGAATTCGGGGTGCTCGGTGGCGATATTGACGTCGGCGTCGGTGCCGGTGAAGCGCATCGCGAACCACTTCTGCCGCTGGCCGCAATATCGGCCCTTCCAGATCGTGCCGATCAGGGCGTCGGGCAGGTCGTAATACAGCCAGTCGCGCGACTCGCCGAGAATCTCGGCCTTGGTGATTCCGGTTTCCTCGGCCAGCTCGCGGAAGGCGGTCGTCCGCGGCTCCTCGCCCGGGTCGATCCCGCCCTGCGGCATCTGCCACGCCTCGAGCTTCGAATCGAGCCGCTGTCCGGTGAACACCTTGCCCTCGGCATTGAGCAGCATGATGCCGACCCCGGCGCGGTACGGCAGCCCCGAGGGATGAACGCGGTCGGTGACTGGGCTGCTCATTCGGCGGCCATCGTCGACTGCGGTTCGGCGGTGGAGCCGGTCGCGGGCTGCGCGGCCAGCACCTCGTCGACCATCACCCGCAGCGCCGCGAGGCAGGCGTGAAGATCGCCCTGCGTGCTCGGGATCGCCTGGCGCAGCGTCATGCAGCCGTGGATCTGCCCCGCCGCTTCGCGGAATACGACCTGTACGCCCGCCGACACGAGCTTTGCGGCATAGGCGCGGCCCTGGTCGCGGAGCGGATCGAGCCCGCAGGTGAAGACGACCGCCGGGGGCAGGCCGGCGAGCGATGCGACGTGGAGCGGCGAGGCGTAAGCGTGGCCCAGGTCGGGCGTCGAGCCCATATAGTGCTCGGTGAACCAGCGCATCCCGCCGTTGGTCAGCAGATAGCCCTCGGCGAATTCCTGCATCGAGCCGGTGTTGGTGGTCATGTCGACCCCCGGATAAATCAGCCACTGCGCGACGATCGGCACCGGCAGCATGCCGTTCAACTCCTGCGCGACGACCGCGGCGAGGTTGCCGCCGGCGCTGTCGCCCGCCGGGATCAGGCCGGTGACCGCGTGGCCGACCGGCATTGGGGTTTCGGCGAGCCAGCGCATCGCGGTCAGGCAATCCTCGGTTGCGGCGGGAAAACGATGCTCGGGGGCGAGGCGGTAGTCGACGCTGACGACGGTCATGCCGGCGACGCGGGCGATCTCGGCGCACAGCGAGTCGTGGGTTTCGAGGTCGCCGATCACCCAGCCGCCGCCGTGGAAATAGACGAGCACCGGCCCGGGGCCGGGGTCGGCGACGGCGCTATAGGCCCGCGCCGGGATCGCATGGCCGTGCGGCGACGGGATCGTGAAGTCGACGACATGGGCGATCTCGCCGCGCGGCAGTTCGGCGACCTGCCCCATCATCCGCATCATGCCGCGCGCCGTGACGGGGTCGCCGTCCTCCATCCTCGGGCCGGGTGCGCTGGCGAGCATCGCGAGCAGGTTGGCAACGTCGGTACGGACGAAGGGCACGGCTTTTCTCCCAAGGCTTTGCGCCAGCATAGACGTGGCGGGCCGCCGCCGCCAAGAGTCGACCAGCCCGATCCCCGCGCGCGAGCGGAAGTCCACGAAGTCCACACGAAACCGGGGTGATTTGCAGCGATACTTGCGCGGCGGGAGGTTGCGCTCGAGCTCACCGTAGGCTCCGGTCGAGGTTGGAAGTCCACGAAGTCCACACGAAACGCGGGTACATTGCGACGTCCCATCCGCGATATCCGAACGCTGGATCGGGCCGTCCGCCGCCGGAAGTCCACTAAGTCCACACGAAACGCGGGTGTCGAGCGGCATCGACCCGGGCAGCAAATCGCGCCGAAGTCCACAGAGCATCGTGCGCTCGCGGACTTGATTTCGCGCCGCGACGGCACAGGCGATGCTCCGGCGATCATGCCGCGATGCCACGGAACTCCGCCCTCCGGCGTGCCGCTGCGGCGGGGGCCGATCGTTGCGGAGTGGGGGTGTCGACATCATCCGTCGAGGCTAAGCTATTCGACTGGCTGTAGGACAGCGGTTTCGGACGCGCTCCGCCAGCGCCCGGGCGCAACTCTTTAGGCGCGCTCAACGTTATTGATTCGGTAACAGCGCGCTGGTGCGGAGGGTCGACCGATGGGGAAAGAGGACTGGCGTAGCCGCCGCGCCGAAGAACTCTTCGGCACCGGTCGCGGTCCGGGACCGCACTCCGCGCGCGACCGGCGCGCTGCCAGCGACGACGACGTCCTGCCGATGGCACCGACGGTTGGGGTGAGCCCGCCGCGCTCATCGACATCGTTCGACCAATGGGCTGGATCGGCGTACCGCGCGCAGCCGGCAACCGGTGCCGAAGCCCCGGCCGCCCCGTTGGCCGCGTCGGCCTCGTCATCATGTTCGCCCCGGACAACGCAGACGAGGCCGGCGATGTCGAAACCGATTGCGGCATCGCCGTCGCGGCGGGTCTCGCCGTTGTGGGCACTGCTGGCGATCGTCGCGCTGATCGCGGCGGGCGCGGTCGGCTGGCTGGCGAGGGCCAATCTCGGAACTCCGGTTGCCGTCCCGGCGGCTTCGGTGGCGCTGCCCGCGCTGCCACCGCTGCCGCGCACGGCGTTGCCGACGACAGCGATCGTATCGCCCAAGCCCGAAGCGCCGACGATTGCCGCGCCGCAAGCTGCGGTGCGCGCGCCCACGGCTGCCCAGTCGATCGTCGCAGCACAGGCCCCGGTTGCGAGCGATGACGCGCAAAGCCCGCGGGCAAAGCGGTCACCGGACGTTGCGGGGGTCGCGCCCGAGCTGGTAGCAAGGCACGTCAAGGCACCGAACCTAAACGCCCGCCGGGTGGCCAGCGAGCGGGACAGCGAACGGGACCGCTTGGTCGACGAGCGTGCGCTGGAAAAGAAGCGCGCATCCGCTTCGGTCGCGGCATCGTCGCAACGCGCCGCGCCGGCCAGTCGCCAACGGAACGTCGCCGCGCGCGCTCCGGCCTTCAACTGCCGCCGCGCGCGAAGCGAAGTTACCCAGGCGATCTGCTCCGACGCGGGGCTTGCGGCGCTCGACCGGCAGTTGTCGTCGCGCTTTGCCACGCTCGACCGCAGCGCCGATCCGGCGACGGTGCAGCGGATCCATCAAGGCGAGACGGCTTTCCTCAATGCCCGGCAGACGTGCTCCGACCGCGAGTGCATCGCCGAAGCGTATCGCCTGCGGTTACGCGAGCTCGACGAAGCCGGGAATTAGCGGACGACGGGCGCGATGACTGTCACCCCGGCGAAAGCGTACCCCCTGACCCCGGCAGGGTCGGTGACGGGTTGCTGCCGGGCGGGGGATGACAAAAGGTAGCTGGGACTATTTCAGGATCAGCTCACGAAACTCCATATTATTGCCGAGCTTCCGCATCGGCGCGCGCTTCGCCGAGGCGGCATCGAAACCTCGACGATCCTCGGACAGCATCTTGTTGAGCTTCAGCTCGTACGCCTCCTGCTGGGCGACGGTCAGATAGTCCTTCGACGTGATGACGAGTAAAAGGTCGGGCTCGCCGGCGCGCTTCTGGTTGTTGGAAAGGACGTGGTACGACAGCACGACCCCTTCCTTGATGCCGAAATCATTCGTCGTCTTGAATTGTTTTGCGAGGTAATCCATGTAGTTCTCGTACTGGCCGTCCTCGATGTGGATGCCGGAGATGAACCACAGAGGTCCCTGCGAGTAATGCGAGTCAGCTTGCGCCGTGGCGGATGTTGCCGTCAGGGCGATACCGAGGAACGCGGCAGCGAGAAGCAGATGTCTCATCGGAATGTCCTGACACAAGAGGGCGAAGCCGCCGGGCGCAAACGCGCAATTAGTCGCCGGGCACACATTCATTACGGTCCCGTAAGTGTCGTGGCAAGCCGGGCCACTGCGGTTTGACCTTCGCGCTCGTCCACCACTCCGACTATGTCGCGCCGCTGCCGCCGGGGCACAGCTTTCCGATGGACAAATATGGCCTGCTGATGGTCGCGCTCGAGCGACTCGCTGCGGACTTTGCGGGGCATGTCCCCGGCCCGGCACCGCGTGAATGGATCGAGGCGGTGCACGACGCGGCGTATGTCGCCGCGGTGTTCGACGGGACGCTGGCTCGCGAGCAGGAGCGGCGGATCGGGTTTCCGGTGACGGCGGCGATGGTCCGGCGGTCGCGGCTGGTGATCGGGGGCACGTATCTTGCGGCGCGGATCGCGCTCGAAGCCGGTTTCGCGGCGAATACCGCCGGGGGGAGCCATCACGCGCTGCCCGACGGCGGGGCGGGATACTGCATCTTCAACGATCTCGCCATCGCCGGGGCGCGCCTGCTGGCCGAGGGGCGGGTGGCGACGCTGGCGGTGGTCGACCTCGATGTCCACCAAGGCGACGGCACCGCGGCGATCTTCGCCGAGCGCAGCGACGCGGTGACCTTCTCGATGCACGCGGCGAAGAACTTCCCGGTGCGCAAGCAGATGTCGACGCGCGACGTCGAATTGCCCGACGGCATGGGCGACGCCGACTATCTCGCCGTCCTCGCCAGTGAACTGCCGGCGTTCCTCGATAGCTATCGCCCCGAGCTCGTGCTGTATCAGGCCGGGGTCGATCCGCACGCCGACGACCGGCTCGGAAGGCTGGCGCTGAGCGACGCGGGACTTGCCGCGCGCGACCGCTTCGTCGTCGAGGCGTGCGCCCGGCGTGGCATCGCGGTCGCATCGACGCTCGGCGGCGGCTACGGCGCCGACCGCGAAGCAGTGGCGATGCGGCATGCGCGGTCGATAGTCGCGATGGCGGACGCGCTGGGCCACGTTACAGAAAAACTACTTGGACCCGCCGCGCCGCGGGGAGTAGACCGCCCCGCATCATGACATCCGGAAACTGTTAATGGCGACTGCGCTGCAGACTGCGTTCGACGAGCCGACGACCAAGCCTGCCGCCCCCAAGACCCACGCCGAAACGATGGTCGTCCGTTTCGCGGGCGATAGCGGCGACGGCATGCAGTTGACCGGGGGACAATTCACACTGTCGACCGCGCTCGCCGGCGACGACTTCTCGACCTTCCCCGACTT
>JAYTTV010000131.1:0-7189 GCA_043745075.1 Sphingomonadaceae bacterium
TTACGCCCCCGAGACGGTACGATAGCGCGCGAACGTGTGCGAGTCCAAGGCCTTCGCCCGGCTGGTCCTGAACCCCCGAGCGGCGGAACAGCTCGAAGATGCGCTCCTGATCGCCAGGCGCGACACCGCGGCCGTTGTCGACGACGTCGATGATCACCCGTTGCCCTTCTTGCCGGGCGCTGACGACGATCCGGCCGGGACGGCCCGTCTGGAGGTATTTCGTCGAGTTTTCAATGAGGTTCGACAGAATCTGCTCGAGCGCGAGCCGGTCGGTCACGATCGCCGGCGTCGGGGTGTCGATGGCGATCTCGGCGCCGAGTTCGTTCAAACGGAATTGCAGGCTGTCGCGGATTGATGCGGCAAGTGCGGCGATATCCACCGGCGCGGGGGCCAGCGTCCGCCGCCCCTCGCGCGACAGCCGCAGGATGGCGTTGATCAGCCGGTCCATCTTGTTGGTCGAGGCGCGGATGAAGCCGATCGCCTCGGGCAGGTCGGCGAGCGCGTCGCGGGCGCTCGAGTCCATCAACTCCGGCGCACCGGCGTCGACCCGGTTGGTCAGCTCGGTCAACGGGCCGATCGCGGCTTCGAGCTCGGCGGTAAAGCCCATGACGTTGACCAGCGGCGAGCGCAGATCGTGGCTGACGATATAGGCGAAGCGCTGAATTTCGTCGTTGGCGCGGCTGAGCTCGGCGGTTCGCGCGGAAACCGCGCCCTCGAGCCCGGTGTTGACCGCGCGCAACGCGTCCTGCGCCTTGCTGAGATCGGCGGTGTAGCGCAGCACGATCCACGATGCCCCGCTCATGATCAGGAGGATCAGGACGCCGACGAGGCCAAGGACGAGATTGAGCTGGAACGACGCCTCGTGCTGCGCCGCGAGCCGGCGCGCGAGCAGCCGTTCCTCCTCGTCGTTCATCACGTCGGTGAGGTGGCGCAACGTGATCATCGAGACGAAGCTGGTATCGACGGCGAAGTCGGCCATCGCCTGCATCGCGGGATTCGGGTCGGCCAGCCGCTGGAACGTCTGGCGCGCCGATTCAAGATGACGCTCGGCTTCCGCGCGCAGTCCGACGATACGGCTCTGCTGGACGGGATTGTCGCGGGTCAGAAACTGGAGCTGGTCGAGCTGGATCGGAATGGCCGCGACCGTCCGCCGGAACGTGTCGAGCGAGGCCTGGCGGTGGTGCAGCAGATATCCCCGTCGCGCCGTTTCAAGCTGCTCGGACAGGATGCTGAACGTGTCAAGCGCGCGCTCGACCGTATAGGTGTGGACGACGAGCGCGGTACTGCGCTGCCGTTCGCTGGTGGCAAGGACGACGATCCCGGCGGCGATGAGCAGCAGGACGAAGCCGCTTGCCATCGCCGCAAGGACGAGCCGCTGGAAATATCGGTCGGAAATCGTCACGCCTGAGCGATAGCGGGCCGGATCACATCGCGATAGCGCGGTTTTCGCGCCCCGCCAGCTCGGTGATGAATTGCCACGCGACGCGGCCCGAGCGGTGGCCGCGCCCGACCGCCCATGCGAGTGCCTCGGCGTCGGTGAACACGAGGCCGTGCGCCGCCGCATAGCCGGTCACGATCGCCAGAAACGTGACCTGGTCGCAGTTGTGGAAGCCGAGGCTCAGGCCGAAGCGGTCGGCGAGCGCGAGCCGGTCGTCGAGGACGTCGCGCGCATTGATCGCGCTCGCCGCCTCGGTGTCGGCGTGCTCGCGCGCCACCAAGTGCCGCCGGTTCGATGTGACGGCGAGGCGGACATTATCGGGCCGCGCCTCGA
The DNA here is from genome assembly GCA_043745075.1 of Sphingomonadaceae bacterium. Taxonomy (GTDB): domain Bacteria; phylum Pseudomonadota; class Alphaproteobacteria; order Sphingomonadales; family Sphingomonadaceae; genus Polymorphobacter_B. The sequence continues at coordinate 1,772 of JAYTTV010000131.1, forward strand.
TCCCGCCGTCGAGGATCGAGCGGAGCGCTTTGTACTGGCGCTCGTCGGCCTCGAACGAGACGTCGTCGGCATAGACGATGAAGCGGCGCGCGGTCTCCCCGAGCGTGCGGAACAGCGCGGGCAGGCCGGTCAGGTCGTCGCGCGCGACCTGGATCAGTGCGAGCGCCGGTGCGGAGGCATCGGCGATGACCGCAGCGTGGACCGCGCGAACCAGCGAGCTCTTGCCCATCCCGCGCGCGCCCCACAGCAGGACGTCGTGCGCGGCCGCTCCGGCGGCGTGGCGGCGGGTGTTCGCGAGCAAGGCGTCGCGCTGGGCATCGACCCCGGCGAAGCGGGCGAGTGGTTGCGCGGGGGGCGGTGAGACCATGCGCAGGAGTGCGCCGTCGAAGACGAAGGCGTCGCCGACCGCGGGGTCGGCCGGGACCGGGCGCGGCGGGGCGAGGCGGTCGAGCGCGTCGGCAATGCGGGCAAGAGGGTCGGTCATCGGCGCGATGTAGCCGATCCTCCCCGGCACGGGGAGGGGGACCATCGCCCTTGCGATGGTGGAGGGGCGGTCGAGCGGACTCAGGCGTCGAGTTCGCTCGCCCGCCCCTTCACCACGCCTGAAGCGGCGCGGTCCCCCTCCCCGAAGACGGGGAGGATCATCGGCACCCCGACCATTTGCGCGCTACCCCGCATCGGCTATAGACCCCCGCAATCCTGTCCCACGGAAGCAATTTTCATGTTCTCATCCCCGGCCTATGCCCAGGCGGCAGCGGCCCCCGGCGGTCTCCAGGGTAACCTGCTGCTGTTCCTGCCGTATGTGGCGATTTTCGCGATCTTCTACTTCCTGATGATCCGCCCGCAGCAGCAGCGCGCCAAGGCGCATCGCGCCGCGATCGACGCGGTCAAGCGCGGCGACGAGGTCGTTACCGGCGGCGGATTGATCGGGCGGGTGACCAAGGTCGCCGACGCCGAGCTCGAAGTCGAGGTCGCCACCGGCGTCAAGCTGCGCGTCGTCAAGGGCACGCTGTCCGAAGTCCGGACCAAGCCGCTCCCCGCCGCCGCCAACGACGCGAAGAACTAACATGCTCGGCTTTCCAAACTGGAAAGTGTGGACGATTCTAGTCACGCTGGTCCTCGGCGTGATCTTCGCGATCCCCAATTTCGTCCCCGCAGCGACGCTCAAGTCGCTGCCATCGTTCGTCCCGACGGGAACGCTCAACCTCGGCCTCGACCTGCGCGGCGGCAGCTACATGATGCTCGAAGCCGCGACCGACGACGTCCGCAAGCAGAAGCTCGACGGCCTCGAGGAAACTGCGCGGACCGAACTCGCCGGGGCCGATGGCGGCGCGGTCAAGTATCGCGACCTCGGCATCAGCGGCAGCGCCGTATCGCTCACCGTCACCGATCCGACCCAGCTCGACCGTGCGGTCGAAACGCTTCGCAAGGTGACGCGCCCGGTCGGCAACCTGACCGGGCAGCGCGACGTCGAGGTCGCCGTCGTCGACGGCAACCGCGTGACGATGACCCCGACCGACGCCGGGATCACGTCGGCGACCAACAGCGCGATGGAGCAGGCGGTCGAAGTCATCCGCCGCCGGATCGACGAGCTCGGCACGCGCGAGCCGACGATCGTCCGCCAGGGCGACAACCGCATCGTCGTCCAGGTCCCCGGGCTGCAGGACCCGAGCGCGCTCAAGGCGTTGCTCGGCAAGACCGCGAAGCTCGAATTCAAGCTCGTCGACACCGACGCCGACCCCGCCGAAGTCGCTGCGGGTCACGCCCCCGCCGGCAGCCAGATCCTGCCGTACGCCGACCAGCCGGGCACCGTCGCGGTCAAGCGTCGCGCGATGATCACCGGCGACCAGCTCGTCGACAGCCAGGTCGGGCAGGACGACAACGGCTCGCCCGCCGTCACCTTCCGCTTCGATTCGACCGGCGGGCGGCGTTTCGCCAAGGCGACGCAGGAGAATGTCGGCAAGCCGTTCGCGATCATCCTCGACAACAAGGTCATCTCCGCGCCGCGGATCAACGGCGCGATCCTCGGCGGGTCGGGCATCATCACCGGCAACTACACGACTGCGAGCGCGAACCAGTTCGCCATCCTGCTGCGGTCGGGCAAGCTGCCGGTCGAGCTGAAGGTCGTCGAGGAACGCACCGTCGGCCCCGACCTCGGTGCCGACTCGATCCGCGCCGGGTCGCTCGCCGCAGGCACCGCGGTGATCGCGGTCGCCCTGCTGATGATCGTCACCTACGGCCGCTTCGGCGTCTATTCGGTGGTCGCGCTGATCCTCAACATGATCCTGATCATCGGCGTGATGTCCGTCGTCGGCGCGACGCTGACGCTACCGGGGATCGCGGGCCTTGTCCTGACGATCGGCGCGGCGGTCGACGCCAACGTCCTGATCAACGAGCGCATCCGCGAGGAGCAGCGCAAGGGCAGGGGCGTCGTCGCCTCGGTCGAGGTCGGTTTCCGCGACGCGACGCGGACGATCTGGGACGCGAACAGCCTCAACATCATCGTCGCGATCATCATGTTCCTGTTCGGCTCGGGACCGATCAAGGGCTTCGCGGTGGTGCTGTCGATCGGCATCGCCACGAGCGTCTTCACCGCCGTCACCGTCGTCCGCCTGATGGTCTCGCGCTGGCTGACGAGCGCCCGCCCGAAGGCGCTGACGATATGATGCGCAATCTCGCCGGTAAGGGTAAGGCATCGACATGCCGTTGAAGATCGTTCCCGACAATACCAACATCGGCTTCGTCAAGCTGCGCTATCTCGCGTTCGCACTGACGCTGCTGCTGACGCTCGGCTCGATCGGGCTGCTGGCGACGCGCGGGCTCAACCTCGGGGTCGATTTCGTCGGCGGGTTGACGATGGAGGTCGCTTTCCCGTCGCCGCCGCCGCTCGACCGGCTGCGCGGCGAGGTCGGGTCGCTCGGCGTCGGCGACGTCTCGCTGCAGGAGTTCGGCAACGCCCGCACGATCCTGATCCGCCTGCCGCTCCCCCCGGGAGACCAGGCGGCGGTGCAGAAGGTCGTCGCCAAGGTCCAGGCCGATCTCAAGGGCAAGTACGGCAACGTCAGCTTCCGCCGCACCGAATCGGTCAGCGGCAAGGTCAGCCAGGAATTGATCCGCAAGGGCGCGCTCGCGGTCCTGCTGTCGATGGCGGCGGTGGCGATTTTCACCTGGTTCCGCTTCGAATGGCATTTCGGCGTCTCGACCGTCGTCGCGCTGGTCCACGACGTCACGGTGACGCTCGGCTTCTTCGCGCTGACGCACCTCGAGTTCGACCTCAACGTCGTCGCCGCGATCCTGACGATCATCGGCTACAGCCTCAACGACAAGGTCGTGATCGACGACCGCATCCGCGAAAATCTGCGTAAATACCGCCAGATGGACATCGGCCCGATCATCGATCTGAGCGTCAACGAGACCTTGCCGCGAACGGTGATGACGTCGCTCGCGATGATCACCGCGCTGACCGCGATGCTGCTGCTCGGCCCCGACGTGATCTTCGGCTTCACCGCGGCGATGCTGCTCGGGATCGTCGTCGGCACGTATTCGTCGATCTTCGTGTCGTCGTCGCTGCTGATCGCGCTTGGCGTCAAGCCGAAGATCGAGCCGCTGGCGAAGAAGACCGGCCCGTCGATCAACGTCGAGCGGGCGCGCCGCTGATCCCGCTTTTGTAGGATTTGGCCGCGCGATCTTGACTTTCCGAACCAATTAGGCTACGGGCGGGGATGGTCACTCCCCCGCCTCGTCGCCGTCGTCGTCGCACCGGGTGGACCCCGGCGCGCCAGCGTCGGTTCGTCACCGACCTCGCGACCTCGGGGAACGTCCGCGAGGTCTGCGCGCGGATCGGCCTGTCGCGCACGAGCGCGTACAAGTTTCGCGAGCAGCCGCACAATGCCGCCTTCGCCCGCGCATGGGACGCGGCGCTCGATCGCTACATGGCCGATCTCGCGGATGAGGCCGCCGATCGCGTGGCGGCGGGCGCGACGCGCCCGGTCACGTACAAGGGCGCGGTCGTCGGCGAGCAGGTCGTCATCAACAATCGCCTGCTGACCGCGCTCCTGCTCTACCGTTCGCGCCCGCAGACACGACGCGCAAAACCGCCGAAAACGTCAACACTGTCAACTTAAGGCCGTGATCGCAGGACGCGATCACGGCGCCCTAAAATGCCAACTCTGTCAACTTAAGCGGAGCCTCAGACGACTTGGCCTAGCCCGTCGCACGACAGGTCGAACGCGGCGAGCCCGCCTTCGAGATACGCCGCGAGCATCGGCAGATCGAGCAGGAAGTCGGCGGCGTCGTCGACCTCGTCGCTGGCGTCGTCCATCGCATCGGACCATTCGCTCGCGTCGTACGTCCCGCGCCCGACCAGCGCGAGCGCGACGAGCTCGGCCTTCTCGTCGTCCGCAAGGTCGTCGATGATCGTGCGCAGTTCCTCCTCGGTCGGGTTGTCGCCATCATCCTCGATCTCGTCGGCAGCGCCGTCGTCGGTCGGGTTCGACCCGTCATCGGGGTCGGTGTCGGGGACGAGCGCCTCGAACTCGCGGGCACGGAGGATGACGCGGCAGACGGTCTCGAGCGGGATAGTCAGTTCCATGGGCGTCTCTCCTGTGTCGCAGCGCAACGACGCCGGTGCATTGGGGTTCCTCGCTCGGGCGGTGACCCGAGCCTAAGCCGCCACCGCCCGCAGCGGGGCGATCCCGATCCGGCCGCGTGCGCGATCATATTCGCGGCGGAGCTTGGCAATATACGCCGCCGCCGGGATAACGGCGTCGATCGCGCCGATCCCTTGGCCGCAGCCCCAGATTTCCTTCCACGCCTTGGGCGCGGCGCCGCTGCCGAAGTCCATCGTCGAGACGTCGCCCTCGGGCAGATGGTCGGGGTCCATCCCCGCAAGGGTGATCGACGGCTTGAGGTAGTTGCCGTGAACCCCGGTGAACAGGCTCGAATAGACGATGTCGGATGCCGAGCTGTCGACGATCATCTGCTTGTAGCGCTCGTCGGCGCGGGCCTCGGTCGTGGCGATGAACGCCGAGCCGATATAGGCGAAGTCGGCCCCCATCGCGGTCGCCGCGAGGACCGACGCGCCGCTGGCGATCGACCCCGACAGCGCGAGCGGGCCGTCGAACCACTTGCGGATTTCCTGGACGAGCGCGAACGGCGAGGTCGTGCCGGCGTGGCCGCCCGCTCCGGCGGCAACCGCGATCAGGCCGTCGGCGCCCTTCTCGATTGCCTTATGGGCGAAGCGGTCGTTGATGACGTCGTGGAGGACCATGCCGCCGTACGAATGGATCGCCTCGTTGACGTCGACGCGCGCGCCGAGCGAGGTGATGATTACCGGCACCTTGTACTTCACGCACAAAGCGAGGTCGTCCATCAGCCGGTCGTTCGACTTGTGGACGATGAGGTTGACCGCATACGGTG
>JAYTTV010000132.1:0-7183 GCA_043745075.1 Sphingomonadaceae bacterium
GATGCGACGACCTTCCACCAGGATCCGCAGTACACGCCACAGCTTTTCAAGTATCTGCAGGGGGGATCGTCTAAGGACGTTCTCGTGTTCATGCCCGGCGGCGGCCCGAACCCGGGACCGACAGGCGTCTCTGTGACGACAGTCACGAGCCTCGCGGGCGTCAACTTCAGCAACTACAGCGCGCTTTATGTCGAATCCGGTGGCGGATGCTGCACCGCCGATCCGACGGCACTTGATGGCTACGGCGCTGCAGTCAGCGCCTTCGTCACCGGCGGCGGCAACGTCTCGATCGAGAATTACATCGGCGGTGGCTACGACGGGGTCGTTCCCGGCGGTACCGGCGCGATCCAGGGCGTGAACGTCTCGTTCACGGGTTGCAGCGACGGCGAAACCGTTACGGCGAACGGGATTTCGAAAGGCTTCACGCAGCCCCCGGTCGACTTCTGCTGGTCGCACCAGGGCTATGACATGAATTACTTCAGCACATTCGGCTACAACAGCCTGATCAAGTCCGACCCTGTGGCGTACGGCTTCGCCAACGGATCGTCGTTCCTCGCGACTGGCGGTACGCTCGGCACCTCGGGCACCCCCGAGCCTGAAACCTGGGCGTTGATGCTCGTCGGTTTCGGCGGTGTCGGCGCGGTCATGCGTCGCCGCGCGACGAAGGTCGTTCTCGCCTGATTTTCAGAACGTCAGGCCCGAATGCAGCGTCGCGGTTCCTCACCGGAACCGCGGCGTTCGCATTTTCGGAACACTGACTAGCGCGGGCGAAAGCCGCCACTATATTAGCGGTCTAACACACTGAGGGACCGCACCGATGGCCATCGTCGATCGCTACCGCAACGAAGCCGACGCGACGGGCATGACGATCATCGTCTACCTCGTCTGGTTTTTTCTCGGCAACCTCGGCGTCCACCGGATGGTCACCGGGCGCGTCGGCACCGGCATGCTGATGCTGTTGCTCCACGGCCTCGGCTGGCTGACCTTCTGGTTCGGCCTCGGCTTCCTGATCTGGGGCTTCGTCGGCCTGTGGTGGCTGGTCGACGCCTTCCTGATCCCGGGGTGGCTGCGCGACTAATCCATGAACGGGTCGCGGACGAGGATCGTGTCGTCGCGCTCGGGCGACGTCGAAACCAGCGCGACGGGGCAGTTGGTCAGCTCCTCGATGCGGCGTATATACTTGATCGCCTGCGCCGGGAGCTCGCTCCAGCTGCGCGCGCCCATCGTCGACTCGCTCCAGCCGTCGAAGCGCTCGTAGATTGGCACGACCGCGGCCTGATCGGCGGCATGCGCGGGGAAGTGGTCGAGCGTGCGGCCGTTTAGCGTGTAACCGGTGCAGACCATCAGATCGTCGAGCCCATCGAGGACGTCGAGCTTGGTCAGTGCCATGCCGTGGACGCCGCTGACCTGGACCGCCTGCCGCACCAGCACCGCGTCGAACCAGCCGCAGCGGCGCTTGCGCCCGGTCACCGTGCCAAATTCACGCCCGCGCTCGCCCAGCCGCTGGCCGATCGCGTCGTCGAGCTCGGTCGGGAAGGGGCCGCTGCCGACCCGCGTGGTGTACGCCTTGACGATGCCGAGGACGTAGTTGATCGCCCCCGGACCCATCCCGCTGCCCGACGCCGCAGTCCCGGCGACGACGTTCGACGAGGTGACGAACGGATAGGTGCCGTGGTCGACGTCGAGCAACACGCCCTGCGCGCCCTCGAACAGGATGCGCTTGCCCGCGCGACGCGCGTCGCCGAGGCTGGCCCACACCGGCGCGGCGTACGGCAGGACGAACGGCGCGATTTCCTCGAGCGACGCGACCAGCGCGTCGCGGTCGACCGGGGGGATGCCGAAGCCGACGCGCAGCGCATTGTGATGCGCCAGCAGCCGATCGAGCTGCGGCCCGATCTTGTCGAGGTGGCCGAGGTCGCAGACCCGGAGCGCGCGACGGCCGGCCTTGTCCTCGTATGCCGGGCCGATGCCGCGCCGCGTCGTGCCGATCTTGCCCGCGCCGCTGGCATCCTCGCGCAGCCCGTCGAGCTCGCTGTGGAGCGGCAGGATCAGCGGGCATAATTCGCTGACCTGCAGCGTCTCGGGGCTGATCGCGACGCCCTGCCCGCGCAGCTTCTCGACCTCGGCCTTGAAGTGCCACGGATCGAACACGACGCCGTTGCCGATCACCGACAGCGCGCCGCGGACGATACCCGAGGGGAGCAGGCTGAGCTTGTAGACCTCGTTGCCGACGACGAGCGTGTGCCCGGCGTTGTGCCCGCCCTGGAAGCGGACGACGACATCGGCACGCGCCGACAGCCAGTCGACGATCTTGCCCTTACCCTCGTCGCCCCACTGCGCACCGATGACGACGACGTTGGCCATTGTTGTTCCTTAAGTGACGGCGACGGCGTCTACACCGTTCCAGACGTGCGTGCAGCGAAAAGCGGCGGGGAGGGCGTCGGCATCGAGCGCGGCGACGGTGATCCACCCTTCGCCGCGAAGGCGCTCGCCCGTTGTGAATGGCGTGCCGAGCGGGAGCAGGACGCGGTCGCGCTCGACCACGCCGAACCCGGCATCGACCAGCCCGTCGACGTAGAGCGAAAACCCGACCGCAGGCTCGCGCTTGCCGTCGGGGTGGACGACGCTGTACGCGCCGCCGCGGCCGATCTCGCCGCGAACGCCGTCGGCGAAGACGGTGAAGCCGATCCAGCGCTGATAGTCGAAGCCGTGGCGCTCGGTCGGGTCTAGCGTCACTGCGACACCCCCCTCGTTTCCGTTGGCGAGCGCGGCGACGACATGCGCGACGTCGGCGACGCGCGCGGCGAGTTCGGGCGGCAGGTCGAGGCGACCGAGCGCGTCGAGCGCGGCGGCGGCGGGCCCGGCGGCGGCGATCAGCGGCTGGTAGATCGATGCGCCCCCGGCGGCCAGTCCCGCGCTGTCCTTGGCGTCGAGCAGGTCCTCGACCGTCGCGAGATCGGCGATCGGCGCGGGTCCCGCCCACGCCGTGGCGAGGTCGGCGACGAAGCTCGGCAGCGTCAGGTCGACGGTCAGACCGGTCACCCCGGCGCGGGTCAGCGCCGCGACCGCGAGCGTCAGCACCTCGACCACCGCGGCGACGCTGTCGCGCCCGATGAGCTCGGCGCCGACCTGGAGCATCTCGCGCTCGGGGCGCAACTGGCTGCCCTTTACCCGCAGCACTGCGCCGCCATACGCAAGCCGAAGCGGGCGGGGCAGGTGCCCGAGGCGCGTCGCGGCGATCCGCCCGACCTGGCCGGTCATATCGGGACGCAGCGCAAGCGTGTGGTGCGAGACGGGGTCGGTGAAGCGGAGCAGCTCCTGCCGCCCGGTGACGCCGAGGCGCCCGGCGAGGCTGTCCTCATACTCGACGAGCGGCGGCTGAACGCGGTCGTAGCCGTGGCTCGCGACGTGGTCGAGCAGCCCGCGCATCAGGGTCTCGGCGGCGGCGGCCTGCGGGGGCAGGCGGTCGCGGAGACCTTCGGGGAGCAGCCCGGCGGTGATGTCGGTCATCGGCTTCCCTCCCCCCTCGAGGGGGAGGGACAGGTCACGCGCTTGCGTGACGAGGGAGAGGGTGAAGGGGTTCGCCTGTGGCGCACGCACCCTCTCCCTGGTTGCCCAGGGGCGACCTGTCCCTCCCCCTCGAGGGGGGAGGGAAGGAGTATTTTCTCACCCAAAATTCAACGCCTTGACCTGTTTTACGCCCGGCAGCGCCTTGATCTCGCTCAACACCGCCGCCGGGATCACCTCGTCGACCGACAGCAGCAGCACCGCCTCGGCACGCGAATCACGGCGGCCGAGGTGGAACGTCCCGATGTTGACCCCCGCCGCGCCGAGCGTGCTGCCAAGCCGCCCGATGAAGCCCGGCTTGTCCTCGTTGACGATGAACAACATCGGGCCGTGGAGGTCGGCCTCGACCTTGATGCCGATGATCTCGACCAGCCGCGGCTCGCGGTTGCCGAACAGCGTCCCGGCGACCGAGCGCTCGCCGTCGGGGGTTTTCACCGTGACGCGGACCAGCGTGTGATAGTCGGTCTCGCGCTCGTGGCGGACCTCGGCGACGTCGATGTCGCGTTCGCGCGCGAGGAACGGCGCGTTGACCATGTTGACGGTGTCCGAATGGACCCGCATCAGCCCGGCGAGGACGGCGGCGGTGATCGGCTTGATGTTGAGCTCGGCGGCCGCGCCCTCGACCTCGACGGTGACGCCCGAGATGCCGTCGTCGACGAGCTGACCGGTCAGCGATCCGAGCTGTTCGGCGAGCGCCATGTACGGGCGCAAGCGGGGGGCTTCCTCGGCCGACAGTGACGGTACGTTCAAGGCGTTGGTGACGCCGCCGCTCATCAGGAAGTCGGACATCTGCTCGGCAACCTGGATCGCGACATTGACCTGCGCCTCGTCGGTCGACGCGCCGAGGTGCGGGGTCGAGATGAAGTTCGGCGTGCCGAACAACGGCGATGCCTTCGCGGGTTCGGTGGCGAAGACGTCGAGCGCCGCGCCGCCGATGTGCCCCGAATCGAGCCCGGCCTTGAGCGCGACCTCGTCGATCAGCCCGCCACGCGCGCAGTTGATGATGCGGACGCCCGGCTTGGTCTTCGCCAGCGCTTCGGCCGACAGGATATTGCGCGTCGAGTCGGTCAGCGGGGTGTGGAGCGTGATGATGTCGGCGCGCGCGAGCAAATCGTCGAGCGTCACCTTCTCGATGCCGAGGTCCTGCGCGCGTTCGGGCGTCAGGAACGGGTCGAAGGCGATGACCTTCATCCGCAGACCGAGCGCGCGGTCGGCGACGATCGAGCCGATATTGCCCGCGCCGATCAGCCCGAGCGTCTTCGCGGTCAGCTCGACCCCCATGAAGCGGTTCTTCTCCCACTTGCCCGCCTGCGTCGACGCGTCGGCCTCGGGGAGCTGGCGGGCGAGCGCGAACATCAGCGCGATCGCGTGTTCGGCGGTGGTGATCGAGTTGCCGAACGGGGTGTTCATGACAACGACGCCCTTGGCGCTCGCGGAAGGGATGTCGATGTTATCGACGCCGATCCCGGCGCGGCCGATGACCTTGAGGTTGGTCGCGGCGGCGAACACGTCCTTCGTCGCCTTGGTGGTCGAGCGGACGGCGATGCCGTCGTAATTGCCGATGATCTTGATCAGCTCGTCTTTCGACAGGCCGGTGATTTCGTCGAAGTCGACACCGCGGGCGCGGAAGATTTCGGCGGCCTTGGGGGACATTTCGTCGGCGATGAGGACTTTGGGCATGGGTTCATCCGATCTTTCTGCCGTCATCCCCGCGGAGGCGGGGACCCATCACCACTGAAGGTTGGGCTGATAGGTCCCCGCCTGCGCGGGGATGACGAAATTGGGGGTTAGGCCGCGACGGCCTGCTGGGTGACCTGCTCGTGCGCCCACTCGAGCCATGGCCCGAGCGCGACGATATCGGCGGTATCCACCGTGCCGCCGCACCAGATGCGCAGGCCCGGGGGCGCGTCACGGTAGCCGCCGATGTCGAAGGCGACGCCCTCTTTTTCGAGCAGCGACGCGATCGCCTTCGGCACGTCGGGCGATGCTCCCGGGAGCGACAGGCAGACGCTGGTGTTCGACCGCGTCTCGGGGTCGGTCGCGAGGTGGGCGACCCACGGCGTCGCTTCGACCCAGCGGTCGAGCGCGGCGGCATTGGCGTCGGCGCGGGCGTAGAGTTCCTGGAGGCCGCCGATCGACTTCGCCCATGTCAGCGCGTCGATATAATCCTCGACCGCGAGCATCGACGGAGTGTTGATCGTCTCGCCCTCGAAAATGCCGGCGATGAGCTTGCCCTTCGACGTCAGCCGGAAGATTTTCGGCAGCGGCCACGCCGGGACGTAGCTCTCCAGCCGTTCGACCGCACGCGGTCCGAGGATCAGGACGCCGTGCCCGCCCTCGCCGCCGAGCACTTTCTGCCAGCTATAGGTGACGACATCGAGCTTGGCCCATGGCAGCTCCTGCGCGAACACCGCGCTCGTCGCGTCACACAGCATCAGCCCTTCGCGGTCGTCGCGGATCCAGTCGCCGTTGGGCACCCTGACACCTGACGTCGTGCCGTTCCACGTGAAGCAGACGTCGTGCGATTGCGGCACGCGGGTCAAGTCGGGCAGCTCGCCATACGCCGCGTTGACGACGGTGCAGTCGGCGAGCTTCAACTGCTTGACCGCGTCGGTCACCCAGCCTTCGCCGAAGCTCTCCCACGCCGCCATCGTCACCGGGCGTGCGCCGAGCATCGACCACATCGCCATTTCGAAGGCGCCGGTGTCGTAGGCGGGAACGATGCCGATCAGGTGGGTGTCGGGGACGCCGAGAACCTCGCGCGTCATGTCGATGGCGAGCTTGAGGCGCGCCTTGCCGAGCTTCGACCGATGCGAGCGGCCGAGCACGTCGGTTTTGAGTTGGTCGGGGGTCCAGCCGGGACGCTTGGCGCAGGGGCCGGACGAGAAAAAGGCGCGCGCCGGGGGCACTTTTGGTCGGTCTGTCATGGTCTCTCCTCACAGAGAGCTCGCGCCGCGTTGGGACGGCGTGGCCCGCCGCCGTGAGTAAAGTAGCGGGCGCGGCAGTCAAGCTGTTTGCACCTGCCGCCGCGGGCAAGCAGTTTGCACCGGTGCCGAATCGACTTGATACCGTTATGCGGTTCGACTTTCGAAAGGCCCCTCTCATGCAAATCATTCGCCTGACCGCTGCCGTGGCCCTGCTCGCGGCGATCCCGCTCGCCGCACAGACGACTCCCAGCGATGAGCGCAGCGTCGCGACGATTGCCGGGTCGCCGCTCCACGACTTCGGCATCAAGAAGACCAAGGTGTCGCCGGTCCTCGTTCGCGCGGCGGCGCATCCGTACGCGACCGAGGGGCTTAAGGACTGCAAGTCGATCGGCGATGCGGTGCTCGAGTTGAACACCGCACTCGGCCGCGACGTCGACGCCCCGACCAGCGGCAAGAAGCCGAGCGAGGCGACCGAATTGTCGATGGACGCTGGGCAGGACACGATCAACAGCCTAATCCCCGGGCGCTTCATCATCCGCCGTATCTCGGGTGCTGCAGACGCCCAGCGCAAGGCGCGCGCGGTGGTCTATGCCGCCTCGATCCGCCGCGGCTTCCTCAAGGGCCTCGGTGACGCCAAGGGGTGCAAGTGGCCCGCCGCGCCGCGGGTGAAATAGGGGCACACCGTACGC
>JAYTTV010000133.1:0-26846 GCA_043745075.1 Sphingomonadaceae bacterium
CTCGGCGCGGGTTCGGGCGGCAGCCAGCGGCGCCCGGCGAGGTAGGTGAATAGGCCGACGACCATGCCGATGCCGGCCGAGCCGAACCCCCAGCTCCAGCCGACCTTCTCGCCGAGCGTGCCACAGACGAGCGGCGCGGCGACCGCGGCGATCGAGATGAACAGGACGAAGATCTGGAACGCCCGTGCACGGCGCGGATCGCCGAGGACATAAAGGTCGCCGACCTGTCCAGTGATGTTGGTCTTGAAGCAGCCGACGCCGAGGACGAGGCAGGCGAGTGCGATCAGGAAGCTTTGTTCGTACGCCATCAGCCAGTGACCGGCGGTCAGCAGGAGCGCGCCGATGATCACGGTCCGCGTCTTGCCGAGCAGCCGATCGGCGAGGACGCCGCCGAGGATCGGGGTCAGATAGACGAGCCCGGCGTAGATGCCGAAGGTGCTCGAAGCGAGCGCCGCCGTCGATAATGGGCCGTACAGCGCCTCGAGCGCGCCGCGAAACCCGGCGAACCCCCAAATCTTGCCGATGTTCTCGGGCTGGAACAGCGAATGCGCTGTATAGAGCACGAGCAACGTCTGCATCCCCGAGTAGGAAAACCGCTCCCACGCTTCCGAGAACGCGAGGACGGCGAGGCCGCGCGGATGGCCGACGAACGACCGATCGGATGCACCGGTCGCGACTGCCGCGGGGGCAATGGCGACAGCGTCGGTCAGAGCACGACGCCCGGCAAAACCTGGCCTTTAGAGACGGTTATCGCCAGACGACGTTGCGCTCGGCGTTCACAGCGAAGCCGACGGGTGCGCATCGTCATGGGCAGTGTGGGATCATAGGCGACTTCGAGAATAGCCGGATCGTCGCGCGTCGCAACCGCGTTCCGGACCGGCTGATCACAGAAGGCAGCGGACCGTCGAGCGGCAACGAATCCGGGAGACAGTGTGCGGACCACCGGGCTACATCCGCCGGCGTGCAGCGCGAAGGGGAGCATATGGCCGACACCGCCGGAATAGTCCGCGCCGCCGGGATCGCTGGCGAAGAGCCGGTCGATTATCGGGCGGTCATGCGCGACGGGCACTGGCTGGCCCATCGCTACGATCCGGGGGCCGACGTCGTCCGCTTCGTCCGCCTGTCGCGCGCCGACCATGCGCGCGCCACCTTCATCACCGACGAATATCTTCCCGCCGACAGGCCCACGCTCGCGCTGCACCGCGGCGAGGCCGTCGCCAGCGCGTCCGCACCAGCGCGCCTTCACCTCGTTCTGCATTCGGCGTTCTGCTGCTCGACGCTGGTAGCGCGCGCGTTCGACCTGCCGGGCATCGCGACGGCGTTGAAGGAGCCGGTCCTGCTCAACGATCTCGTCGGCTGCCGGCGACAGGGGATGGACCCCGAGCGCCTCGCGCCACTGCTGCGCGATGCGCTGATCCTGCTCGCCCGACCGTTGCAGTCGGGCGAGGCGGTCGTCGTCAAGCCGTCGAACGTCGTCAATGGCTTGGCCCCGGCGATGATGGCGATGCGCGGCGACATCCACGCGCTGATCCTCTACGCGCCGCTCCGCGTGTTCCTCGCCTCGGTCGCGCGCAAGGGCATGTGGGGACGCCTGTGGGTCCGCGAGCTGTTCGCCGGCTTGCATGCCGAGGGGCTGGTCCAGATGGGCTTCGAGCCCGGCGACTATATCAAGCAGACCGACCTGCAGATCGCCGCAGTCGGCTGGCTGGCGCAGCAGGCGTTGTTCACTCGGATGGCCGCGCGGTTTGGCGATCATCGCATCCGGACGATCGATAGCGAGCATTTGCTGCGCGAGCCCGCGGCGGCGGTCGCGGCGATCGCGAGGCTGTTCGGCCTGACGATCGATGCCGCCGCGGTCGCCGCCGGCCCCGCCTTCACGACGAGTTCGAAGACCGGCGATACGTTCGGCGCCGACGACCGCGCCCGGGAGCAACGCGAGGGCCTGTCGCTTCACGAGGATGAGGTCGACAAGGTCGCGATCTGGGCCGAGGCGGTCGCTGCGGCGGCTAACATCCCACTGGTACTCCCGGCCCCGCTGATGAAGATTTGAAGGCTGCCCTCTCCTCCGCTTGCGGGGAGGAGAGGGCGCGAGCCCCGAGGGTCGGCTGCCACAAAGCACGGCGCTTGTAACGACGTCCCCAGCCTGCCCTTCCTCCGGATCGAGAAGGAGGAGATCGACGGCACCGGGTCCAACGCAACGCAACGAAGCAACGCAACTGATCCGTGTCTCTAGAAGAACTTGAGCCGCGCCGAGACCGCATAGCGGCGACCGAGCGTATCGTAGGTCGACGGGTAGGTGTTGCCGCTGTTGAAGAACGTCGTGCCGATGTCGTAGCCGACGATCGGCGGCTGCCGGTTCGTCAGGTTCTGGCAGCTGATCGTGAATTCGAGCGCCTTGGTCGCGGCGAGGCGAAGGCTGGCGTCGAAATAGTCGTACGGCTTGATGTGGGCGAAGGCGGGCAGCGCGGGTCCGTCGCCGTTGAGCGCGTCGTCGGGCTCCTGGTTCATCTCGCTGATATGCCGCCACAGCAGCGAGATATCGACGCCGCCGATCGAGTAGCTCGTCCGCTGGTTCCACGTATACTTCGGCTGGAGCGACCCCTTCTCAGGTGCACCGGCACCGCCGCAGTTGGTGCTGTAATAGCCGACGCATTCACGGCTGATCGCGGTCGGCGTCGCCTTGAACAGTGCGCGATGCGTCCACGTCCCCTGGAACGACAGCGCAAGCGTGCCGGGGCCCACATCGTGGCGGTAGTTCGCCCCGAGATCGATACCGTCGGTCAGCAGCTGGCCCTGGTTGGTCAGCGGCAGGTACAGGCCGGGAGTCGTCGCCGGATCGCCGTCGAGTGCGCCGGTGCTCGGGTTGCGCCGGATCACCGTGCACCCCGAACTCGCGGCGCTCGCGGCGGTCACCGTCCCGAAGCACGCGCTGATCGCGTCGAGCGGCGACAGCGATGTGATCGCGTTGGTCACCTTGATGTTGAAATAGTCGACCGTCATCGAGAAGCCCGAAACATACTGGCGCGGCTGAAGAACGATGCCGAGGGTGAAGCTGTTCGAATTCTCGGGCTTGAGGCCGAGGTTCCCCGCGGTCGTCGTATTCGGCTGGCCCGATGCCGGATCGCTGATCCGGCCGATCGACGCCGCCGGAGCGCCCTGCCCAAGGCAGATCGCGGTCAGGTTCACGTTACCGACCGGCTTCGTTCCCGAACACGGGTCCGCCGACAGGTTGGTCAGGCTCGGGCTCGCGGGCTGGAACAGCTCGTTGATGTTCGGTGCGCGCACCGCGTGCTGGTAGACGCCGCGGAACTTCAGGCCGTCGACCGGGGTCCAGTTGGCACCCGCCTTGTACGTCGTCGTGTTGAAGGTCGGCTTGCTCGTCGCATCGACCGTGTAGTGCGAATAGCGCACGCCGCCCTCGAAGCTCAGCTCGCGGAAAAGCGTCTTATCCTCGACCAGCGGGGCGATCAGCTCGGCGAAGCCTTCGACAACGTCATAGCCGCCACTGAACGGGGTCAGCGTCGAGTCGAGCCCGAGCTCGCCCGGCGTCGTCTTCTCGATATCGCCGTTCTGCGATGCCTGGTATTTGCGGTAGTCGCCGCCGACCGCGAAGTTGATCGGCTTGCTGGCGAACGGGCTGGAGAAGCCGACGTCGCCGTTGATCTGCGCCGACCCCTGCGCGAGCGACGCGCGAACAACGCTGAACGCTGGGACGACGACGTACTTGTTCATCGCCGCGGTGGTCGAACCCGGCCCGCCGAAGATGTTGAACGGCACGCAGCCGACGTTGCCGCTCAGGCAGGTCGTGGTGTTCGTCGCGAGCAGCGCGTCGCGGACCCGCGAGACCGAGAGATAGCCCGCCTCGGTGTGGTCGTTGGTGCTTTCGCCGTAGCTGCCGGCGATGTCGAAGTTGAGATGGTCGGTGATCGCTCCGCGCAGGCCCGCGCGATAATCGAACACCTGCGTCTCGTAGCGGTCGACACGCGGCCCGGCATCGACCGAACGGAGGCGCAGTTCCTCGGTCACGGTGCGATACGCGGGGTTGGTCGGGCTGGTTGCCGTCGCGGCCGCGGTGCACTCCGCCGCTATATAACCGGCGTCGCCGCAAAAGACGTTGCGCTCGGAGGCCGTCAGGTACGGGTTCGACAGCGGGATCGTGACGTTCGATCCGGCGACACCCGATGGTGCAACGATCGTCTGCGTCACGTTCTTCGAATACAGGCCGCGCATGTAGATTTCGATGTTGTCGGCGACCTCGTAGTGCCCCGACCCGTAGACGTTGTACCGCTGGAACGGCAGCTGGAAGATGTTGTACGGGTTGAAGTTGAACCGCTGGTAGATGCCGGTGTTGAAGGTTCCGGATGCGGGAAGCGTCTGGACGCGCTGCCCCGCCGAATTGCCGAGCAGGGTGAAGACTGACGGATTCGAGAACGATGAGCCTGCCGGCTGGCCCGAGAACGAATCGAGCGCGGTGATCGAGAAGGGGCGGTCGCCCTGATAGACCGCTGAGGCGTTTTGGTAGCCGAACGAGAAGATGGCGTTGCCCTTGCCGTCGGCGAACCCGACCCCGAGCGTGCCGTCGACGCGGAAGTAATTGCCGTCGCCCTTCTCGGTGATCTGGTTCGACGCGTCGATCTGGACCCCGGTGAAGTCCTTCTTGGTGACGAAGTTGATGACGCCCGAGATCGCGTCGGCACCGTAGGTGGTCGACGCGCCGCCGGTCAGGTTTTCGACGCGGTCGACGATCGCCAGCGGGATGTTGTTGAGGTCGACGCGTCCGATGACGTCGGCGGGAGCGATGCGCTGGCCGTCGAGCAGGACGAGGTTGCGGTTCGGGCCGAGGCCGCGAAGGTCGGCGAACGAGAAGCCGGCGTTGCCGTTGTTGACCGCGTTGCCGATGCTTGGGACGACGCCGGGGAGCCCGCGCAGCAGGTCTTCGGCGGTGTTCGACTGGCGCAGCTGGATTTCGGCCTGGCCCGTGACGAGGACCGGGGTCGCCGAGACGAGCGATGGATTGCGGATGAGAGTGCCGGTGACGACGAGTTCATCAGGTGTAGCGGTTGCGCTCTCCGTCGCCTGCGACGCCGGGGTTGCGATTGCAGCCGGAGCAATGCGCGCCTCCTGTGCCAGCAAAGGTGCGGACACTGTCATGCATCCAGCAAGTAAAGTCGACGCGAGAAGACGCCCGCGGGAAGATGCAATCATAGCCCACTCCCTGTTATGAAGTTTTACGCGACAATCTATTCCCGATATTACCCCACCGGCACTGTCTGCTTTTTTACATGCTGCCAATCACTTCGCAGATGCACAATAGGGTCGTCGATCGTTGGCGTATAAATTTGTTCATTGTCACCATTTTGCCACACTCATTAAATTCAGTCATCGCGACCCACTCCGTCGCAGGCCGTCACCAACCATGTTGACCGCGAGGATCGTCAGGAAAATCAGCACCCCCGGCGGCATCGACAGCCACGGCGCGCTGACCAGCCACGGCTGCGACTTGTTGAGCAGGCTGCCCCAGCTCGGCGTCGGCGGCTGGACGCCGAAGCCGAGGAACGACAGCGCCGATTCGAAGAGGATCGCACCCCCGACCGCGATCGTCGCCGACACCGCGATCGCCCCGCCGACGTTGGGCAGGATGTGGCGGGTGACGATCATCACGGGATGCACCCCGAGCGTCCGCGCCGCCGCGACGAAATCGCTCGTCTTGATCCCTGCGACCTGCGCGCGGACGAGCCGCGCCGACGGGGTCCAGATCAGCCCAGCAACGAGCAGCACGAGGAGAGCGGGCGTCGGCCGGATCAACCCCGACACGACGAGGACGAGCGGGAGCGCCGGGATCGACAGCATGACGTCGGTCAGT
This sequence comes from Sphingomonadaceae bacterium, assembly GCA_043745075.1. GTDB lineage: Bacteria > Pseudomonadota > Alphaproteobacteria > Sphingomonadales > Sphingomonadaceae > Polymorphobacter_B. The sequence goes on from JAYTTV010000133.1 coordinate 5,864, forward strand.
CGCATCGCGACGCTGTCGACGATGCCCCCGGCGTAACCGGCGAGCGCCCCGATGAAGGTGCCGAACAAAGTCGCCACCGCCGCCCCGGCGAGCCCGATCGCCAGCGAGATGCGCCCCCCGTAGAGCAGCCGGGTGAGTTCATCGCGACCGAGTTCGTCGGTGCCGAGCCAGTACGCCCACGACGGCGGGCGCGGCAGGCCGAGGAGCGCGAGGCTCTGTTCGTCATAAGTGTACGGCGACAGCATGGGGCCGAACACCGCGGCGAGCAGCAGCGCGAGAAGGATCGCGCCGCCGCCGATCACCGGCGTCGGCAGGCGAGTCTGGCGCGACCACGCGCGTGCACGAATGGCGATCCGGCTATCCATTACGCAGCCGCGGGTCGAGTGCGGCCTGCGCAAGGTCGGCGATGATGTTGGCGAGGATCACCGCAAGCGATCCCATCATCAGCACGCCCATCAGCACCGGATAATCGCGCCCGTCCATGCTCTCGACGAACAGGCTGCCGACCCCCGGCCATGCGAACACCGCCTCGGTGATGACCGCGCCCGAGACGAGCCCGGCGAGGTCGAGCGCGATGATGCTGATCGCCGGGACGATCGCGTTGCGCAGCGCGTGGCGCAGCAGGACCGTTCGCGTCGACAGGCCCTTGGCATAGGCGGTGCGGATATAATCCTGGCGCAGTGCGGTGATCATCCCGGCGCGCAGGTACCGCGTCCAGCCCGCCCCGGTGGAGAAGGCGAGGACCGCGGCGGGCATCACGAGATGCGCGGCACGGTCGGCGAACGAGCTCCCGCCTATCGTCTCGAGCCCCGCCGACGGCAGCCAGCCGAGCCGGACGCTGAGGACATATTGCAGGACCAGTCCGAGCCAAAACACCGGGATCGACAGGCCGCCGAGCGTGACGGCGACAATCACGCGGTCGATCCGCCGGCCCTCCTCGAACGCCGCGAAGACGCCGAGCGCCACCGCAGCGATGAACGCAATTGTCATCGCCACCGCGCCGAGTTCGAGCGTCGGGCCGAGCCGCTCGACGATTTCCTGCAGGACGGGGCGGCCGGTTCGGATCGAATAGCCCCAGTCGCCAGTCAGCATCGACCGCAGCCACAGCCCGTATTGCTCGGGCCACGGCAGATCGAGGCCGTACGCCTTGGCGATCCGCGCGAGCGCTTTGGGGGTCACCGACGGGTTGTCGGCGTAGACGTCGAGCGGGCCCCCCGGAGCCAGATGGACGACCGCGAAGAGGACGAGCGAAATGCCGAGCAGCAGCGGGATGATCCCGAGCAGCCGCGCGATGAGCCCCCGCCCGCTCATGCCTGCAACCGCCAGCCGGCGCACGACACGAACGCCGTCATGTTGGTCGGGTTCGGCGTATAGTCGCGCAGCCGCGTCCGCTTGCTCGCGACGGCAGCGCCGCTGGTCAGCGGGATCGTCGGCAGGTCGACCGCGAGCAAATGCTGCATATCGAACGCGGCCCGGCGGCGCTCGGCGGGGTCGAGCGTCGACTCCATCCGGACGAGGATGCGGTCCATCACGGGGTTGCTATAGCCCTGCCCGTTGTTCAACCCCTTGGTCGAAAAGAAGCGGCTGTAGACCGGGTCGGCCCCGGTCACCCACGTGCTGTAGTTGAGGTCGTAATCGCCTTTGTACCGCGCCTGACGGTACGACACCCCGGTCTTGTTGTCGGCCGACGCGGCGATGCCGATCGCGCTCAACTGCGCGAGAATGACCTGCTGCGCGAGCTCGTCGTCGCCCTTTCCCGCCTGGCAGACGAAACGATACGCGAGCCGCGCATCGCCGCGCGCGCGAACGCCGTCGGACTGGACGCGGTAACCCGCTGCGTCGAGGATCGCGCGCGCCTTCGCCGGATGGAACGGATAGTCGGGCGTCGCGGGATCGTAGAAGTCGAAGGTCGGCACGACGACCGACTTGATCGGCCGCTGGAAGCCGCCATTTACCCTGACCAAAGCGTCGCGATCGATCGCATGGGCGATCGCGCGGCGGACGGCGGGATCGCGCAGCGTCGGGTTCTTGAAATTGAAATCGAGATGCTGCCACGACAGCACGGCCGAGCGGACCAGCTCGACGCCGGGGAGCGCGCCCATCTGCTTCGCCTGATCGTACGGCGTCTGGGTGACGAGATCGAGCTCGCCCGACCGCAGCTGGGTCAGCAGCGTGTTCGAGTTGGGGATGATCTTGAAGATCAGCCGGTCGATGTACGGCAGCTGCCGCCCCGCCGCGTCGCGCCGCCAGTAATAGGGGTTGCGCTCGGTCAGCACGTACTGGCCGCGCTTGAACGCGGTGACGCGGAACGGCCCGGTGCCGATCGGCCGCTCGTTATATCCGGCGGTGTTGAGGTCGACGCCTTCAAGCAGGTGCTTCGGCAGGATGCCGAAGGTGAACATCGTCGCCGCAAAGGTCGGCGCGACCCGGTCGTAGTGGCAGATCACGGTGTACGGATTGGGCGTATCGACAGCGACGATGACGTCGGACCCGTCCTTCGATTCGGCGATGAACGCGGGGTTGCGGACCGCCGCCCAGGTGAACGCGACGTCGGCGGCGGTGAACGGCGCACCGTCGTGCCAGCGGACGCCGCGGCGCAGCTGGTAGGTGATCGTCATGCTCTGCCCGTCGGGCGCGACGACGATGCCGCCGTTGGCGAGCGTCGGCACCGCGAGCGCGAGCACCGGGACATAGCGCGCCTGCCCGTCGGGCGCGATCAGCCCTTCGACCACCGCCGCTTGAACGTCGCCGAGGAAGCCGGTCGAATAGACGTTGAGCGTGTCGAGGTCATAGGTCAGGCCGACGACCAGCGTGTTGTCGTCACGGCGGCGGACTTGGCGGCAACCGGGCAGCGTGCTCGCCGCCATCGCCGCGAGCGCCCCGCGCCGCGTCCACTCGCCAAGGCCCCCCGGCACGCTCAGTATCCCCGGGCGCGATCAACGACGTGGAGCACCGGGCGGCCGCGCTCGTGGCGGCGGATGGTATCGGCCATGACCGCGACCGAAGTTCGCGCATGGCTGATCGCGGCGACGTGCGGGGTGACGAACACGCGCGGGTGCCGCCAGTAGGGATCGCCGTCAGCGAGCGGCTCGGCGCGAAAGACGTCGAGCGCGGCAGCGGAGAGGCGGCCGTCGTCGAGAGCGGCAAGGACATCGCGGTCGACCAGCGTCGCGCCGCGCCCGCCGTTGACGAGCAACCCGCCCGGCGACATCAGGTCGAGTAGTGCTTGGTCGATTAGGTCGGTGGTCGCGGCGGTCGATGGCAGCAGGTTGACGAGGACGTCGGCCCCCTCGACCGCCGCCGCGAGCCGGTCGCGCCCGGCAAAACCGGTGACGCCCGCGATGTCGCGCGGCTCGCGACTCCAGACGCGCGTGCGGAAGCCGATCGCGGCGAGCAGCGCCGCCGCCGGACGCCCGAGTTCGCCCGCGCCGAGCACCGTTACCGTGCGCTCGCTCGCCAGTTTCTCGGGCAGTGGCTTCCAGCGCTGCTCGGCTTGGATCGCGGCGTAGTCGAACAGGTTACGGTGCCATGCGAGGACGCGCGCGGCGACCCATTCGACCATCCCGGCGACGAGGCCGGGGTCGACCATCCGCACCAGCGGCACGTCGGCGGGCACCTCCTTCGACGCCAGCAGATATTCGACCCCGGCGTTGAGACTGAGGACGACCTCGAGCCCATGGAGGCTCGCGAGCAGGCCTGCGGGCGGCAGGCCGACGACGGCATATGCCGTCGGTGTGGCGTCATCGGGCTCCGTGGTCACCACCTCGTGCCCCGGCAGTTCGGCGCGGAACAGGTCGGCGAAGACCTCGCGGTTGTTGCGGACGGCGATCAGGATCCGGCGCATGCTTCAGACCTCGTGCTGGCGGATGCAGGCGGCGGCGTGCCCGTCGGCATCGGCTTCGAGCGGTGGCACGACTTCGGCGCAGGCGGCGATCGCGTGGGGGCAGCGCGTGCGGAAGACGCAACCCGACGGCGGCGCCAGCGGACTCGGCGGATCGCCCGCGAGCAAGCGGCGCGGCTCGCCCGTCGGGACGAGGCGCGGCACCGCATCGAGGAGAGCGCGGGTGTATGGATGGCGCGGCTCGGCGAAGACGTCGGCGGTGCGCCCCGTTTCCATCACCCGCCCGAGATACAGCACCATGACGCGGTCGCAGAAGTGGCGGACGACATCGAGGTCGTGCGCGATGAACAGCATCGCGAGCCCCATCTCCTCGCGCAGGTCGAGGAGGAGGTTGACGATCCCGGCCTGGACCGAGACGTCGAGCGCCGACACTGCCTCGTCGGCGATCAGCAGGTCGGGCGCGACGATCAGCGCGCGCGCGATGCCGACGCGCTGGCGCTGTCCGCCCGACAACGCCGCGGGGTAGCTCTGCGCCATCCCGCGCGGGAACCCGACGCGGTCGAGCATCGCCGCGACGCGCTCGGAGCGATCGGCGCGGGTACCGATGCGGTGGACGCCGAGCCCCTCGCCGACCGCTGAGCCGACCGTCATCGTCGGGTTGAGGCTGCTCGTCGGGTCCTGGAAGACCGCCTGCATCCGGCGGCGCACGGGTCCGAGCTCGCGGCCCGGCAGGCGGTCGATGCGGCGTCCGGCGAAATGGACCTCGCCGCTGCTGATTGGCAGCAGCCGGAGGACCGCGCGGCCAAGGCTGGTCTTGCCCGACCCGCTCTCGCCGACGACGCCAAGGATTTCGCGGGGAGCGACGGTGAACGAGACGCCGCGGACCGCGTGGAGGACGAGCGGCGGACGCCATGGCGGCGACTTCAGGCGGAACTCGACGCCGAGGTTGGTGACGTCGAGGAGCGCGGTCATAGCTCGGTCCAGCGGTGGCAGCGCGATGCCCGGCCGGCGTCGATTGTCACCGCCGCCGGCATCGTCACCGCACACGGATCGGCCGCCATCGCGCAGCGCGGCTCGAACGCGCACCCCGGCGGCGGGCGGCAGACATCGACGACCGAGCCTGGGATGACGCGCAGGCGCTTGCCCGTCGCATTGCCGGGGAGGCTTTCGAGGAGCGCGCGGGTGTATGGATGGCGCGGGCGGGCGAACAGCGCCGCGACGGGTGCCTGCTCGACGATCCGGCCGGCGTACATCACCGCGACGCGGTCGGCGATCTCCGCGACGACCGCGAGGCTGTGGGTGATGAACAGGATCGCCATGCCGCGCGCGCGCTGGATCGTGCGCAGCAGGTCGAGGATTTGCGCCTGGACGGTGACGTCGAGCGCGGTCGTCGGCTCGTCGGCGATCAGCAGCCGCGGGTCGCACGCGAGCGCCAGCGCGATCAGGACCCGCTGGCGCATGCCGCCCGACAACTCATGCGGGAAAGCGGCGGCGCAGCGGACCGGATCGGGGATGCCGACCTCGGCGAGCGACGCCAGCACCGCGGCATCGAGCGCGCGTCCGCGGAGGCCCCGATGGAGCCGGAGCGATTCCGCGATCTGGGTCCCGACCCGGCGGACCGGGTTGAGGCTCGTCATCGGCTCCTGGAAGATCATCGCGACGTGCGCGCCGCGAACCGTCGTCATCGCGCGCGACGACAGGCTGAGCAGGTCGGCGGGCGGCCCCGCCCCGGTCGCGAGCCACACCGCGCCGCCGACGATTGTGCCGCGCGGGCGGTGGAGGCGCATGATGCCGAGGCTCGTCGCCGACTTGCCCGAGCCGCTCTCGCCGACGAGCGCGAGCGTCTCGCCCGCCGCGATCGTCAGGTCGACGCCGTGGAGGATGCGGACCGCGCCGCCGTCGCGATCGATGAAATCGAGCGTCAGGCCACGGACGTCGACGACCGGGTCTGATGCTGCCGAAGTCACGCGAGCAATCCCGCCCGCGCCATCTCGTCGCCCGCCCACGCGACGGGAACGTGGCCATAGCCGATCAGCGTATCGTGGAACTCGTGCACCGACCCGCGCCAGCGGCGGCGAAGGTCGCGGATCGCGTCGACGCCGAGTGCGTACATCAGGCGGGTCGCGGGCAGCATGACGTTGCGCGTGATTTCGGCGTCGATGCGCTCAGGCGCGAACCCGGCGTCGCGGTAGAACGCCGACGCCTCGGCGGGCGACCATTCGCCGGTGTGGAGGCGGATATCGACGATGATGCTGGCGACGTTCCGCCGCTCCATCTGCTTGAGGTAGACGAGCTCGGCGGGCGAATAAAAGCCCGGCGCCTCGGCCATCATGTCCTGGACGTAGCACGCCCAGCCCTCGACCATCGTCCCCGATGACAGGAAGGCGAGCCCGAGTGCGCAGTCGGTCCCCGCGACCCGTGCCAGCCGCGACGCCGCACCACGCGCGCGGGCATTCTGCGTGTGATGGCCGACGCTGCCGTGGTGGACGGCGTGGATGATCTTGACGTTCGCCACGCAATTCGCCCGCAAATAGGCGGTGGCCGCGGCGGTGGCCTCGGACGGCGGTGGGGCGACCCAATAGACGCTGCCCCTCCCGGCGCTGCACGCTGGTGGTGAGCGGTACGGCAAGAAATACAGGCTCTGCGCCACCGTGCGGAAGCACGGCGCGAGCGTGCGATACTCGAGCGTATAATCGTCGGCAGTCGTCACCAGCGAAACGGCACCCTCGCGCGCGATGCGGTCGAGCGCGCGATAGCGGTCGATGACCGCGTCCGGGGTCGGCGCGACGTGGACGCTTAGAGCGGCGATGATCGCGTCGGCCGAACTCGCCGGATCAAGCCGCGCGGCGAGCTCTGCGAGGTCTTCGCCCAGCTCGCCGTAGCGTGCGTCGGCGGCCCGGAGCGCGGCCTCGGCGGTCGTGTCCAACCCGTGGACCTGCTGCATCAGCAGCTCGAGATACGCGGTGCCGCACCCCGCGGGCCGGTCGGGCAAATCGGTGACTGCACTGGCAAAGGCGGTCAAAGCCGCCGCTGCGCGCGCCGCCGGTTCGGCCCAGCCATCGTCCCAGTCGGGGTGGAGCCGTATATCGCCGGTCAGGAACGCCGCCGCCGCCGCCGCTTCGCGCATCGCCCTTTGCGTCTGGCCGTGCGGGGCCGCTGCGGCCGCCAGTCGGGCGCGGCCATCGGCGAGAAAGTCGGGGATGCCGCCCAAGCGCGCTTTGACCGCATCGCGCGGCGACGGCCGTCCGCTCGGCAACAGTAGCGAAATAACCGCAAACGCCGCCTCGCCGGTGTACCACGCCGGGTTGGCGAAACGCGGCAGATGATCGAGCGCCGCCTCGCTCATCGCGATCTGCGCTTTGGCGAGGCGATGATCGAGCCGCGCGCCGACATCGTCGCTGTCGGGCTGCTCGCCCAGCACGGCTTTTAGCCCGGCAAGCCCGCAGCGTTCGGCATCCGCCGCCCCTGCCGATGCGTTGGGCAAACGATTATCATAGCCGGGCAGCCCCATGAAGCTCGCGTCGACCGGGCTGAAGGCGAAGTGGTGTGCGAGATAGGCGTCGGCGACCGCGCTCATCCCCCGACCTCGACCCAGCGCCGCTCCACGTGCGCGGCGATGATCGCGTCGACGATCTGCTGGCTTTTGGCGCCGTCGAAGAAAGTGCATTCCTCGGGGCGGTCCTCGACGATCTCGTCGACGAAGAAGCGGATCAGGTTGCGGAAATAAAGCTCGGGCCACGGCGTGCCGAGGTCGGTGCCCGGCGGCAGGTCGGCGGCGGCTACCTCGACCGCGCGGAACTCGACATCGTCGGCGCGGGCCAGGTGGAGCGTCTCGGCAACCCCGGCTTCGGTCACCAGCCGTGCGACCGCCGCGCCCTTCGAGCCGTAGACGCGGAGCTCGATCCCCGGATAATTGCCGATCGCGACATAGCTTGTCTGGAGCATTCCCTGCGCTCCGGCGGCGAATTCGACGAGCGCGACGGTGCCGTCCTCGACTTGGAAACGCTGGCGCCCCTCGAGCCCGCGCACCAGCCGTTCGGGGACGAAGTTGCGCATCGTGCTCGCCACCGCCGAAAAGTCGCCGCCGAGCCAGCGCATCAGGTCGACGAGGTGCGAGCCATAGCCGACGATCGACGCCGGGATCAGCCGGTCGCGCGGGCTGGAGATGTCGAACTGGCGCAGCGGATAGTCGGGATCGAGGAACTGCGAATTCTGCTCGAGTCCGTGGATGTGGAAGATGTCACCCAGTGTGCCGTCCTCGATCCAGCGCTTGAGGCGGCGGACGGCGGGGGAATAGCGGAAGGTAAAGCCGAGCTTGGTCCGCACGCCGCGCTCCGCCGCGCGCCGCGCCGCATCGAACGCGGGCGCGGCGTCGGTGTGTAACGGCTTTTCCGACAGCACATGCTTGCCCGCGGCGATCGCGTCGAGGCTGAGCGGGAGATGCGTCGCGGTCGGGGTGCAGACGTCGATAAGGTCGATCGATTGGTCGGCGAGCATCGCACGATGGTCGGTGTAGACCGCCGCGATGCCGAACTTCGCCGCCATCTTCTCCGCGCGCGCGATGTCGATGTCGCAGATCGCGGCGAGGTCGACGCGGTCGTGCGCGGCATAGCCCGGCAGATGCGCCTGCTCGGCCCAGTTGTGCGCGCCGATCACGCCGACCTTGAGCCGACCGGTCAAGCGGCGACGCTCGTGTCGAACATTTCGAGGCTGCGCGGGCTGTGGACCTGGCCGAACAGATAGGCGGTGAACGCGGCACGGTCGGGACCGGCGACGCGCTCGCGGACCCGGCGGACGCTTTCGTTGCCCGCGTAGTAGCTCGCGATGAACGGCCCGCGGAACGGATGGCTCGCCATGTTGAGGCGGCCGCGCACCCATGCTTCCTGCCCGCAGCCGGTCTCGCGCAGATAGTCTGCGACGGTTTCCGCCGGTTCGCCGCCGGTCATCAGCCGCCACGCTGCGGTCGTCTGGACCGCGCTCTTGAGCGACCGCAGCGACAGATGGATGTCGTCGTCGGCGTCCTCGATCCACTCGATCAGCTCGACGCCCTGATCGCCGATGCCCTCCTGAACGCAGCCGGTTACGGCGTTCGCGGTGCACAGCAAGGCGTCGGCCTCGGACCGCCCGGCTTCGACCTCGGCGAGCGTGTAGAGAAGCTGCGTCGCATGGCCGGGGAAGACCTCGTGGCAGACGAGGTGCTTGAGTGCGGCGCGGGTGAAGGCGATATCGACGTTCAGATCCATGCGCCGTTCGGCGAAGCCGCAGCGCGCGGTGAACGGGATGTTTCGCAGCGGGTTGAGCGCCATGTCATAGTCGCCGGGATCGAAGATCATTGCCGCGGTGCGTGCCCGCGCGGCGGTCATCAGCTCGCGGAATTCGGCCTCGATCCTGTCAGGCGCGATCGCCCGCGCCTCCTCCCACGCCTCGACGCGCTCGCGCAGCGTGCCGCGGACGAAGCCAACGCGTGCGAGCCCGGCGGACAGGCGGTCGGCATGGGCGTCGATCTCTGCGTCGGGGACCGGCGCGGCTTCGGCGCCGACGAGGTCGCTGACTTTCTCGGCGTAGGTCATTTCGGCGCCTGAAAAGAGCCGCGCGGCGGCCTGAAGCGACGAGACCATCCCGCGCAGGAAGACGCCGCGGGCGTCTTCGGGATAGGCCTTCGCGCGGACCCCGAGCCGGTCGAGGTCGGCGAAGATCTCGGACCAGCCCGTGTACGCCTTCGCGGTGACGAGGTCGTCGCCGAGGTAGATCGGCACCAGCCCCTCGCCGTCGAGCAGGCTGCCGCCGGTCGCTGCCGTCCGTTCGAAGTGATCGATGCCCATCGTCACCGCTGCGAGTTCGGTGCCGATAGCGTCAGGGGCGTGTGACAAAGCGACGTCCTCGATCAATAATTGTTACAGGTCGAGTATGCCTGACGCCGACCGGCAGACAACCGCGATCGCGGCTCGTTTCGGGCACAAATAATCATGGGCTTGGGAAAACTTTACCATCCGCCGCAACCGTCGGAGCGCGCCGGTTTCAGCAGCCAGAATACCGCAATAGGGTCGGGCTCGGCGGCGTCAGTTGAGGCTTTCGGCGAGGAGCCAGTCGCGGAACGCACGGATCTTGGGCAATTCCGATCGGCCGCGCGGGCAGATCAGATAATAGCCGCCGTCGTAGATCGTGCTCAGTGTCAGCGGCATGACGAGTGCCCGGCTGCGCAGTTCGTCCTCGATCAGGAATCGCGGCAATAGCGCCACGCCGAGGCCTGCGACCGCCGCCTGGATGATCATGAAGAAATGCTCGAAGCTCGGGCCGCTCGGATCGATGTCGTTGATGCCGGCCGCGCTGAGCCAATGCGGCCATGCCCCGGCGCGGGTCGAGTGGCGAAGCAGGACGTGGCCGCGGAGCGACTGCGGCGTCTCGATCGGCGGTGGCCCTTCGGCGCGTTCGGGGCTGCAGACGACGACCATCTCCTCGACGAGGCCGAGGCGGTAGACGTCGTTCTCGGGCCAGTCGCCGGTGCCGAAGCGCAGTGCGACGTCCTCGCCCTGTGCGCCGAGCACGAGCGGGCCGTCGCCCGAGATGATGTTGACGGTGATCCGTGGATGCGCGTCGCTGAACGACGACAGCCGCGGGATCAGCCAGCGCATCGCCAGCGTCGGCAGCGTCCCGATCGTTAGCACGCCGCCGCCGCGCTCGTTGGCCATGACCTGCAGCGTCGCCAGCTCGATCCCGTCGAGCGCATCCTTGACGGTGGCCGCATACACCCGACCCTCGGGCGTCAGTTCGAGCGCGCGCTTGCCGCGAACGAACAGCGGCAGGTCGAGGAACTGTTCGAGCGCGCGGACCTGGCGGCTGGCGGCGCTCTGGGTCACGTTGAGTTCGGCGGCGGCTTCGGTGAAGCTCATCGAGCGCGCCACTGCCTCGAAGGTCCGCAGCGCGGTCAAGGACGGCAGCAGGCGACGCCGCATCAAGGGTGCAATGAAATCATGTCAGGCGGACATTAAAGTCGCTGGTCAGTGAACGGCAAGCCGGTAAACCGATCGTGGAACCGACACGGACACCCGATGAGCCCATTTCACCTCGCCTTTCGCATCGATGCGATCGAGCCGACACGACATTTCTACGCCGGGCTGCTCGGCTGCCGGCAGGGCCGCGAGGCGGCAAACTGGATCGACTTCGAATTCTACGGCCACCAGATCTCCGCGCACGTCGGCCCGCGCCCCGACGCGGTGCTGATGACCCGCGTCGACGACGAGGATGTGCCGCTGTCGCACTTCGGCGCGATCGTCGACTGGCCAGAATGGCAGCGCTTGGCCGACCGGATCGCGGCGTCGGGCAACGACTTCGTCGTCACGCCGCACGTCCGCTTCGCCGACCAGCCCGGCGAGCAGGGCACATTTTTCGTCGCCGATCCGTCGGGCAACGTCCTCGAATTCAAGGCATTCCGCGACCAGTCGGCGATATTCAACGGCGGCGGGGAAGCAGCGGCATGAAGGTCACGATCATCGGCGCAGGCGCGATCGGCGGGCTCGCCGGGGCATACATGACCCGCGCCGGGCACGATGTCCTGCTGGTCGATCGCTGGGCCGAGCACGTCGACGCGATGAACCGCGACGGCATCTTCATCGACGGCATCCGCGGCGAGATGCGGGTTCCGGTCCGCGCCGCGCACATCGACACGCTCGCCGATGCCGTTACCGGGCCGCTCGAGGCGGTGCTGATCGCGACCAAGTCGCAGCATACCGAAGCAGCGTTGCGCCAGGTCGTGCCGCTGCTTGGCGACGACAGCTTCATCGTCTCGTTCCAGAACGGCTTCAACGAGCCGCGCATCGCCGAGGTGCTCGACGAGACCGGCGTCGGGTCGGCGGGGCGCGTGATGGGGTCGATCCCGAACTATGGCGGCGCCCTCGTCGATCCGGGGCATCTCGAATTCGTCCACGAAGGCCCGATCCAGCTCGGTGAGATGTCGGGAGAGCCGACGGCGCGCCTCGCCGAACTTGCGGCGATGCTCGGTGTGCTGACCGAGGTGCAGGTGTCGTCGAACATCTGGGGTCAGATCTGGGCGAAGGAAGTCTATTCGGCGCAGGTCGTGTTCTCCGCGCTCGCCGATGCGCGGATCCACGAGACGCTCGGCAACGAACGCTATGCGCGGGTTGCCGGGGCGGTCGTCCGCGAGGCGCTCGAGATCGCCGACGCCAACGGGATCGCGGTCGAGGCGTTCGACTTTTTCGACCCCGCCAACTACCGCGTGAAAACTGCCGACGACACCGCGCGGCTGATCGCCAACATCAATCACGCGATCTGGCTGTTGAAAAAGGACCAGAAGCCCGGGGGTCACGTCTTCCGCAAGCAGGGATCAGGCATCTGGTGGGACATCGTCTACCGCAACCGTCCCTCCGAGGTCCGCTCATCGAACGGCAAGCTGGTCGATTTCGGCCGCGCGGTCGGTGCCGACACGCGGCTCAACGAGCGGCTGTGCGGCATGATCTACGAAATCGAGCAAGGCGAGCGCGAGCTCGGTCTGCACAATTTCGTCGAGCTCAAGGCGTATGTCGCGAGTATCGGCAAGGCGCTGCCATGACGGGCAGATAGACGGGACGGCGGGCGGCAACGGAACGGGGGACGATATGCGGCGCAGGGTTTTGACTGGCTTGGCAGTGTGCGCGATGGCGCTGGCCGACACGATCGCCGCCGCCGCCGCCCCGCCGGTTATCCCGTTGCGCGAGCAGGCCGCCGTGATCGACGCCGACCTCAAGACGCGCCTCGACACGATCGTGCCGCGCCTGATGCGCGAGCAGCACGCGGATATGTGGGTGCTCGTCGCGCGCGAATATGCCGAGGACCCGGTCGTCGCGACGATGCTCGATGCGCGCAGCCTGCACGCGCGGCGGCGGACGATCCTGATTTTCTTCGATCCGGGCGGCGGCAAGCCGCTCGAACGCCTGACCGTCAGCCGTTACGGCCTCGCCGGGCTGTTCGCGCCGGTGTGGGACCCGTCGAAGGAACCCGATCAATGGCGTGCGTTCGCCGCGATCGTCGCCGAGCGCGATCCGCACAAGATCGTCGTCGACGTGTCGCCGCTGACGGCGTTCGGCGACGGGCTAACGCATTCGCAATATGAGGCGCTGGCGGCGTCGCTGTCACCGGCGCTGCGCAGCCGGATTGTCGAGAGCGAGGCGCTGGCGGTCGGCTGGCTCGAAACCCGCAGCCCCGACCAGCTGGCGCGCTATCCCGGGATCGTCGCCATCGCGCATTCGATAATCGCCGACGCGTTCTCGCGGAAGGTTATTACCCCCGGCGTGACGACGACCGAAGACGTCCAGTGGTGGATGCGCGAACGGATTCGCACGCTCGGCCTCGACACATGGTTCCACCCGTCGATCGATGCCTTCCGCAAGGGTGCGCCCGAGCCGCTGGAGGGCGCGACGGTGATCGAGCCCGGCGACATGCTGTGGTGCGACTTCGGCATCACCTATCTCCGCCTCAACACCGATACCCAGCAGCTTGCCTATGTCCTGCGTCCCGGCGAGACCGCTGCACCGGCCGGGTTGCGCGCCGGGCTCGCGGCGTCGAACCGGCTTCAGGATATGCTGACGTCGCGGTTTCGCCTTGGGGTGACCGGCAATACGTTGCTCGCAGAGACGCGCGCCGATGCGATCGGCAAAGGCCTGACGCCGTCGATCTACTCGCACCCGCTCGGCTATCATGGCCATGCGGCGGGGTCGTCGATCGGCTATTGGGACAACCAGGGGCCGAGCCCAACCGGCGAGCATCCGCTCGTCGCCGACACAGCGTTCTCGATCGAGCTCAACACGCAGGCGGCGGTCCCCGAGTGGGACGGGCAGACGATTCCGTTCCGCTTGGAGGAAGACGGCTGGTTCGATGGCCGGACCTTCCGCTGGCTCGACGGCCGGCAAACGGACTTTCATCTTATTCGATAGCGAGACCATCGCCGCTCGATCCGCGCGCAGTCGACGCATCAACGTCGGTATGCCACGCGCTTTTTTCGCGATATGCTTTCGATTATGTGAAACATTCACAACCGCGATACGCAATCGATAACCGACGCGATCGCGGTGGCGTACTGGGGAGAGTGAAGATGACCGTGAACAAATTCCGGATGCTGATCGGCGACCAGCTCGAGGACGGCGCCGAGGCATTCGATGTCATCAACCCCGCGCTCGGTGAAAGTTTCGCGCGTTGTCCGAAGGCGGATGCCGACGCGCTCAATCGCGCGGTCGCTGCGGCGAAGGCTGCGTTCGGTACATGGTCGGTGCGGCCGGTCGGCGAGCGCGCCGCGCTAGTCGGACAGCTGGCCGATGCGCTCGAAGCGCGGGCCGGTGAGTTCGCGGCACTGCTGACGTCCGAGCAGGGCAAGCCGCTCGACCAAGCGATGTACGAGGTCATGGGATCAGTCTTCACGCTGCGCGCCTTCGCTGCGATGCGGCTCGAGACCAAGACGCTGCGCGACGAGGGCGGCAACCGGGTCATCGAGCATCGCACGCCGCTGGGTGTTGTCGCGGCGATCACGCCGTGGAATTTCCCGATCATCCTGTTGATGAACAAGCTCGGGCCGGCGCTGATGACGGGCAACACGATGGTCGCCAAGCCGGCCCCGACGACGCCGTTGACCAGCCTGTTGTTCGGCGAAATCTGTCACGACATCCTGCCGCCGGGGGTGGTGAACATCATCTGCGACGAGAATGACCTCGGCGAGTTGCTGACCGCGCATCCCGACATCGCCAAGGTCGCGTTCACCGGATCGACGGCGACGGGCAAGAAGGTGATGGCGAGTGCCGCGGGCGGCATCAAGCGGGTGACGCTCGAACTCGGGGGCAACGACGCGGCGATCGTCCTCGACGACGTCGACCCGGTCATAGTCGCGCGCAAGGTCTATGGCGGCGCGATGGCGAACGCGGGCCAGATCTGCGTGGCGATCAAGCGCGCCTATGTGCCTGCCGCGATGTACGACGAATTCTGCGACGAGCTCGCCCGGCTGGCGAAGGAAGCGATCGTCGACGACGGGTCGCGTCAGGGCGCGCAGATCGGCCCGATCCAGAACCGCATGCAGTTCGACAAGGTCAAGGCGCTGATCGACGACGCACGCGAACGCGGGACGATCCTGTCGGGGGGCGTACCGCTCGATCGCCCCGGTTACTTCATCCCGCCGACGATCGTCCGCGATCTCGACGACGACGCGCCGCTGGTCCGCGAGGAGCAGTTCGGCCCGGTGCTCCCGGTGCTCAAATACACCGATCTCGACGACGTCATTGCCCGGGCGAACGATTCGGAGTTCGGGCTCGGCGGCACCGTGTGGGGTCGCGACGTCGCGCGCGCGACCGCCGTGGCGATGCAGATCGATTCGGGAACGGTCTGGGTCAACCAGTACCTCGCGATCGACGCGAACATCCCGTTCCGCGGGTCGAAGAAGTCGGGGCTCGGCGGCGAACTCGGGCAGGCGGGCCTCGAGGAATATACCCAGGCGCACATCGTCAACGTCGTCGAACTCGAAGCCGCTGACTGACGGCGACCGCCTGACGATACGGCGGTTACGACCGCCGTATCGTCAGGCGTGACGAGCGGTCAGAACTTGAAGCCGATCCGCAGATACCATTCGCGCGGACGGTTATAGGTGCCGTAGATCGCACCGTCGGTCAGGTTCGAGTTGCCCGAGGTGATGTAGCGCTTGTCGGTCAGGTTGGTCCCGCCCCCCGTCAATGACCAGCTTGCGCTTGCCGGCGCGTAGGTGACGTTGGCGTTGATCTGGTCGGCCCCGCTGCGCCGGAGCAGATAGGTCCGCTGCGTATCGTTCCACGCGCTGCTGGTGCGGGTATAGTCGGCGAGGAAAACGAGGCTGCCGCGCGACCCGAGGTCGGCCTTGTAGCGCGGGCTGATGTTGAACTTCCAATGCGGCGTCTTGGGCAGGTCTGCCCCGACGAGCGTACCGGCCTGGAAGGCATTCGCCCCGCCAACCGCCGACGCTGCCGCCGACACCGACGTGTAGTGCGCATCGACATAGCCGACCGAGCCGGTCAGGCTGAAGCCGTCGACCGGTTCAGCGACGAGTTCGAGTTCGAAGCCGCGAATCGTGGCGTTGCCGGCATTGGCGATCGTCGGCGACGTGCCGATCTGGATGTTGAGCTGGATGTCCTTGTAATCGGTGGTGAACGCGGCGGCGTTGAGCTGGAGACGGCGGTCGAGGAAGGTCGTCTTGGCCCCGACCTCGTACGTGGTCGCCTTCTCCTCGTTGAAGTCGGGCGCGACATTGCCTTGCGGGTTGGTCAGCCGCGTTGTCCAGCCGCCGGTTTTATAGCCCTTCGACCAGCTGCCGTAGACGAGGATCCGGTCGGCCGGATGTAGCTGGACGCCGACCTTGGGCGAGAAGTTGTTGAAACGCTTGGTGTTGACGCCTGGGACATAGACGCGGACCGGGTTGGTCGGGTCGGGATATTCGAGGCCCTGCTGGCAGGTGATCGGAGCGAGCGGAAAGGCTCCGCCCGGGGTGACATTGCCGTTGGCATCGGAGCAGCCGAACAGCTTGTAGTCGAAGCCGTTGAGTTCCTGCTGGCCGCCCTCGAAGGTCTTCTTTTCGTGGGTGTAGCGACCGCCGACGGTGACGCTGATCAGGTCGATCGGGCGATAGTCGACCTGGCCGAAAAAGGCGTAGTTGCTCGTCTCGAGGCGATTCGGACCGTCGACCTGGACCTGCCCCTCGGCGAAGGTGACGTAGTCGTGGAGGTTGCCCGCTTCCTTGAAGAAATAGGCGCCGGCGACGTAATTCAGCTTCTTGTCGAGCAGGTCGCCGAGGAGCTGGAATTCCTGGCTGACCTGGTACTGGTTGAGGGTGAAGCTGAGCTGGGCGAAGTTGAGCGGCGAGCCGTCGCCGTCGAGCCCCGCGCTCCAGTGGATCTCGCGGTAGGCGGTGATCGATTTCAGCCTGACATTGGGCGCGATGTCGAAGTTTAGCGTGGCCGCGATGCCCCACGATTGCAGATTGGAATAGCTGTTGCCGGTGGCATAGCTCTGGTCGGGATTGGCGATGAGGAAGCGGCTGTCCCACGGCAGCCGGTCGTTCGCCGGGTTGGCGTCGACGTTGACGCTCGCGATCGACGCCGTCTTGAACTTCGGATTGAACTGCGTTCCGCTGACGCCGCACAGCGCCTGGGCGTTGCGCGCGGCGATCTGCGCCGTCGTCGACCCGATGCAGAAATTATATAGGCCGGCGAAATTGAAGCCGGTCGTGCCGGTCGGGTCGAACGCCGTCCCGGGCAGGTTCGACGTCCCAGCGAAATTCCCCGGGATGTCGGGGAAGGCGCCGAACAGCTTGTTCGCCGAGGTGCTGTGATCGCTGGTGTAATCGCCCGACAGCGTCGCGGTGACATGGCCGCCATTGTCCCACTTCAGCTTGGCACGCACGCTCGCGTTGTTCGCCGCGCCCTCGTCGCTCGCGGTATCGTAGCCGGCCGCCGAAAAGGCGGTGTACGACGGCGCGTTGTTGGCGCGCTGGTCAGGATAGGGAATGCGCTTGAGGTAGCCGTCCTGCCGCTTGATGCTGAAGGTGACCGACGACTTGAGGTCTTCGGTGATCGGAATGTCGACCGACGCCCGGCCCTGGAACAGATTGTAGCGCCCCGTCGTCAGGTCGCCGGTCAACCCAAAGCGGTCGCCGGGGTCGCGGGTGATGATCGAGATCGCGCCGCCGATGGTATTGCGGCCGAACAGCGTTCCCTGCGGGCCCTTGAGGATTTCGATCCGCTCGACGTCGAGCAGGTCCTGGTTGGCCCCGACGGTGCGCGCCAGATAGACGCCGTCGAGATAGATGCCGACCCCCGGGTCGATATTGAAGGCGAAGTCGTCCGAGCCGATGCCGCGGATATAGGCGGACAACACTGCCGTCGACGCCGAGAACGGCGTGCCGGCATCGAGGTTGACGTTGGGGGTGATCGACGACAGCTGCGCGACGCTCTGCACGGCACGTTCGCGCAGCGCGCTGGCGGTAAACGCCGAGATCGCGATCGGCACGTCCTGGACATTCTGCGCGCGCTTCTGTGCGGTGACGACGATGTCGTCGATGCCGCCGCTGCTCGCAGGCGCGATCGGGCCGGTGTTGCCCGCACCCGGCGCACCGCCCTCTGCCACCTGCGCCAGCGCCGGGTAAGCGGCCAGCGCCGTACCAAGCAGCAACAGCCTGCCGATTGCCGTCATCGCGATTCTCCCCCTCATCATGTGTCCGCTCGTAATCGGCGGATTGACGATCATGGTTAGGCACACGCGCAGCGTCTGTCTTGGATTGAAGCGAACTTTCGATCGGGGCGTCTGCGAACCGGCCGGCACGCCGCTGCCGGCTGATCACTTACCCGGCAGTCGACCCGCGTGCGCGCCAGTCGCGCGGGGTCATGCCGTAGCGGCTCCGGAAGCATCGCGTGAAAAAGGCCGAATCATTGAACCCGACCTCATAGGCGACGTCGGTCACGCTACGTTTGCCGGCCGCGCTCAGCAACGTCGCGGCGCGCGCCAGCCGCTGTTCGCTGATATAGGCGGTCGGCGTCTGGTTGATCTGGCGCGCAAACGACTTTTGGACACCGCGCGGGCTCAAACCCGTCGCACGTGCGATCGTCGCGGTGGTCAAAGCGGGATCGCTGAGGTTGCGCCGGACATAGTCGAGCGGCGACGCGGGACGCACCTCCGGTAAGACAGCGCCAGCCCCGTTGTTCATCCCCGTTACCCCCGAAAAATGTATCCCAAGTGCACATCTCCGACGGATACCGGCAAGGCACCATCTTGCCG
Organism: Sphingomonadaceae bacterium; assembly: GCA_043745075.1. GTDB lineage: Bacteria > Pseudomonadota > Alphaproteobacteria > Sphingomonadales > Sphingomonadaceae > Polymorphobacter_B. The sequence continues at coordinate 24,477 of JAYTTV010000133.1, forward strand.
CAAGCAGCGCGTCCTCGAGTCGACTCGGCGGCACGGTCGCGTGCCTGCCGCGTCGTGCCGCCGCACCCGCAAATCAAGCGGCCGACCACTGGCTGAATCACATTAACAAATGAATCGAATCACTGGGAAAACGCTCGCGGTTCGTGGCAAGCGTATCACCAGTCGCGCGTCGCGAATCGCGCATATTTGACGAGGCCTTCGATGCTGATCCGCGCCGGCTATGAGCTCATCCTCGGGGTCAACGTCCCGACGGCGATGACGGCGATGCTCAAGGTCCATCCGTCGCGCGCCGCCGACCTGCGGACGCCGCTGGCGGTCGTGACCAGCCCGGCGCTGCCGACGCGTGATTATATCGACCAGTTCGGCAATATCTGCACGCGCATGGTCCTCCCCCCGGGCGACACCGTGCTGAGCTGCGACGTCGTGGTCGAAGATAGCGGGCTGCCCGATCCGCAATATCCAGATGCCATCCAGCACCCCGTCGACGATGTCCCCGATGACGCGCTGATCTATCTGCTCGGCAGCCGTTATTGCGAGACCGACCGGATGTCGGCGCTGGCGTGGAGCCTGTTCGGGCATGTCGAGCCGGGCTGGGGGCGCGTCCAGGCGATCGTCGACTACGCCCACAAGCGGCTGGAATACGGCTACGAGCATGCCGATGCGACGCGGACCGCGAACGAAGGCCACGAGCACCGTTTCGGCGTCTGCCGCGACTTCGCCCATCTCGCGATCGCGCTGTGCCGCTGCATGAACATCCCGGCGCGCTATTGCACCGGCTATCTCGGCGATATCGGCGTGCCCCCGACAGCGACGGCGATGGATTTCCATGCGTGGTTCGACGTCTATCTCGGCGGCGGCTGGCATGTCTTCGACGCCCGCCACAACCACCCGCGCATCGGCCGTATCCTGATGGCGCATGGCCGCGACGCCACCGATACCGCGCTGACGACGACCTTCGGGCCGGTCTGGCTCAACGGCTTCAAGGTCCATACCGACGAGGTCAGCTCGGTCGAATTGACGCCAGCCTAGATCGCCGCGGCGAGCGTTGCCGATGGCCGGGGTGCCCGCTATGCTGAACTCCCCTCGCCAAATCCGGTAAATGCCCTGTCGATCATTGCCGCCCTCAATCACGTAACCCGATACCGCTACGACGAGCCGGCTACGCTCGGGCCGCACGTCGTTCGGCTTCGCCCGGCCCCGCACACACGGACGCGGATCCCGAGTTACTCGATGAAGGTCACGCCGGCAGCACACTTCATCAATTGGCAGCAGGATCCGCACGGCAACTGGATCGCGCGCATCGTCTTCCCCGAGCCGACGACCGAGTTCAGCATCGTCGTCGACCTGACCGCCGAGATGGTCGTGATCAATCCGTTCGACTTTTTCGTCGAGCCGTATGCGACGACGTTGCCGTTCAATTATCCCGAGCAATTGGCGCAGGACCTTTCACCTTACCTCGCGGTCGATGACGACGGCCCGCGGCTCGAGGCGCTGTTCGACACCCTCGACCTCGACGGCAAGGGCACGGTCGACTTCGTCGTCGGCGTCAACGCGCAGATCGCGCGCGCGGTCGAATATACCGTGCGGATGGAGGCGGGGGTGCAGACCCCCGACGAAACGCTCGCGCTCGCGCTCGGCTCATGCCGCGACAGCGCGTGGCTGCTCGTCCAGCTCCTTCGCCGGATGGGCCTCGCGGCGCGCTTCGTCTCGGGCTATCTGATCCAGCTCAAGGCGGATATCGACCCGGTATCGGGGGCGCAGGGCACGCGCACCGACTTCACCGACCTCCATGCGTGGGGCGAAGTCTATATTCCCGGCGCCGGCTGGATCGGGCTCGACGCGACTTCGGGACTGTTGTGCGGCGAGGGCCATATCCCGCTCGCGGCGTCCCCGCACTACCGCTCCGCCGCCGCGATCACCGGCGGTGCGAGCCGTCCCGCCGACGACTTCGAATTCTCGATGACGGTGTCGCGGCTGGTCGAGCCGATCCGCATCACGCGGCCGTTCGAGGATGTCGACTGGGACGCGCTGGACCGCGTCGGCGAGCAGGTCGAGGCCGACCTCCAGCGGCAGGATGTGCGGCTGACGATGGGCGGCGAGCCGACCTTCGTCTCGATCGACGATTTCGAGGCGGACGAATGGAACATCGACGCATCGGGACCGACCAAGCCGATCATCGCCGAGGCCTTGCTCGGTCGCCTGCGCGACCGCTTCGGCACGGGCGGCTTGCTGCATTACGGCCAGGGCAAATGGTATCCGGGTGAGCCGCTGCCGCGCTGGGCGTTCGGGCTGTACTGGCGCAAGGATGGCCTGTCGGTCTGGCCGGAGGTTTCGGTCGATCCGCTGCGCGTCGAGGCGGGCGTGACCACT
>JAYTTV010000134.1:0-7171 GCA_043745075.1 Sphingomonadaceae bacterium
TCGGCGGACCGACGCATTGTCGCACCCCAGACTTCGGGGGAATTCGGCATGGCACGTTCGGCATATCTCGGAAGCGTCGCGGCTCTGCTCGCCACTGGCGTCGCGGCACAAGTCCCGGCCGCCGACCTCGCCAAGCCCCCCGCCACGGCCACGCACTTCATCATCGAATCGACCGGCGGCAAGCACGGTGACTCGTTCATCTGGACGACCGCCGACGGCACGCGGATGGGGCGCGAGAGCATCAACCTGCGCGGCCAGGTGTGGGAGACCGACATGGCGGGCAAGCCCGGCCCCGACGGCTATCCCGCGACGATGACGATCCGCGGCGTTTCCCCAAGTGGCGATGTCGCCGAGACCTTCGCCGTCGCTGGTGACACCGCGACATGGACGAGTCCGATCGACAAGGGCCAAGCGCCGTTCTCGGGCCACGCCTTTTACGCGTCGCAGGGCGGACCGGCGGCGACCAACCTCTGGTTGCTCGAGCAGCTCCTCGCGAGCCCCGACAAATCGCTCGACCTGCTGCCCGGCGGAAAGGCGCACGCGACGAAACTGACCAGCGTCGAGGTCGGCGAGGGCAAAGCGAAGCAGACCGTCACCCTGTGGGCGGTGAGCGGTATCTCGACCTCGCCCTTCCCGTTCTGGGCGGACGCCAAGGACCATGTCTTTGCGACGACCTTCGGGATCGGCTGGCTGCCCGAGGCGTATGCGGGCGAGCAGCCCAAGCTCGAGAAGGCGCAGGCCGCCGCGCTTGCTGAACAGGCCCCGGCGCTGGCGAAGTCACTCGTGACGATCCCGCCCGCCGCCGTCGCGTTCGTCAACGTCAAGATGTTCGACGCCGACAAGGTGCGCTTCCTCGCCAACCAGACTGTCGTCGTCGACAAGGGGACGATCGTCGCGGTCGGCCCGGCGGCATCGGTCAAGGTACCAGCGGGGGCGCAGGTGATCGAGGGCCACGGCATGACGCTCGTCCCCGGCCTGTGGGACTGCCACATGCACGTCGGCGACGATTATACCGGGCCGCAGGAGCTGTCGCTTGGCGTGACCTCAGTCCGCGATCCCGGCAACGACGACCTCAAGACGATCGACCGGCGCGAGCGTGTTGCCAAAGGTGAGTTGCTGTTCCCGCACGTCTATCCGTCGTCACTGATCGACGGCAAGGGGCCGTACACCGCGCAGGTGGCGAACGTCGCGACGAGCGAGGCCGAGGCGATCAAGCTCGTCGACCGGGCGCACGACAACGCCTTCACCGGGGTCAAGTTCTACGGCACTTTCGATCCCGCATGGCTGCCCGCGACGATCGCCGAGGCGCACAAGCTCGGCCTCCACGTCCACGGCCATATCCCGCACGGCATCCGCACCTCGGTCGCGATCGCCGACGGCTACGACGAGGTCACCCACATCAACTGGATCGTGATGGAGGGCGTCCCCGAAAGCGCACTTGCGACCGACAACGGCATCGGGCGGTTCGAGGCACCTGGGCGTTATGCCAAGGACATGGATCTCGACAGCCCGGCGATGAAGGGGCTGATCGCGACGATGGCGGCGAAGCACATCTACTCGGACCCGACGATGGTGACGTTCGAGGCGCTGTACGTTCCCGACAACGGCGACCTGTCGCCCGCTTACGCGCCGTTCGAGGGAACGCTGCCGCCGACGACCGAGCGCGGCTTCCGCAGCGGCGGCTTTGCCGTGCCGGCGGGCCTGACGCGCGCTGACTACCGCGCCAGCTGGGCCAAGATGGAGACGCTGCTCGGCAAGATGCACAAGGCGGGCGTGCCGATCGTCGCGGGAACCGACGGGTCGGGGATCGAGATCGTCCGCGAGCTCGAGATTTATCAGCAGGCTGGTTTCACCCCCGCCGAGGCACTCGCGGCGGCAACGATCGTTCCCGCGCGGCTTGTCGGGCAGGACAAGCACACCGGCTCTATCAAGGTTGGCAAGACCGCCGACCTCGCGCTGATCGAGGGCGACCCCTCCGTCCGGATCGGCGACCTCCGTCAGACGCGGCTGGTGATGCTCGACGGCAAATTACTCAATGCGGACGCGCTGCGGACTGCGGCTGGATATTCGGGCAGGCCGAAATAGCCTTGTCAGACAGGTTTGTCCGTTATCGTACTTCTGAGCCCATTTGCATTATATTACATGTCGGTGCCGAAACGAAATACTGCAATATAAGCGTCTGACCAGTGTTTTATTGTCAACGAGTCGAGCATTTTCAACACTAACCGCACCATCATGGCCAACGAGCGGTAAATTCGTAAATTTTTGTTTTTAACAAATTGTCTAAGACCTCGCAGCGCCACGATTTGAACAAATCGCATCATTTGTTCGTCGCTGAAACAAAAAGGGGCGGACCTTGCGGCCCGCCCCTCCAATCGTCGAATTAATGCAGGTTACGGCATCAAAACGGTGTCGATGACGTGGATCACGCCGTTCGACTGATAGACGTCGGCGATCGTGACGGTCGCCATGCCGCCCTTGGCGTCGGTCAGCATGAGCTTCTTGCCCATCATCTTCGCGGTCAGCGGCTCACCCTGGACGGTGGTCAGCGTCGCGGTGCCGTGACCGGCCTTGATCGCGGCGGCGATCGCCTTCGAATCCATCGAACCCGAGACGACGTGATACGTCAGGATCTTGGTCAGCGTGTCCTTGTTCTCGGGCTTGACCAGCGTGTCGACGGTGCCTGCGGGCAGCTTGTTGAACGCGGCGTTGGTCGGCGCGAAGACGGTGAACGGACCCGGGCCCGACAGCGTCTCGACGAGGCCGGCCGCCTTGACCGCGGCGACGAGCGTCGTGTGATCCTTCGAATTCGCGGCGTTCTCGACGATGTTGCGGGTCGGCAGCATCGCTGCGCCGCCAACCATCACGCTCTTGGAATGCATCATCTCGCTGTTCGCAGAAACCGCGAGACCGCTGGCGGCGACGGCGAACAGAGCAGCGCGAAACGCACTGGTGGTGATCTTCATTGGAAAGCTCCCTCGGGAATAGTCCGTTGGTGGACAAGGCGAACTACGTTCGACCGATCGTAACGGTTGCGTGGCCAGAGGTCAGATCGGCGCCAGCTTGCCGGCTGCGACGACTGGTCCCGTCGGGGCCCCGGTCGGCGAACCGCCGGCGGGCTCGAGGCTGATCGCCAACGTCGCGCCGCTGTTCATCTGCGCGCGCAACGCTGTCGGGATCTTGTGCGCCTGCGGATCTTTGAGGTCGATGACGCCGAGCGACTTCGGCGCTTCCTTGCCGACGATGATCCACAGCTCCGGCGTCAGGCCGCGGCTCGAATCGGCGGCGGCCGGGGTCAGGATGACCGCGCCGCGCGTCGGGTCGTAGGTCGCGGTGATCAGCACCGCTTTGGCGCTATCGGTCGACGCCATCGACGCCGCGAGCAGCACACTCGTGGGTTGAGCGACCGGTACCGCGGCGGGACGGCTGACGAGCAGGCCGAGCGCGATCGCCGCGACCCCGCTCGCACCGAACGCGACGGCGCGCCAGATCGCCAGCGTCGCCCAAACCGACTGGACAGCAACGGGGCGGGGGGCGGCGGTACGGAACAGCTCGCGATCGACCGCACTCCACACCGACTGCGGCGCTGCGACCGCGGCAACGTCGGTGGCGAGCGGGCCGAGCTGCTCCTGCCAGCGGACGACGTCGCGCGCGAACGCAGGGTCGCTCCGCAACCGCAGTTCGGCACTACGCATCGCCGAACCATCGAGCGCACCCAGCGCGAAGTCGAGCGCGAGCGCAGCATCGGAGCCGTCGGGAATGTCGTCGAGCTCGGTCATGTCTCGAGCACCGTTCGCATGCGGATCAAGCCGCGCCGCACCCAGCTTTTGAGCGTGCCGATCGGCACGCCTTCGCGGTCGGACATCGCCTCATAGGTCAGCCCCTCGAAGTACGCGCTCCGAATAATTGCGGCATGCCGGGGATCGAGCGTCGCGAGCGCCGCATTGACCCGCTTGGCATCGTTGGCCGTGTCGATCGCGACATCGGCACCCGGCGCGGTGTCGCGGACTTCGGCGGCGGCGTCGAGGGTCGTCGTCGGACGGCTGCCGCGCGCACGCAGCCGGTCGATCGCCCGATTGCGGGCGATCGTTACCATCCACGTGATCGGGCTGGCACGCGTCGCGTCGAACTCCGCCGCTTTGCGCCAAACCGTGATGTAAACTTCCTGGAGCACGTCTTCCGCCTCGCCCCTTTCGAGCAAGATACGGAGGATAACCCCAAACAGCTTCGCCGAGGTCGCTTCGTAAAGCATCTTTAAGGAATTGCGGTCCCCCGCACCGATGCGATCGAGCATCGACACCAGCGCCATCGCGCCACTCACGCGGTCTTCATCTGCATTTTGATCGGCCCCTCAGCACGACCATTTACGAACTGATCGACATATTCGTTCCCGCTTGCGTCAATTTCTCCGACCGGACCGTTCCAAATTATCTTCCCAGCATAAAGCATTGCGATGCGGTCGGCTATCTTCCTCGCGCTCGCCATGTCGTGGGTGATCGTCAGCGCGGTGATCTTTAGGTCGCGGACGAGGTCGACGATCAGGTCATTGATGACGTCGGCCATGATCGGGTCGAGCCCGGTCGTCGGCTCGTCGAAGAAGATGATTTCGGGCCGCACCGCGATCGCCCGCGCCAGCGCGACGCGCTTCTGCATGCCCCCCGACAGCTCCGATGGCCGCAGGTCGGCGATGTCGGCACCGAGCCCGACCTGCGCGAGATTGTCGATCGCCGCCGCGCGGAGCGACGCCGCGCCGCGCCCGCGTGGCAGCGCGAAGCTGACGTTGCGCCAGACGGGGAGCGAATCGAACAGCGCCCCGCCTTGGAACAGCATCCCGAACTTGGCGCGGTGGTCGGCGAGCGCGCGGCCATGGAGCTGGGTGACCTCGACCCCGTCGACCTTAATGCTTCCCGAATCGACCTTGAGCAGGCCGAGGATCGACTTGATCAGCACCGACTTGCCGGTTCCCGAGCCGCCGATGACGACCATCGACGTGCCCGGCGCGATCGCGAGATCGACGCCCGCGAGGACGATCTTCGACCCGAACCGCTTGTGGACGCCGCTGACGGTGATCTTGTCCACGGTCACCGGCCGCCAAAGACGATGACGGTGATGATCAGGTTCGACATCAGGATCAGGATGAACGCGCTGACGACGGCGTTGGTCGTCGCCTTGCCGACCCCCGCCGCGCCGCCGTTCGAATGGAAGCCGTGGTAGCAGCCCATCAGCGCGATGATGAAGCCGAACACCGCCGCCTTGACCATCGATGAAACGACGTCGTCGGTCTTGAGAAACGACACCGTCGTCCGGATATAGCCGGCGCCGTTGAAGTTGAGCCGGTAGGTCGCGAGCAGATAGCCGCCGAGGACGCCGATGATATTCGATACCAACACGAGCAGCGGCATCACCACCACCGCGGCGACAACGCGCGGCGCGATCAGGTAGCGGTAGGGATCGGTCCGCAGCGTCGTCAGCGCGTCGATTTGTTCGGTAACGCGCATCGTCCCGAGCTCGGCCGCCATCGCCGACGACACCCGCCCCGCGACCATCAGCCCGCCGAGCACCGGCCCGAGTTCGCGAACGATGCCGATCACCGTCACCGCGGGCACCGTCGACGAGGCGTTGAACCGGCTGCCGCCGATGAATATCTGCTGCGCCAGCGCCGAGCCGGTGAACAGCGCGGTCATGCCGACGACGGGGAGCGAGAAATAGCCGATGACGATCATCTGCTCGGCGAGCCGCGCCGGATAATACGGCGGGAGCAACGCGCGGGTGATCGCTTCCCACGCGAACATCACGACGCGCCCGATCGACGCGAGCCCGCCAATGACGAAGCGTCCGATCGCGCGCAGGACGCCGAGGATATCGTGGGGAACGCCGGTCATTGGTACACCCGCGCATAGCGGTGGCCGAGGCCGGTTAGCAACTCATACTGCGAGCGGCCCGACGCTGCCGCTGCGCGCGCAAGATCGAAATCGACGCGCAGCCACGCGCCTTCGGTCACGTCCGCCCCGGTGACATCGACCGCGACGAGGTCCATCGACACGCGTCCGACGACGGGGCACGCGACACCGCCGGCGAAGACGCGTCCTCCGCCCGACATCGCGCACGGATAGCCGTCGGCATAGCCGAGGTTGAGCACCGCGACGCGAGTCGGGCGCGGGGCGGTCCAGGTCGCCCCATAGCCGACGGTGTCGCCCGCCGCGACGTCGCGCACCTGTACGACCCGCGCGGCGATCCCGACCACAGATGCGAGCCCGGCCTCACCGCCGTACAGCCCGATGCCGGGGCGCGTCAGTCCGAACGCGTAGTCGGGGCCCAGCATGACGCCTGCCGTATTGGCGAGGCTGGTCCGGCGCGCGGGAACGGTGGCGGCGATTTCGCGAAAGGCCGCGAGCTGGCGCGCGTTCATCGGGTCGTCCGGCGTCTCGGCGCATGCGAGATGGCTGTGGAGCGTGTCGATCGCCAGCCCGTCGAGCAGGCCGAGGTCGCCGCGGGCCAATCCGAGTCGGTTCATGCCGGTGTCGACCATGACGTCGCACGGCCGCGTCGTCGCCGCTCGCCACGCCGCGATTTGCGCCGGGGTGCACAGCACCGGGACCGCATCGGACGCCAGCGCCGTCGCCATCTCGCCGTCCTGAACCCCGTGAAGCACCGCCAGCCGCGCGCCGCCGGGCAGCGCGCCGAGCGCCGTCGCTTCGGCCCATGATGCGACGAAGAAATCGCGGCAGCCGGCGCGGGCGAGGGCGTCGACGACCCGTGATGCGCCGAGGCCATAGCTATCGGCCTTGACCGCCGCGCCGCACGTGGCCGAGCCCGATGCCCGCGCGAGCGTTCGCCAGTTCGCGACAAGTGCGGCGAGGTCGATCGTCAGGCGAAGATTGGCACAACTCATCTGCGCCCGCGCTTACGCGACGCAGCGCGGGAATGGCAAACTCGAGGTCGTGATGCGTGTCGCCGGACCACGGTGGAGCTATGCTGCAGACACGAAAATGCCGCCGCCCGTGTCCGGGCGGCGGCGGTATTGATCCTCAAGCCGAGACGGTAGCGGTCGAGCGGCGGGACACCCAGCCGATGAGGCCGAACCCGGCGAGGAGCAGCGCCCACTCGCTCGGTTCGGGGATGACGGCGGCAATGTTCGCCATGCTCATGTCGGAGCTCAACTCGGTGCCCG
>JAYTTV010000135.1:0-7147 GCA_043745075.1 Sphingomonadaceae bacterium
TGGAACGCGGCGTCGTTGACGAGGATGTTGAGCTTGCCGAAGCGCTCGACCGTCGCCGCGACGGCGGCCTTGCACTCGGCCGACGAGCGGACGTCGTGCTTGAGGATGAGGCATTCGCCCCCCTTCCCCTCGACCAGCCGCTTGGTCTCCGATGCATCGTCGTCGTTCGCATTGTAGACGATCGCAACCTGCGCGCCCTCCATCGCGAATGCCATCGCCACCGCGCGGCCGATGCCCGAATCGCCGCCGGTGATGATCGCGACCTTGCCGGTCAGCTTGCCCGCCGCGCGATAATTCGACAGGTCGCTGTCGGGCGCGGGGACGACGTCTGACTGCTTCGCCGGATACGGCAATTGCTGGCCGTGGAAGTCGCTCGCCATCGGGCGCTCTTTCTCGGGAATCTCGTCCGGGGTCATTGCGGGCTTTCGTTACGAATAATCGGCCCGACAACGCCCTCCGCCGCTTTCCGTTCATTTGTACGAAGACGACATTTCGCCGCCCCTGAGCAGCTGATCGCCGGGCACCCGCTCTACGCGGCGTCGCGCGTCGCCGGCGTGGTTGTCGCATCCCCGGCGTCGAACAAGAAATCCTTGCTCGCTTGGAAACGAAGACAATAGTCTTCGCGCTGAGCAGTCGCGGTCGACGATATATACGGTGTCGAGGTCGGCTGTCCCGGTCATCAAGAGACTCAGTCCTACGCCAATAACGACGAGGTCGCGACAGAGCGACCGCCCGAAGGCGGCCGCTGGCCTTGCTTCGGTCAGGCTGTCGGTCGCCTTCGCGTCGGGTTGCGGTGGTGGTCCCCGCCCGGCAATCGCCGAGCGGGGCCGGGTCGAGTTCTAGCAGGTGGTGACGATGCTTTTCCGGCGGCGAAGCCGAAGAAGCCGCTATCGAGGCTTTGGATCAGCAAGCCGCCGAGGCTCAGCGCCGAATTGTCGGTGGCGATGCCGCTGAAGACGAACGAGGCGTTGAGGATGCCGAGCGACTCGAGCGGGCCGCCGATGAAGCTGAACTTGACCGCAGTCGAACCGAGCGTCGTGGCAGTCGAATTCGCCACCGTATAGACTAGACCGTCATTCGTGCCGCTCTTCTGGTAGCGGATGTTCGACCCGAACTTGCTCGGGATGAACGAGGCGAAGATCTCAGTAACCGCGGCGGCCGATGTCGCCATCGCGAACTGCCTTGCAGCTACCAAGGAGAACATAGTGATTTTCGATAGGGCTTTCATCTGCTGACTCCTTTTGGTGAAATGACAACTCGACGAAGCGCCTATTCGGCAAACTCGCCATCCTCACTCTGGCGTGTACGGTCTCCCACAAACCGTGCCATTTGCCGGAAGGTGACTAAGCGTATGATATAGTACAATTGAGAAAATTCGCGCTGATCGGCGGTGTAAAGTGAGCCGATACATGACGGTTAACGTCCTATAGATATTTGGTCGGCGAAGTTGAATCACGTCTTGTGTCGCATCCGGAACGATAATTGATCTTTCGATCAAGTAGATTCTTTCGTTCTGCGAGTGTTTGATTTCCGTCAATCGTCCTCTGGAAGGCGATCGGACAGCGAGATCAACCGATCAACTATCCAAAGATGGGGCCTAACTCTGACCGCTGGCGGAGGTAGGCCTCTCCCTTGCCTGCAGAGAGATGAGCGTGTGGTGGGATGCGGAACCCACGCGCGCAGACACGATCGGCACGACCCGTCCGGACCACTTCGGCGAGTGGCCCGATGGGCGCAATTTGCACGCATATGGGGTGACGTGTAGACGAGCCCGACGGGGCGTAGCTCAGCCTGGTAGAGCACTCGGTTTGGGACCGAGAGGCCGGAGGTTCGAACCCTCTCGCCCCGACCATCGCAGTTCCGTCGAACCCGATCCGACGTTCCGGCAGACACTGTCTTTCAGGTCGTTGCCAGCGACGGTTCGGATGACCAGTTCGTCGTGTTGAACACGGGCGGTTGGCCCTTGCCCTTGCTGCGAAGGACGACGATTTTATTTCCAGCACCACCGGGCAGGGATCGGTCGAGGCCTCATCGCTGCGTCGGTGTTCCGCGTCGCCACTGCAACATCACGCGCGACGGCAAGCCAATCAAGCTTGATTTTGTATGTGCAAGCTATTCATTCATCATGATGCCAGGAACGGTCCGTTACAATTTGAAGTGGACTTAGCGCCTAACACTGAATAGGCGAGAAACATCGGGGCCAATCGCATTCGCTTTGTCTGCGTGTGGCGCGAATCCGGATATGAGGAGTTTGAGATGGACAGCACCGTGGGGAATACCGAACTTCTTTCGCTGACGGCCGATATCGTCAGCTCGCATGTTTCAAACAATTCGGTCGCGGTTTCCGATCTGCCAGGTTTAATTAGTAATGTTTATGCATCGCTTGCCAGACTAGGCACCGCCGTCGTCGCCGAGAAAGCCAAACAGGAACCCGCGGTTTCGGTGCGCGCGTCGATTAAGCCCGACTACATCGTCTGTCTCGAAGACGGGAAGAAATTGAAGATGCTCAAGCGCCACCTGATGACGAGCTACGGCATGACCCCCGACGCCTATCGCGCCAAGTGGTCGCTCCCGGCCGATTATCCGATGGTCGCGCCGAACTACGCCGAACGCCGCCGCAATCTGGCGATCCGCATCGGCCTCGGCAATAAGCGCGTCGCCGCCGACGTACCCGCGCCTGCTCCCGCCGCCGAGGCGAAGCCCCGCGGTCGTCGCAAGCTCGCGGTTGCCGCCGCGAAAGACTAAGTCGTGACCGCTTCGCGGCGGGAAACCGTCCGGCGAGTCCTGCGGATATCCCTGGCGGCGATCTACTTCGTCGCCGGGGTGATCCATCTCCGCTCCCCGGCTCCGTTTCTGGCGATCACCCCGGAGTGGGTGCCGTACCCGCGCGAGGTGATCGCCTTCACCGGCGTGTGCGAGCTCGCCGGCGCGATCGGGTTGATGACCGCGCGGTTCCGCTGGTGGGCGGGCGTGATGCTCGCGGCCTATGCAGTGTGCGTGTTTCCGGCGAACATCCGGCACGCGGTCGACAATATCGCCATCGGCGGCAAGACGCTGGGGCTGTGGTATCATGTGCCGCGGCTGTTGTTTCAGCCGGTGCTCGTCTGGTGGGCGCTGTTCGCCGGCTCGGTGATCGATTGGCCGTGGGGCCGGCAGTCGTCTTTGGCGCGACCACGATAGACCGCGAAGTCCTAGCAAAAGGGCCGCCCGGATCGCTCCGGACGGCCCACATTGTCGGTCGAGGACCGGAGGCTTCAGCGCGGCGTCACTCCAGTGACACAGGCCGTCAAAAATCCGGTCCGCAGCGCGAGACAATGAGACACTGGATCACCTCCTTTCGTTATCGTGGTCGGGACCCTGATGATCGGATGCTCGGCGTATGATTGCAAGCCCCGGCCGTATCGTTTCCGTGCAGATCGGGCGGATCGCGCCACTCGGCCCCAACCGCGTGCCGAGTGGCTTCCTCAAGCACCCGGTGACGGGCCCGGTCGAAGTCGCAGTGGAAGGCATCCGGGGTGACGAGCAGGCCGACTTGCGCGTCCACGGCGGGCGCGACAAGGCGGTCTATGGCTATGGCGCCGAGGCCTACGACTACTGGCGCACCGCGCAGCCGCAGCACGCCGAACGCCTCGGTCCGGGAGCGATGGGCGAGAACCTCACGATCGCCGGCTGCGACGAGAAAACGGTCAACATCGGTGACAAGGTCCGCATCGGCACCGCGCTGCTCGAGGTGACCGAACCGCGCCAGCCGTGCTTCAAGCTTGCGCTCGCGTTCGACGATCCCCGCCTGCCCCGCGCCTTCACCCGCTCGGGCCGCTGCGGCTGGTACTACCGGACGCTCGAGCACGGCGTGATCACCGCTGGCGACGGCTGCGAGACCCTCGACCGGCCGAACCCGGCGTGGCCGGTGGCGCGGCTGTTCGAGGTCATCGTGGCGCGCGCCTTCGCCCCCGACACGCTCGCCGAGATGGTGGCGATCGAGGGACTGGCCGAAGGGTGGAAACTCAAGGCGCTCAGCGGCCTCGCGCGTTTGCGCCGCGGCTGAGGTTTGCGTTTGCGCCGCGGCTGAGGTTTGCGCTTGCACCGCAGCCAGCATTCGCTTCTGCACCCCGGCGAATATCCACGGTACCTCCGCCGGCCATAGTTTCGGCGCGGCGGCGTTTGAGCGCGACGAGTTCGGCGCGTCCGAGCAGTGCGAGCCCGACGACGAACGGGATCAGGGTGTACATCACGCGGAACATGAACAGCGCGGCGAGCACATCCTCCTTCGGCGTGTTCGGCAGCATGAACAGCACGACGGCTTCGAACACGCCGAGGCCACCGGGGGCGTGGCTCATCGCTCCCGCGATCATGGCGACCGCGTAGATGACGACGACGCCGCTGAACGGCGGCAAGCCCACGTTCGGCAGCAGGACATACAGCGCGCCCGCCGCAGCGACGAGGTCGAGACCCCCGACGACGAGCTGCGCCGCCGTCGACCGCCATCCCGGCAGCCGCATCTTGAGCCCGAACAGCTTGAGTTCGTGGCGATAGCACGCGGCGAACACCGCATAGCCGATCGCGCTCGCGAGCAGCAGGATACCCGCCCAGCGATTGAGCGCCTTCGGCAGGATATCGACCGTCGCGGCGATCCCCGGATCGATCGTCAGGCCGATCCCGGCGGCGAGCACCAGTCCGAGCCAGAAGGTCCAGCCGCACAGGGCGACGATCAGGATGACATCGAGCGGCGCAACCCCGACGCGGGTATAAAGCCGGTAGCGAACCGATCCGCCGGTCAGCGCGGTCATGCCGAGCGTATGGCTGATCGTGAAGCTGGTGAAAGCCGCCGTCGCCACCGTCGCCAGCGGCAGACGGTAACCGAGGTGGTCGAGCGCGAGCCAGTCATACCCGGTCAGGATGAGGTAGCTGATGATCGTCAGCCCGGCGGCGAGCGCGAGCGTCGCGGGACCGGTCGCAGCGATCGCCGCAACGACCGCATCGAGCGTGATCTCATGCGACAGGCGGCCGAGCGCGAAGATCGCCAGCGCGGCGATGATCAGGCCCGCCGCCGGGGCGATCGCGCGCCGCCAGCCGAAATTGCGTTGCCACGGCCGCTGCGCGTCGCATGCATCGAAGCCTGCGATCAGCGACGCTGCGGCACCGGTGGGCCCGGAGGGATTCGAACCCCCAACCAAGCCGTTATGAGCGGCCGGCTCTACCATTGAGCTACAGGCCCCGGCGCTCGACGATTGCCGTAGCGTATCCACGGTCGCCCAAGCAAGATCGCCCGCGTCACTGATCGCGTCATTGGTTGCGTCGAATGCCGGGCATGCGTCAGGCGTTGACGACCGCGCGGACCGGTTCGGCGGCGTGGTGATGCGCGAGGTAACGCTCGGCCTCGAGCGCCGCCATGCACCCCATCCCGGCGGCGGTCACCGCCTGGCGGTAGACCTTGTCCTTGACGTCGCCCGCCGCGAACACACCGGGCACCGAGGTCGCGGTCGAATCGGGCGCGGTAATCAAATAGCCTTCGTCGTCCATGTCGAGCTTGCCGGCAAACAGCGACGTCGCCGGAACGTGCCCGATCGCGACGAACAGCCCGTCGACCGCGAGCGACCGGACCGCACCGGTCGTGGTGTCGATCAGGTCGATCCCGGTGACGCCGAGCGGGACGTCGGTGCCCTCGACCGCGCCGACCTCGGCGTTCCAGATCATCTCGATCTTGGGGTTGGCGAACAGCCGCGACTGGTTGGTCTTGTCGGCACGGAGCGTGTCGCGGCGATGGATCAGATACACCTTGCTCGCGAAATTGGTCAGGAACATCGCCTCCTCGACCGCGGTATTGCCGCCGCCGACGACCGCGACGGTCTTGCCGCGGAAGAAGAAGCCGTCGCACGTCGCGCACGCCGAGACGCCAAAGCCGCGAAACCGCGTCTCAGACTCAAGCCCGAGCCAGCGCGCCTGCGCTCCCGTCGCGATGACGATCGTGTCAGCGACGTAGCGCGTTCCCGAATCGCCGGTGGCGACGAACGGGTGGCGCGACAGGTCGACCGCGGTGATGATGTCGCTCTTGATCGTCGCGCCGACATGCTTCGCCTGTTCGGCCATCCGCACCATCAGGTCGGGCCCGAGGACGCTCGTATCGCCCGGCCAGTTCTCGACATCGGTGGTGATCGTCAACTGTCCGCCGGGCTGGAGCCCCTCGACGAGGACAGGGTCGAGCGCGGCGCGTGCGGCGTAGACCGCGGCAGTGTAGCCGGCCGGGCCAGAACCGATCACGAGCAGGCGGGTGGCGATGTCAGGCAAACATAATCTCCTTGTCACGTATGTAGCCTACGCGCGTCAAATCGCAACTAATTGCCCGTTGCCGCAACATTCTAATAGTATTTGGCGGCGGATCGTTGCAGTGATTGCGGGATGCACCGCTCACGCCTTCAACTCGACATGATCGACCGGATCATCCTCAGCCACCTGCAAAGCGAAGGGCGGATTACCAACGTCGACCTTGCCGAGCGCGCCGGGCTGACCGCGCCGCCGTGCCTGCGCCGGGTTCGCGCGCTCGAGGAGGCCGGGGTGATCCGCGGCTACCACGCCGATCTCGACCCCGAGGCGATGGGCTATGGCATCACCGTGTTCGCGATGGTCAGCCTCAAGAGCCAGGCGGAGGACGAGCTGCGCGCGTTCGAGGAGCATGTCGCGACGCTGCCCGAGGTCCGCGAGTGCCACATGCTCAACGGCGAGATCGACTTCATCCTCAAGGTCGTCGCGCACGACCTGCAGGAGTTCCAGCGCTTCTTGACGCGCGAGCTGACCGCCGCGCCGAACGTCGACCATGTGCGGACGTCGCTGACGATCCGGGCGTCGAAGACGCTCCCGGGGGTTCCGGTGGACGCCTGAAGCGACCGACGCCGAAGACGAAAATCGCGCTTCGCGATTTTAGACTTCGGCGCGAGTCGCGAAGGCCGGCCGGCGGGTCGGTGGCCCTTCCCCGCCGAACCCGACCGACGGCGCGGCTTTGCCGCGATGCGCTTTCATGGCTCAGAACTAAAAGTAAGCAGAACCAAAAAAGACGACGGGCAAAGCCCGCCGTCTTCGTCGGGCGGGTTCGACGGCTTTGTGCCGCCGCCCCGCCGGCCGGTCTTCGTGCGACTCGGCCGGTAGTGAGAAT
>JAYTTV010000136.1:0-7143 GCA_043745075.1 Sphingomonadaceae bacterium
AGACGCCTCGACCTCGGCGGGGTCCTCCTCGGTCAGATCGCGGAGTTCGGCGATATCGGGGTGGCGGAACATCGCATTGCTGTCGAAGCCGACCTTGGCGTCGAGGACGAGCAGTTTGCCATCATCCGTCACCGCGAGCGGGTTGATCTCGACCTGCGCCGCGTCGGTCGACACGAACATGTCGTACAGCTGCGCGACGACCTTCTGGCACTGCTTGCCGAGGTCGCCGGTCAGGCCGAGCGCGAAGGCGACGCTGCGCCCGTGGTGCGGCTGGATGCCCGCGGCGGGGTCGATCATGAAGGTGTGGATGCGCTCGGCGGTGTGCTCGGCGACATGCTCGATGTCCATGCCGCCCTCGGTCGAGGCGACGAGCGCGATCTCGCTCGACTGGCGATCGACGAGCAGTGCGAGATACAGCTCGCGGGCGATGTCGACCCCGTCGGTGACGTACAGGCGGTTGACCTGCTTGCCGTGCTCGCCGGTCTGGATCGTGACGAGCGTGTTCTCGAACATGTCGTTTGCCGCGGCGCGGACCTCGTCGAGGGTCTTCGCCAGCCGCACGCCGCCCTTGGCGTCGGGGCCGAGTTCCTTGAACTTGCCCTTGCCACGCCCGCCGGCGTGGATCTGCGCCTTGACGACGTACAACGGCCCGGGAAGCTTGCCCGCCGCCGCAACCGCCTCGTCGACCGACATCGCGGCGTAGCCGGCGGGGATGGCGACGCCGAACTTGGCGAGGAGTTCCTTCGCCTGATATTCGTGGATGTTCATTGGCGGCGACTCCCGAGTGTTCGCAGATGCGATACGGGGAGCCTATGGAATGGACTTGGAACGACCGCAAGGCGGAGATGAATTCCGTGGCGGCGGCCCAGCGGTCTGGCTTCGGATCCGCCACCTGTGCATGAGGATGAATGCAACTGATCCTCTACCTTTGCCTGCTGGACGGCTGGACGCCCTCGGACGGAACAAGGCCGAAATTGGCGCGGACGAAGTGTTCCCGTGCCAGCCGATCGTCGATAGCCTGAATCGCGCGGAGGATCGCCTTGCAGCCAAGTGCAAGTTGACTCTTATCGAGAAGCCCGAGGCTTCGTTCACCCGAGCGGCGACATCAGCTCGTATGATCGCTGCCTCCGCTGGGCGCCATGATCGCAACGACGCGATTTACGATGGCGCTTAGCTGGACGTGGGACGACAACAAAGCAGCGGCCAACCGCCTAAAGCATCGGGTTGCATTTGAAGCTGCGGTATTTGCGCTAGACGATCCATCGGCGCGATACGAACTGGACGAGCATCCCGATGGCGACTGCTGGCAAACCTTGGACCAAGTCGGCCCGAACGTGCTATTGGTGATACATACTTGGCCAGATCAGTGTGTTGGCCGTATCATCAGCGCCCGCTTGGCAACGCTGCTCGAACGGAGACTATATGACGGACGATAGGATCATCCCGCCCCATATGATGGCCGAGATGGAAGCACTTGCTGCGATGCCCGAGACCGACATCGACCTGACCGAGATGCCCCAGGTCACCGAGTGGCGGAATCAGGATCGCGGACTTTGGCACCGGATGGCGCGACTTGAGGAGGCGGTCCCGCTGGAGCCAGATTTGCTCGACTGGTTCCGCACCCATGGCGACATCCGCGAGGACTGGCGTACCAGAGTCAATCGGGCGTTGAGGGAGTATGTCGCGAAGGCGGAGCGAGAAGCTGCTTAGATCACGACCGTTGCTTCCTCGCTACGCCAGCGACCCATCGATCGCCCGGCACGCCGTCAGCAACTCCTTCACCGCCTCGACCGACTTCGCGAAGTTCGCCTTCGCCTCGTCATTAAGCGCGATTTCGACGATCTTCTCGACGCCGCCGGCGCCGATCACGCACGGCACGCCGACGTACAGGTCGTTGACGCCGTACTGGCCGGTCAAATTGACCGCGCACGGGATGACGCGCTTCTGGTCGTTCAGATACGCCTCGGCCATCGCGATGCCGCTGGTGGCGGGGGCGTAATAGGCGCTGCCGGTCTTGAGCAAAGCGACGATCTCGCCGCCGCCGGCGCGGGTGCGGGCGACGATCGCGTCGATGCGCTCCTTGGTCGACCAGCCCATCTCGATCAGCGCCGGGATCGGGATGCCGGCGACGGTCGAATATTCGATCACCGGGACCATCGTGTCGCCGTGGCCGCCCAGCACGAAGGCGGTGACGTCCTTGACGCTGACCTTGAATTCGTCGGCGAGGAAGTGGCGGAAGCGGCTTGAGTCGAGAACTCCTGCCATGCCGACGACCATATGGTGCGGCAGCTTCGAGAACTCGCGCAGTGCCCAGACCATCGCGTCGAGCGGGTTGGTGATGCAGATGACGAACGCGCCCGGAGCATTGGCGGCGATGCCCTCGCCGACCGCCTTCATCACCTTGAGGTTGATGCCGAGCAGGTCGTCGCGGCTCATCCCCGGCTTGCGCGCGATCCCAGCGGTAACGATGATGACGTCGGCGCCGGCGATGTCGGCATAGTCGTTGGTGCCCTTGAGCACCGCGTCGAAGCCTTCGACCGGGCCGCACTGCGCAAGGTCGAGCGCCTTGCCCTGCGGCACGCCCTCGACGACGTCGAACAGGACGACGTCGCCCAGGCCCTTGGCGGCGGCGAGGTGCGCGAGCGTCCCGCCGATGTTGCCGGCGCCGATGAGGGCGATCTTGTTGCGGGCCATGTTCTATCCTCGGGACAAGGGGGCGCGGACGCAGCCGCTGGAGACGGCGTCGGCTTAGTCGCTCGCTTGGTTACCCGCAACCGCCGTCGTCTCACGGACCCAGACCATGCGGCCGACCCGCGCTTCGGCGATGCCATCGCTGTCGGGCATTAGCGCCGGCGCGGTCGACAGTTCGAGCCGGTCACCGGCGATGGTGTAGCTGCGCGCCTGCTCGGTGCCGACCCACGGCGCGATCGACGCGACATCGACCGCGGTGACGAAGCTGCCGGGCGACGGAACGCGGTAATGGCCCGAAAAGGCGATGAGGGGTGCGGCTCCGGTGTCGGCAACCGCTTGGCCGACGATCAGTGCCGACATGCGGCCGTCGGGAAGGACGATAAGTACGCCCGACGGGGTCGAGCCGAACGGCTCGGTCCGCTCGCCGGTGTTGCGGTCCTCGACCTGATGCGAGCGCAGCAGCCAGGTTCCGATCAAGGCGTCGTCGGCCATCTACCCCTCCCCTATCCGCGCCCTCCGGCGCTGGTTCAGGCCTCGGTGCTGTGGCCCAGCGCAAGGTAATCTGCCGACTGCATCTCCTGCAAGCGCGACACCGTCCGCTCGAACTCGAACGCGCCGTCGCCCGCCGGATACAGCTCCTGCGGCGGCGCATCGGCGGCGACGAGCAGCTTGACCCGATGTTCGTACAGCTCGTCGATAAGCGTCACGAAGCGCGCCGCCTCGTTGCGGTTCGCCGGCCCCATCACCGGCACGCCGACGAGGATCACCGTGTGGAAGCGCCGTGCGACCGCGAGATAGTCCGCCGCGCCGAGCGCTGCGCGGCACAGGCGGGTGAACGAGAACACCGCGACCCCCTTGATCGCCTTGGGCACGAACAACGTGCGCCCGCCCGGCACCGCGATCGTCTCCGACGGCACGCGAACGCGGTCCTCGACGGGAAAGTCGGTCAGGCGGAAGAAGGCGGCGCTGAGCGCGGCGGTCGCCTCGGGGCCATTCGGGACGTAGTAGGTCGGCGCGCCGCCGAGCCGGTCGAGGCGGTAGTCGACCGGGCCATTCAGCGGCACGATATCGAGCCGCTCCTCGAGCAGTGCGATGAACGGCAGGAACAGCTGGCGGTTGAGGCCGTCCTTGTACAGGTCCGCCGGGGGCCGGTTCGACGTCGCGACGATCGTCGTCCCCGCTTCGAACAAAGCCGTGAACAGCCGCGACAGGATCGCCGCGTCGGCGACGTCGCGGACCTGCATCTCGTCGAAGCACAGCAGCTTGGCGCTCGCCGCGACCGCCGCCGCGACGACGGGGATCGGGTCGTCGCCCGAATGCTGGCGATGGGTATGGATCGCGGCGTGGACCTCGATCATGAACTCGTGGAAGTGGACCCGCCGCCGCGGTTCGGTCGTCGCGTGGGCGAAGAACAGGTCCATCAGCATCGACTTGCCGCGCCCGACCCCGCCCCACAAATAGATGCCGCGCAACGCCTCGGCCTTCGCACCGAACAGCCGCCCGATCAGCCCGCGCTTCGGCTCGACCGCGAGCGCGCGGCGCAGGCGATAGAGCTTTTCCCCCGCCGCCGCCTGGTCGGGATCGGGCTGGAGTTCGCCCGCCGCAACGAGTTGCCGATACGCGGTATCGAGCGTGCCTGGGGTCACGATTCCGGCGGTGCGACCGGCCGCCGCGTGATCTTGCGCATCGTCCCCGTGAACGAGCAGACATTCGCGCCGCGCTGCGTCACCAGCCCGCGGACGAAGTACAACTTGCCGGTTTCCTTGAGCAATTCGCCGCGCGCCTCGATCGGCTCGCCAAAGACCCCGCCGGTGAGGAAGTCGGTCGCGCACGACAACGTCACCGCGCCCTCGCCCTTGTCGAAGCGCGGGCGGATGATCGCGAACATCGCCATGTCGACGAACGACATCAGGAAGCCGCCATGGAGGTAGCCGAGGCCATTCGAGTGCCGCCGGTCGGTGTCCATCTTCGACTCGACGCCGTTGGGGGTGACGCGGAAGTACATCTGGCCGAGCAGGTCGTGGAAGCGGCCATCGGGCTTGCCGATCCAGGGCACCCAGCCATCGGCGTCGGGGGATGGGTAGATTGTTTCGCTCATGCGAGGGTGGTTAGCGGGGGCTCGGGTACGGAGCAAGCTTATGCAGTGGGTGTCCCTCACCATCATGTCATCAACGGGCCGATGAACTAACAGCGCACGTAACCTTGGCGGTGCGTGCAGAAAGATACTGAAGTTCAACTAGCTGTTGAGTTATGATGCACTCAAGCTCAGCGAGTTTGCCGGGCGTTGGAGCATTCCATGAGCACTTTCGAAGCACTATCCACCGCGCTTGGCGTCGCAGTCGTCGTTTTGACCTTCGTCCTGATTCAGATTGGGATCGTCGCTCTTTTGAGGTAGTAGTGCGAGGATCGGCCGCGGCAAAGCCGCGTCCTTCGTCGGACGAGTTCGGCGGCATTGCGCCGCCGCCTCGCCGACCGGCGGGTCTAGCGAGTCCGCGTCGAAGTCGATCTTTGCGAAGGGCAAAGTTCTTTCTTCGGCTCGGCCGCTAGACCGCGCGTTCGACCATCATCTTCTTGATCTCCGCGATCGCCTTCGCCGGGTTCAACCCCTTCGGGCAGACGTTCGCGCAGTTCATGATCGTGTGGCAGCGATACAGGCGGAACGGGTCCTCGAGCGCGTCGAGACGCTCGCCGGTCATCTCGTCGCGGCTGTCGACCAGCCAGCGGTACGCCTGGAGCAGGATCGCCGGCCCGAGGAACTTGTCGCTGTTCCACCAATAGCTCGGGCACGCGGTCGAGCAGCACGCGCACAGGATGCACTCGTACAGCCCGTCGATCTTCGAGCGGTCCTCGACCGACTGGATGCGCTCGCCGTCGGCGGGGGCGGGCGTCACGGTCTGGAGCCACGGCTTGATCGAGGCATATTGCGCGTAGAAGTGCTTGAAATCGGGGACGAGGTCCTTGACCACGTCCATGTGCGGCAGCGGCGTGATCCGCACCTCGCCCTTGATGTCCTCGATCGCCTGGGTGCACGCGAGCGTGTTGGTCCCATCGATGTTCATCGAGCACGACCCGCAGATGCCCTCGCGGCACGAGCGACGGAAGGTCAGCGTCGGGTCGATCTCGGCCTTGATCCGGATCAGCGCGTCGAGGACCATCGGCCCGGTCGTGTCGAGGTCGAGCTCATAGGTATCGTACCGCGGATTGGCCCCGTCGTCGGGGTTCCAGCGATAGATCTTGAACGCCTTGGTATGCGTCGCCCCGGCGGGCGCAGGATAGCGCTTGCCGTCGTTGCGGATGCGGGAGTTGGTGGGGAGGGAGAATTCGGCCATGCTTCGGTCCTGTCTTGCCCGGCGGGCATAGGGGGTTGCGCGACGAGGCTCAACCCGCATCTCGTCGCACCGTAGCTTGTGCGAAAAGGGTATAGATATTATACTGTAACGTGAACTTCGAATATGATCCTGCGAGGAACGTGGCCAACGCCGAGAAGCACGGGATCGATTTCGAGGAGGCGCAGTTCATCTGGAAGGATGGTCGCGCCGTCGAGTTGGAGACCATAGCTTATGGCAACGAACAGCGAAGCCTCATCGTCGGCGACATCGACGGCAAGTGCTGGATGGCGGTCGTCACCAACCGCGGCGGATCTGTCCGTATCATCTCAGTCCGGCGATCAAGACCGAAAGAGCGTCAAGCCCATCAGCGTGGAGGAGTTTGACCGGATGTTCGACAACGGCGAGAACATCGACGATTATATTAATTACTCGACCGCCCGCCGCCCCGGGCTCGATCCGAAGCGTGTCAACGTCGATTTTCCCTCATGGATGGTTTGCAGCCTCGATCATGAGGCGAAAAAGCGCGGGGTGACGCGGCAGGCGCTGATCAAGATGTGGCTCGCGGACCGGCTCGAGGCGGCCAAGTAAAGCCGCTGCAAGCCGCCGGTTCTTTAGCACTCCCAAGCTAATCTGCGCCGCCGCCGTGGTTGTTCGCCTCGACCCGATCGCTACATCGGTACGGAGACACAACGAAGGACCACGACCATGACCGATCGGCTCGCCGGCAAGACCGCCCTCGTCACCGGGGGATCGCGCGGCATCGGCGCGGCAATCGCCAAGCGGCTCGCCGCCGACGGCGCCGACGTCGTCATCACCTTCGCCGGCAATCACGAAGCCGCCGCCGCGACGGTCGCCGCGATCACCGCTTCGGGCCGCAAGGGCGAGGCAATCCAGGCCGACGGCGGCAACCCGGTCGCAGTCAAGGCGGCGGTCGAGCAGGCCGCGGCGACGCTCGGCGGCATCGACATCCTGATCCACAATGCCGGCACCTTCGAGCCCGCCCCGCTCGGATCGACCAGCGACGAGAGCTATCGCAAGCAGTTCGGGCTCAACGTCGATGGCGTCTATTTCGGCACGACCGCAGCGTTTCCGCACCTGCGCGACGGCGGCCGGGTCATCATCA
>JAYTTV010000137.1:0-1865 GCA_043745075.1 Sphingomonadaceae bacterium
GGGCGATCTCGCGCGGATCGGCGATGTGGCCAGCGAGAGCCGAGGCGACGACCGTTTCCGGACTCGCAATGTGGGTTCGCGTACCGGGGCCTTGGCGACTTTCAAAATTGCGGTTGGTCGAGCTGATGATGCGCTGTTCGGGGCCGAAGCTCTCCCCGCCCGAATAGAAACACATCGAGCAGCCCGATTCGCGCCATTCGAAGCCCGCCGCGAGGAAAAGCCGGTCGAGGCCCTCCTCCTCGGCGGCGCGCTTGACCGCGCTCGAGCCGGGAACGCAGATGGCGCGGACCCCCGGCGCGACCCGGCCCCCGCGTAGCAGGGCCGAAGCTTGCCGGAGGTCCGACAGCCGGCTGTTGGTGCAGGAGCCGATGAACGCGCCGTCGATCCGCTGCCCGAGCAGCGGTTGGCCGGGGTCGAGCCCCATATAGCTGGTGGCGCGCAGGTCGGCATCGGCGGGAACGACGCCCGAAATTGGCACCGATTGCGCGGGATTGGTGCCCCAGCTGATCATTGGCGAAATCTCTTTAGCATCAATCGCCAGCTCCGCATCGAACTGCGCGCCGGCATCGGTCACCAGGTCGCGCCAGCTCGCGACGGCCGCATCCCACGCCGCTCCGGCGGGAGCAAACGGCCGGCCCCTGAGGTAGTCAATAGTGGCCTCGTCCGGCGCAATGAGCGCGGTGAAGGCGCCGAACTCGGTCGCCATGTTGCACAGGGTCATGCGGGCTTCCGTGGCGAACGAGCGGATTGTTTCACCGGCGAACTCGATAACATGCCCCGCGCCGCCGCGCGCGCCGAAGCGGGCGATGAGCGCGAGCGCGAGATCCTTAGCGGTTACCCCGGCTTGCAGTCGCCCGTCGATCGTGATCCGCATGGTCTTGGGACGCTTGACCCGCAACGTCCGCGTGGCGAGAGCATGCTCGGCCTCCGTCGAGCCAATCCCCCACGCCAGCGCCCCGAGCGCGCCTTGGGTGCCGGTATGGCTGTCGGGACAGACTAGCGTCAGACCGGGCAGGACGATCCCTTGCTCGGGACTGATGACATGGACGATCCCCTGACCGGGGTCGCCGATGTCGAACAGGCGGATGCCCGCGGCGATCGCCTCCGCGCGGGTGGCGCGGATGAAGTCGCGCCCGGTGGGCATGATTGTCTCGTCGGTGCGCCCAGGGCGGGTATCCACGACATGGTCCATCGTCGCGAACACGCTGTCCGGGGCGGCGAGCTTGCGTCCGGCGGTGGCGAGGCTGCGCAGCGCGACCCCGCCGGTGCGTTCGTGGAGAAGGACCCGATCGATCAGAATGAGCGCGCCGTCGGCGAGGCCGGCGATGCGATGCGCGTTCCATATCTTGTCAAACAGCGTCAGGCTCACTCGACCACTCCGGCGCCGACCAGCTCGTCAATTGCCGGGTCGTCGTAGCCCAGCGCACGGAGCGTCTCGCGCGAATGCCAACCCGGCAACGCGAGGTCGTGGCGCAGCCCGAAGCGCGCGCCGTCGAGCTCGAGCGGGATCGCCGGAAGGCGCGCCGTTGTCCCGCTGGGGAGCGTGACCTCGACCAGCCCGTCGCCGGCCAGCTGCGGGTCGTCGAACAGGTCCTCGGGCCGCGCGATGGGGGCGACCGGCAGTCCGATCGCGCCCAGTTTCGCGACGAGCTCGTCGCGGCGCTCGGCGGCAAGTACTTCGCGAACTCGGGGCATCAGGCGATCGCGCGCGAGGACGCGGTCATTGTTGAGCGCCAGTCCGGGGTCCGCGGCGAGATCGTCGAGCCCGAACAACGTGCAGAAGGACGCCCATTGACTATCGCTGACGACGCCGACGAAGATCTGCTCGTCGGGCCGGACGGTTTCGAACACGTCGTATACCGCCC
>JAYTTV010000138.1:0-7117 GCA_043745075.1 Sphingomonadaceae bacterium
AGTGCTCTATCGAGGCGATGTGTTGGCAGATTAGGTAGGAGCGCGTTTCCAGCAGCTAACCCAACTCAAGACGGGTTATCAGGCGAGAAGTTTCACGCACACCTTTACATTCACGGTTTCGCACATCAAAACATCGATGGAACATTTCGGCGATCCGCAAAGTGCGCAGGGGCAAAAATTATGGAAGTATATGCGATTTGGAACAATAAAGGTGGTACTGGTAAGAGCACTATTACATTTCACGTAGCTTCACGTTTTGCGGAGTTCAATCCGGAAAGAAATGTATTAGTTATCGATCTGTGTCCACAAGCAAACAGTTCAATGCTTTTATTAGGTGGCGGTCTAGCAGGGGAAACTAATCTGCTGCAACTTTGCTCTCTAGCTACGCCTAAGAGCGTGGTAGGATACCTTAGCGATGCTATCTTGCATAGGTCAGTGCCTAGTCTAATGGCCTATTCAGTTCAGGTTTCAACTATAAATGATAAGATTTCAAACAATCTGTACCTACTGAGTGGCGACGGTAACCTGGAACTTATGGCTCCAGCCATTAACGATGAAGCAAGTCGTACTCCTTTTCCGGGACTGGCCGATCCATGGGCTTGGGTCCATCAGATATTTACGAGGATGGTAAATGGACTCGACCAGAACAAGTGGACCATCTTTTTTGATACCAATCCATCGTTTGCAATTTATACCGAGCTAGCAATTTGTGGAGCAAGTCGATTACTTGTCCCTGTAAATGCTGATGATTCTTCACGAGTTGCTGTAAAGGCATTGTTTGCTCTGCTGCATGGGACAAATCCGCCACATCCCTTTTTTGGAGGTTACACCTTCGCTGCGAAAGCGGCAGCAAGAAACATGAAGATCCCACAGGTGCATATGGCAATTGGGAACAGATTCACCCAGTTTAAGGGCGCTGCTGCAGCATTTGCTGCATTCTCAGATGCGACGGCCGACCAATTGTACTCAGAATATCAAAGTAATCCGGGGCGATTTTCTGCACGGCCGGTGCCGGCAACGAGTCGCGATCAATTCCTGAAATCGTATGTTGGAGAGCTCAGAGATTTTAATACCGCCGGCGTGGTTGCAGCGCATCTTGGGACACCCCTCTCGAAGATGCGCCAAGACTATTATCCCGTACACAATGATCCCGATGTCAAGGTAAACAAGAGCCAATTAACCGTTGGCCTGACTGCTGTGGATAGTGTTGTTAAACAAGTGGACCCGTGAATAGACTAGAGCCTACCGCCGCCCCTTCGCCTTGAACACACTCGGCCGCGCCGGCATCGGCGCAGGCTTGCTCGCCAGCTTCGGCTTCGGTGTCGCCTTCGGTTCCGCCGGCTTGACGCTCGCCCCGCCCGCGATCCGCGCGAGCCCCTTCGCCAGCGCCATCGCGCCCTTGAGGCGGGCTGCGGTGTCGCCCCACTCGCCGCCGACGAACAGTTTCTGGTCGGGGCGGAACTTGGCGCGGTCGCCGAGCCGCGCGACATAGTCCATCAGGCCGCCGCCGTTGGGGAAGTTGTCGTTCTGGAAGGTGACGAGCGCGCCCTTTGCCCCGGCGTCGAGCTTGGCGATGTTGGCGCGGACGCAATATTGCTTGATCTCGATGACCTGGATCAGGTTGGCGACTTCCATCGGCAGCGAGCCGAAGCGGTCGATCATTTCCGCGGCGAAGCCGTCGATCGCGGCGCGGTCCTCGAGCTCGTTGAGGCGGCGGTACAGCGCCATCCGCAGGTTGAGATCGGGGACATAGTCCTCGGGGATGAGGATCGCGGCGTCGATCGTGATCGTCGGCGAGAAGCCCTCCTCGGGCACCTTGAGCCCCGCGGCGCCGGCGCGCGCCTCGACGATCGCGTCCTCGAGCATCGACTGGTAGAGTTCGAAGCCGATCTCGCGGATATGTCCCGACTGCTCGTCGCCCAGCAGGTTGCCCGCGCCGCGAATGTCGAGGTCGTGGCTCGCGAGCTGGAACCCCGCGCCGAGGCTGTCGAGCGACGACAGGACGTGGAGGCGCTTTTCGGCGGTCTCGGTGATGATCCGGTCGGCGGGGGTCGTCATATAGGCGTAGGCGCGCGTCTTCGACCGCCCGACGCGCCCGCGCAACTGGTAGAGCTGGGCGAGGCCGAAGCGGTCAGCGCGGTGGATGATCATCGTGTTGGCGCTGGGGATGTCGAGGCCGCTCTCGACGATCGTCGTCGACAGCAGGACGTCGTAGCGGCGGTCGTAGAACGCGCTCATCCGCTCCTCGACCTCGCTCGGCGCCATCTGGCCGTGGGCGGTGACGAAGGTGACTTCGGGGACGTTCTTGCGGAGGAACTCCTCGATGTCGGGAAGCTCGGCGATCTTGGGGGTGACGAAGAAGCTCTGGCCGCCGCGGTAATGTTCGCGGAGCAGCGCCTCGCGCAGGACGACCTCGTCCCACGGCATGACGTAGGTGCGGACGGCAAGGCGGTCGACCGGCGGCGTCGCGATGATCGACAGCTCGCGTAAGCCCGTCAGCGCCATCTGCAGCGTGCGGGGGATCGGCGTCGCGGTCAGCGTCAGGACGTGGACGTCGGTCTTGAGGTTCTTCAGGCGCTCCTTCGCGGTGACGCCGAAGCGCTGTTCCTCGTCGACGATGACGAGGCCGAGGCGCTTGAACTCGATCGACTTGGCGAGGATCGCGTGGGTGCCGACGACGATGTCGACTGTGCCGTCGGCGAGCCCGGCGCGCGCCTCGTTCGCCGAGCCGGCGGTGACGAGGCGCGACAATTGGCGGATCTCGATCGGCAGCCCGGCGAAACGCTCCTTGAAGCCGGCGAAATGCTGGCGCGCGAGCAAAGTGGTCGGGCAGACGATCGCGACCTGCTGGCCGCTCATCGCCGCGGCATAAGCGGCGCGCAGTGCGACCTCGGTCTTGCCGAAGCCGACGTCGCCGCAGATCAGCCGGTCCATCGGGCGGCCCGAAGCAAGGTCGCCGAGGACGTCGTCGATCGCCTTCATCTGGTCTTCGGTCTCGGTGTACGGGAAGCGGTCGGCGAACTCGGCATAGCCCTGCGGGTCGGGGACGGCGGCGTCGGCCTCGCGCAGCGCGCGGGCAGCGGCGGTCTTCATCAGCTCACCCGCGATCTCGCGGATGCGGTCCTTCATCTTGGCCTTGCGCGCCTGCCACGCGACCCCGCCGAGCTTGTCGAGCGCGACGCCCTCGGACTCCGAGCCGTAGCGCGACAGCACGTCGATGTTCTCGACGGGGACGTACAGCTTGTCGCCGCCGCCGTAGCTGAGCATCACGCAGTCGTGCGGCGCGCGGCTCGCCTTGGTCGCGCCGATGTCGACCGCGAACAGCCCTTCGTAGCGGCCGATGCCGTGGTCCTTGTGGACGAGCAGGTCGCCGGGCGACAGCATCGCCAGCTCGGCCATGAACGCGTCGGCCTTCTTGGCGGATCGGCGGCGGCGGACGAGGCGGTCGCCGAGCATGTCCTGCTCGGTGAGGACGGCGACGTCACGCTGCGAGAAACCGTGGTCGAGCGGGACGACGGTGAGCGCGACGCGGCCGTCGGCGGCGATGCCCAACGCCTCCTGCCACGAATCGGCGGTCGCGACCTTGGTCACGCCGTGGTCGCCGAGGAGGCCGCTCAGCCGCTCGCGCGAGCCGTTCGAATAGCTGGCGAGGATGATCCGGCGCTTTTCGGTGCGGAGCCGGTCGATGTGCTCCTTGACCGCCTCGTAGACGTTCGACTGCGCCGTCCGCTCGGGGGTGAAGTCGCGCGGCGGCGTCGTCTTGCAGTCGATCGTCCGCCGGGTGCCGTCGGGGACGCCGAACGGCGAGGTCAGATGGGTCCGTGTACCGGCGAGCAGCCGGGTCCACTCGTCGCGGCCGAGGTAGAGCGACGCCGGTTCGAGCGGGCGGTAGCTGCCCTTCTTCGCCGTCAGCGCGGCCTTGCGGTTGTCGTGATATTCCGCGATCGCCTCGAACCGCGCGTCGGCGGCCGAGTCGGTCCCGGCCTCGCGGACAATGACCGCGCCGTCGCCGAGGTAGTCGAACAGCGTCGACAGGCCGGGCTCGAACAGCGGCAGCCAATGCTCCATCCCGGCAAGCCGCCGCCCGTCGGAAATGGCTTCGTACAACGGGTCGCCGGTCGCGGTCGCGCCGAACGCGTCGAGATAGCCCTTGCGGAACGCCTTGATGCTGTCGTCGCTGAGCAGCACCTCGTTGACCGGCAACAGCGAGAAGCCCTTCGCCGTCTCGACGGTGCGCTGGGTGGCGGGGTCGAAGCGGCGGACGGTCTCGATCTCGTCGCCGAAAAAGTCGAGGCGCAGCGCGTAGGTATCGCCCGCGGCGAACAGGTCGAGCAGGCCGCCGCGCACGGCATATTCGCCCGCCTCGAACACCGTGTCGGTGCGGACATAGCCGTTCGCGGTCAGCATCGCGGCGAGCTTGTCGCGGTCGATCCGCGCGCCGGGCTTGATCTCGGCGGTAAGGTCCTTGATCCGCGCCGGAGGGAGGGTCCGCTGGAGGACGGCGTTGACCGTCGTGACGAGCAACTGCGCCTTATCGGTCGGACCCGCCAGCGCCGCGAGCGCCGCCAGCCGGTCGCTCGACACCCGCATCGACGGCGACGCGCGGTCGTACGGCAGGCAGTCCCACGCCGGGAAATACACCGTCTCGATCTCGGGGGCGAAGTAGGTCACCGCGTCGAGCATCCCGCGCGCCGAACTGTCGTCGGCAGCGATGAACACCGCCCGGCCCTTCGCAGCACGCGCGACGTCGGCCATCAGCCACGGCTGGTAACCGGCGACGCAGCCCGCGAGGGTGAGCGATTCGCGCGCGGTGGTGAGCGATTTCAGGTCGAGCAAGCGGGATACCTGGATAGGCCGTCATCCCCGCAAAGGCGGAGATCCAAGGTCGCAATGTTTAGACTTTGGGTCCCCGCCTTCGCGGGGATGACAGGAAATGGTGCGGAGTGTTTCGCCGTGGCGGTCCTCACCGCATCGATCTCGCGATGTAATCGAGCTTCCGCATCGCCGCCATCTGGTCGCCCTCGAAGCGCTCGGGGGGCGTCGCCTTGCCGATCGCCCATGCCATGATGTCGACGTCCTGTTCCTCGAGCAGCGCCTCGAACCAGTCGATCTCGGCGATCCCCCACGACGCGGAATGGCGGTCGGCGAAGCCGCCGATCATCAGGTCGGCTTCGCGCGTGCCGCGGTGCCACGCGCGGAAAGCGAGGCGGCGCTGGCGGAATTCGAGATCGTCCATTGCGGCTCCAGTGCTCCACCGACGGGCGCAAGCCCGAAACCCGAAACGCCAATACGCGCCCGCCGGTTCACCCCGCGAGCGCGTTAGTCTATGCGGGTGACATAGCCATGCGCCCCGCCTTGCTCAACCCGCTGTTCGCCGAAGCCGGTGCCCTCAAGGGCGTCGGGCCGACACTGGTGCGGCAATTGGCGCGGCTCAAGCTGACCCGGGCGATCGACCTCGTCTTTCATCTGCCGGTCATGGCGATCGAGCGGGTCAAGCTGGCAGCGCTCGACGAGGCGTATGTCGACCGGACGATCACCGTCGAGATTACCCCGGTCAGCTACGAAAGCGGCGGCGCGCGCGCGCCGTTCCGCGTCCAGTGCGTCGACGCGGCGAACACCTACATCGCCCTCGTCTATTTCGGGCAGGGCGGCAGCTATGCGCGCAAGCTGCTCCCGGTCGGCGAGGCGCGCGTCATCTCGGGCAAGCTCGACCGCTACGGCCAGTGGCTTCAGATGGCGCACCCCGATTTCGTCGTCGTCCCCGACGCCGCCGGCACGATCCCGCCGCGCGAGCCGGTCTACGGCCTGACCGAGGGCGTCACCAACCGGCGGATGGCGTCGTTCGTCGAGACCGCGCTCGAGCGCGCCCCCGAACTCCCCGAATGGATCGAGCCGAGCGTGCTGGCGCGAACCCGTTGGACGCCGTGGCGCGCGGCGCTCGCGGCGGCGCACGCGCTGCGCGACGACAGCAACGCGCACGACCGGCTGGCGTACGACGAGCTGCTGGCGAACCAGCTCGCGCTGCTGCTCGTCCGCGCGAGCACGCGGCGGCGGCGCGGGCGGGCGCTGCCGGGGACGGGGGCGCTGACCGCGGCGCTCGTGGCGAGCCTGCCGTGGCCGCTGACGGGCGCGCAACGCCGCTCGATCGAGGAGATCCGCGGCGATCTCGAACAGTCGGCGCCGATGCTGCGGCTGCTTCAGGGCGATGTCGGCGCGGGCAAGACGATGGTGGCGCTCGCGGCGATGCTGACCGCGGTCGAAAGCGGGGCGCAGGCGGCGTTCCTCGCTCCGACCGAAATTCTCGCGCGCCAGCATTGCGCCAAGCTGACGGAGCTCCTCGGCGACGTGCCGGTCCGCGTCGCGATCCTGACGGGGCGCGACAAGGGGCGCGAGCGCGCGGCGCTGCTCGACCGGCTGGCGAGCGGCGACATCGACATATTGATCGGGACGCACGCGATCTTCCAGGAGGCGGTGACGTACCGCGACTTGGGCCTCGTCGTCGTCGACGAGCAGCACAAGTTCGGCGTCCACCAGCGGCTGATGCTCAGCGCCAAGGCCGAGATGCCGCCGCACCTGCTGGTGATGACCGCGACGCCGATCCCGCGGACGCTGGCGCTGACCGCATACGGCGAGATGGACGTGTCGAAGCTCGACGAACTGCCCCCCGGGCGCCAGCCGATCGACACGCGGGTGGTGGCCGCGAGTCGGATCGAGGACGTCGTCGCCGGGCTCGCGCGCCATGTCGACGGCGGCGGCCAGGCGTATTGGGTCTGCCCGCTGGTCGAGGGGTCGGAAGTCGGCGACGAAGCGGCGGCGACGACCCGCGCGGCGATGCTCCGCGCGCGCTTCGGCGACACCGTCGGGCTCGTCCACGGGCGGATGAAGGCGCCGGAGAAGGACGCGGTGATGGCCGATTTCGCCGCCGACCGGATCAAGCTGCTCGTCGCGACGACGGTAATCGAGGTCGGGGTCGACGTGCCGAACGCGACGCTGATGATCGTCGAGGCGGCCGAGCGCTTCGGCCTCGCGCAGCTCCACCAGTTGCGCGGGCGGGTCGGGCGCGGGAGCGCGAAGTCGGTCTGCCTGTTGCTGCGCGGCGATGTCGTGTCGGAAACGG
>JAYTTV010000139.1:0-1848 GCA_043745075.1 Sphingomonadaceae bacterium
GGGCGCTATTACGAGAGCATCGACCTCGTCGACGCCTTCCACCCGCAGACGATCATCGCGCATTCGATGCGCGGCCAGCCGCTCGACGTCGCCCACGGCGCGCCGTGCCGGATGCGGATCGAACGCCAGCTCGGGTACAAGCAGGCGAAGTATGTCATGCGGATCGAAGCGGTCGACAGCTTCGCCAAGATGGAGCTCGGCAAGGGCGGCTATTGGGAAGATCGCGGCTACGAATGGTACGCGGGAATCTGACGGAGCCGGTGGCCGCCGCCAGCGTTGTCGGGAGAGTTTTAAGGAGCCCCCGCCATGCCGGTGACGATCGATCCGAACGCAAAACCGCTGACCGCCGACGAACTTGCGCAGGGTCACGCCGATGCGGTCAACGCGCCGGTGCTGACCGAGGCCGAGGTCGGGGCAAAGCCGGAAAAGCTGCCCGAGACGCCGCTGACCCAGCTTCCGCGGGGGTGAGACGCTCCCCCTCTTCCGTCATCCCCGCGAAGGCGGGGACCCATCGGCCCAACCGGTTGTGGTGATGGGTCCCGCCTCCGCGGGGATGACGGCTAGTTATAAAGTGGAGCCTTTCGCCCGGCCACGCTCGATCAGGCGTCATCGTCCAACAGCGGTAACTGCATCGCGGTAACGGGCGGCTTGACCCCAAGGTGCTTCCACGCCGCCGGATTGAGCATCCGCCCGCGCGCCGTCCGCGCCACCAGCCCGGTCTGGATCAAATACGGCTCGACCACTTCCTCGACGGTATCACGCGGCTCCGACAGTCCGGCGGCGAGCGTCTCCACCCCGACCGGCCCGCCACGGTAAATGTCGGCGATCATCATCAAATAGCGCCGGTCCATCGCGTCCAATCCGAGCGTGTCGACCTCGAGCCGGTTCAGCGCGCGATCCGCCGCCGCCCGATCGACCGTGCTTGCCCCGGCAAAGTCGCGCACCCGGCGCAGCAGCCGCCCGGCGATCCGCGGCGTCCCGCGCGACCGCCCCGCGATCTCCCGCGCCCCCTCGGGCGTCAGGTCCATCGCCAGCAGCCGCCCGGCGCGGGTGACCACGCTTTCGAGTTCGGCGACCGAGTAGAATTGCAGCCGCAGCGGAATGCCGAACCGGTCCCTCAATGGCGTGGTCACCAGCCCGGCACGCGTCGTTGCCCCGACGAGGGTGAACGGCGGCAGGTCGATCCGCACGCTTCGCGCCGACGGCCCCTCGCCGATCATCAGGTCGAGCGCGCGGTCCTCCATCGCCGGATAGAGGATTTCCTCGACCGCGGGCGAGAGGCGATGAATCTCGTCGATGAACAGCACGTCATTGGCTTCGAGGTTGGTCAGCAGCGCGGCGAGATCGCCCGCCTTGGCGATCACAGGGCCGGACGTGGCGCGGAACCCGACCCCAAGCTCACGCGCGACGATCTGCGCTAGCGTGGTCTTGCCGAGCCCGGGCGGCCCATGGAACAACACATGGTCGAGCGCCTCCCCCCGCCCCTTCGCCGCGGCGATGAACACACGCAGGTTCTCGCGCGCTGCCGCCTGCCCGACGAAATCGTCGAGCGTCTGCGGGCGCAACGCGGCGTCGACGTCCTCGGGGCGGCGGAGGGGGGTGAGGGGAACGGCGGTCACCGCCATGTCTCTACCGGACCGTCCCGCGCTGCGCTATCGTTCCGGCTGTATCGGGGGAGTAAGCGATGAAGACGACGCGACGCGCGGTTCTGGCGGGGGCGGCAGGGCTGGCGGCAAGCGGCGTATTCGCGCGCGCAGTCCCGAAGGACGACCGATATTCCCGCGCGATCGTCATCGACGGCCTCGGCTCGCCCGACGATCCCGACGGCGACAAATACCCCGACTCGAA
>JAYTTV010000140.1:0-7073 GCA_043745075.1 Sphingomonadaceae bacterium
TGGCGGTGATAATCACGGTCATGCGCTATCCTTCTGGACCAAAGGATAACACACCGCGCAACGTCGGCTAAGCGGCGATTGCTACCCCCCGCAGACCCCGAAGCCTAGTCCCGGAATCGCCCGAAATCGACGCAGCGGACCATCGCCACCTCGTCGAGCACGAACGCGTGGTTCCACGCCCCGTACACCGTCGACGCCTCGGCCATCGGCCCGCGGACGCGCAGCTCGATGATGTCGGGGATGATCCAGCCGTTGCGCATGTGGACGTCGACGCATTCGATCGTGCCGCGGAGAAGTCGCTCCCATCCGGTCATCAGCAGTGCGCGCCCGGCGGCCATCTCGGGCGTGTCGGTGATCGGCTGCGCGTCGTCGCAATATGGTCGCAACGCCGGGAAGCGCAGCGCGCGCAGCGCCGGCTGCATCGAGTCGAGATCGCGTACTTCGCTCACACATATCCCTGCGACGTTATATCAGTCTGAACGCGTACCGAACTCGTGGTCAAGCGATAACGCTTCGGCTTTCGCTCGAGGCTTGTGTAATGAGGCGTCGGAGGCGCGCTATGACGGGTTCGATCGACGACTGGACGGCACTTGCGGCGAAGGAGGTCAAGGGCCGCGACCTCGACTGGGAGACGCCCGAGGGCATCACGGTAAAGCCGTTGTACACCGACGCCGACGTCGCCGGCATCGATCCCGGCCTGCCGGGGTTCGCGCCGTACACCCGCGGGGTCAAGGCGACGATGTACGCCGGGCGACCGTGGACGATCCGCCAATATGCGGGCTTCTCGACCGCCAAGGCGTCGAATGCCTTCTACCGCCGCAACCTCGCCGCCGGGCAAAAGGGCCTGTCGGTCGCATTCGATCTCGCCACGCACCGCGGCTACGACAGCGATCACCCGCGCGTGTCGGGCGACGTCGGCAAGGCCGGGGTCGCGATCGACAGCGTCGAGGACATGAAGATCCTGTTCGACGGCATCCCGCTCGACAAGATGAGCGTGTCGATGACGATGAACGGCGCGGTCATCCCGTGCCTCGCCTTCTTCATCGTCGCGGCGGAGGAGCAGGGGGTCGCGCCCGAGCTGCTCGAGGGGACGATCCAGAACGACGTCCTCAAGGAGTTCATGGTCCGCAACACCTATGTCTACCCGCCCGCGCCGTCGATGCGGATCGTCGCCGACATCATCGCGTATACGGCCGCGACTATGCCGCGGTTCAATTCCATCTCGATCTCGGGCTATCACATGCAGGAGGCCGGGGCGACGCAGCTCCAGGAACTCGCCTTCACCCTCGCCGACGGGATGGAATACGTTCGTGCCGCGCAGGCGAGAGGCCTCGACGTCGATGCGTTTGCCCCCCGGCTGAGCTTCTTCTTCGCCATAGGCATGAACTTCTTTATGGAGGTGGCGAAGCTCCGCGCGGCGCGAACCTTGTGGTCGAAGATCATGGCGAACTTCGGCGCGAAGGACCCGAAGTCGTTGATGCTGCGGACGCATTGCCAGACGAGCGGCGTGTCGCTGACCGAGCGCGACCCGTACAACAATGTCGTGCGAACGACGGTCGAGGCGATGGCGGCGGTGTTCGGCGGCACCCAGTCGCTCCACACCAATGCGCTCGACGAGGCGATCGCGCTGCCGACCGACTTTTCCGCCCGGATCGCGCGCAACACCCAGCTCGTGCTTGCCGAGGAGACCGGGATCACCCGCGTCGTCGATCCGCTCGGCGGGTCGTATTACGTCGAGGCGCTGACCGCCGAGCTCGCCGACAAGGCGTGGGCGATGATCGAGGACATCGAGAAAATGGGCGGGATGACCGTCGCTGTCGCGAGCGGCTACCCCAAGCTGCAGATCGAGGAAGCCGCCGCCGCAGCCCAGTCGCGCGTCGATCGCGGCGAGACCGTCGTCGTCGGGGTCAACAAATATGCCCGGGACACCGACGATGCGATTGACATCCTCGACGTCGATTCGGACAGCGTCCGCGAAGGCCAGATCGCGCTGCTCGCCCACGTCCGCGCGACCCGCGATCCAGTTCGGGCGGAGGCCGCGCTCGACGCATTGCGCGACGGTGCGGGCGGGGACGGCAACCTCCTCGCGCTCGCGGTCGAGGCGGCGCGGGCGCGGTGCACGCTCGGCGAGATCAGCAGCGCGATGGAGGACGTCTTCGGGCGCCACGCCGCCGTCGTCCGCATGGTCAGCGGCGTCTATGGCGCGGCGTACGGCGGCGACCCCGGCTACGCCCGCGTCCAGGCCGGGATCGCCGCGTTCGAGCAGCGCAAGGGCCGCCGCCCGCGCGTGATGATCGCCAAGATGGGGCAGGACGGCCACGACCGCGGCGCGAAGGTCGTCGCCACCGCGTTCGCCGACCTCGGCTTCGAAGTGACGATGGGGCCGTTGTTCCAGACGCCCAGCGAAGCCGCCGCACTCGCCGTCGCCGAGGACGTCGACATCGTCGGCGCATCGAGCCTCGCCGCCGGGCACAAGAGCCTGATCCCCGAACTCATCGCCGCGCTCAAGGCCGCCGGTCGCAGCGACATCCGTGTCATCGCCGGGGGCGTCATCCCGGCGCAGGATTACGACTTCCTCCGCGCCGCCGGCACCGCCGCGATCTTCGGCCCGGGGACGAACATCGTCGCCAGCGCGGCGGAGCTGCTGCGGCTGCTCGGGCATAATCTGCCGCCGGAGGGGTTGGACGAGGCGGCGGAGTAGCGGCTCGCTTACGCTCCGATCGCCCGTATGTTACTACGTCCGTGGAAACGGAGCGTGTGATGCCGGCACTCAAGATCATGGCGGAACGACGTGCGGTACTGAACGAACTGAATTCGGTGCCCGCATGACTGTCACCCAAGTCCTCCACGGCAACACCCGCGATCTCGGCGGCTTCAGCGTCAGCCGCGTGCTGCCGCAGGCGGCGTTGCGCAACGTCGGGCCGTTCGTTTTCTTCGACCATCTCGGCCCGGCGGTGTTCGCACCGGGCACCGGGATGGACGTCCGGCCGCACCCGCATATCGGGCTGGCGACGGTGACGTACCTGTTCGACGGCGCGATCGGGCATCGCGACAGCCTCGGCACCATCGTCGACATCGAGCCCGGCGCGGTCAACTGGATGACCGCCGGGCGGGGCATCACCCATAGCGAGCGCACCCCGCCCGCCGCGCGCGCCAGCGGCCAGCGGATGCACGGCATCCAGTCGTGGGTCGCGCTGCCGCAGAACCATGCCGAGGACGCCCCCGCCTTCGCGCACCACCCCGCCGATACTTTGCCCTCGATCGCCTTTGGGGGGGCGAAACGCACGCTGATCGCCGGGACCGCGTTTGCCGCAACCTCGCCCGTCGCCGCGCTGTCCCCGCTGTTCTACATCGACGTCGAAGCCGAGACCGGCGCCTCGGTGGCCCTCCCCGGCGAGCACGAGGAGCGCGCGGTCTATATCGTGTCGGGTGCGATCGACCTCGACGGCACGCGTTACGACGCGGGGGCGATGGTCGTCCTCGCCCCCGGCGGCGAGGTCGCATGGACCGCGCTCGAGCCGACCCGGGCGATGCTGCTGGGGGGCGCGGCGCTCGACGCCCCCCGCCACATCGAGTGGAACTTCGTCAGCGCATCGACCGAGCGGATCGAGCAGGCGAAGGCCGATTGGCGCGCCGGGCGCTTCCCGCGCGTCCCCGGCGACGACGAGTTCATCCCGCTGCCCGGCAGTCCCGCCGCGGTCGCGCAGGGCGGAGCGACCAGCTGATGATCGCCCGGGTGTGGCACGCGTGGACGACCCCCGCCAACGCCGATGCGTACCAGCGCCTCCTCCTAACCGAGGTCATCCCCGACATCGAAGCACGCAACATCGCCGGCTTCCTCCAGGTCGACGTCCTCCGCCGGGAAGACGGCGACGCGGTCGAGTTCACCACCGTGATGGCGTTCGACACGATCGAGGCGATCGAGCGCTTCATGGGCCCCGACACCACCCTCGCGCACGTCCCGCCGGGCACGCGCTCGCTGATCCTGCGCTGCGACGAGCGCGTGGTTCACTACGACGTCCTCGAACGCCGCATCCAGGCCGAGCCGTCGCGCGGACGGCCATAGCGCCACTCTCCCCGGGTCGCTAGAATAGCCCCATGTTCATCCGCCTCACCGAAGCTGTCTCCGTCGCCGGGCAGATCGCCCCCGCCGACCTCGCCGACGCCGCCGCCGCGGGGTTCACCCACGTCGTCAACAACCGCCCCGACGGCGAGGAGTACGGCCAGCCCGCGTCCGCCGAGATCGCCGCCGCAGCGACGGCGGCGGGGCTCGGTTACACCGCGATCCCGGTCGACCATCGCGGCTTCGACATGGGGCAGATCGCGGCGATGGCGGCGGTGCTCGACGCCGCCGGCCCGGTCCTCGCCTTCTGCCGCTCGGGGACGCGCTCGGCGAACCTGTGGGCGCTCGCCGAGGCGAAGCGCGGCGGCGACCCCGACGCGATCATCGCCGCCGCCGCGAGCGGCCGCTACGACGTCTCGGGCCTCCGCCCGACATTGGTCAGCCTGTCCGGCGCATGATCTTCGTCTCGATCCTCGGCATATTGACGCTGGTCATGTTCGCCCGGGCGATCGGCTTCGCGCGCAGCCCGCTGCTGACCGATACCGCCGAGGCCAGCCGCATCGCCGAGGCGCAGATGCCCGGGTTCCACGGCGTCGACGCGGCGATCGACGATAGTGGCCGCAGTGCCCTTGTTCGCGGCAGCGACGGGCGGACCGCGCGGGTCCGCGGCCACGGCGACCGCTGGGTGGTCGAGGTCGAGCGATGACCCACTGGCCCGACCCGATCGAGATCGCCACCCCGGCGTTCATCGTCCTCGTCCTCGTCGAGATGCTCGCGATCCGCTTCGGCGCGAGGGGCGATTATGACTGGCGCGACACCTTCACCTCGCTGACGATGGGGCTCGGCAGCACGATGGCGGCGGTGGTCTTCGGC
The DNA here is from genome assembly GCA_043745075.1 of Sphingomonadaceae bacterium. Taxonomy (GTDB): domain Bacteria; phylum Pseudomonadota; class Alphaproteobacteria; order Sphingomonadales; family Sphingomonadaceae; genus Polymorphobacter_B. The sequence continues at coordinate 4,937 of JAYTTV010000140.1, forward strand.
GCGACGATCGTCGCGACCTATACGGCCGCGAGCCATTTCCACCTCTTCGCGATCCCGGTGACGTGGTGGGCGGGGGTACTGTGCTTCGTCCTCGACGACCTGCTGTATTACGCCTTCCACCGCAGCGCCCACCGCGTCCGCTGGTTCTGGGCGAGCCATGTCATCCACCATTCGAGCCAGCATTATAACCTGACCACCGCGCTACGGCAGACATGGACTGGCTTCCTGTCGCTGAGCTTCGCCTTCCGCCTGCCGCTGCTGCTGATCGGCTTCGACGTCCGGCTGGTGCTGTTTGTCGCCGCGATCAACCTGATCTACCAGTTCTGGGTCCATACCGAGGCCGTCCGGCGGCTCCCGTTCGGGCTCGAATACGTCCTCAACTCGCCGTCGCACCACCGCGTCCACCACGGCAGCAACCCGCGCTACCTCGACCGCAACTACGCCGGGGTGTTCATCGTCTGGGACCGGATGTTCGGCACCTTCGAGGCCGAGCGCGACGACGAGCCGGTCCGTTACGGCCTCGTCCACAACATCGCCACCTTCAACCCGCTGCTGACCGCCACCCACGAATGGGTCGCGATCGCCCGCGACCTGCGGGCGGCACAGACGTGGCGCGGGCGCTGGATGACGATCGCGGGGCCGCCCGGCTGGACCGAGACCGGCGAGCCGAGCACCGCCGACGCGATCCGCGCGGCGTGGGAAGCGCGGACGGCGCCGGAGGAGTAGCGCGGGAGCGGGCCGTGGACTTAACCGACCTGGCTCTTTCCGCGTCAAAGGTTACACAAGTCCACGCAACGACCGGGTTTTTGCAGTATTCGTCGCTGCCTCCCGAGGCGAAAGTCCACACGCCACGTCGCTAAGGCGAGGTGGCTTCGCTGATCCAAAGGTTACACAAGTCCACGCAACGACCGGCTTTTTCGCCGAAACGTCGCCGCCCCTCCCCCCGGAAGTCCACTAAGTCCACACGACGGCGGCATTCCGGCGTGGCCTCGATCCAGCAATGAGAAAGAGCGTGTCGCGGCAAACACACGCCGACTCGACGGCGCTATCATAGCCGATCGCAGGTCCTGTAGGACAGCGTGGGCGGAAAGCACGCCGGCCGGGGCGACGGCAATGGCGCCCCGATCGCGGCGCCTACGGCTTGCGGAAGCGCAGCGCGAACTGGTCGGTGTGGCCGCGGATCGACGGGTCGAACACCGCCTTCGAGTGGTCGTCGGCGGGGTTGGCCAGCGCCTTGCTCTCGCCGTCGAGGACGAAGCCCGCGGCGGTGACCTCGGCCTTGACCACCGCGGGGTCGATCCGGTGGAGCGTGTTGGTCACGTCGGCGGGGGCTCCGGGGAGCGCGGCGTGGTCGACGATGACATAATAGCCGCCCGGCTTGAGTGCGGCGAACACCGCCTTATTCGCCCCGGCGAGGACTTCGGGGGGCGCGTTGTGGAGGTCGTGATAGTTTTGCGCGGTCCAGATCACGTCGACGTTGGCGATCGACGGATCGAGCAGCCCCGAGACGATGGTGACATCGCCGTACGCGGGTTCGGCGGCGATCGCCGCCATCGCCGCGACGGTCGCGGGATCGCGGTCGGCGACCTGCTTCGGGACGACGCCGATGACGCTGCCGCCGGGCTTGACCGCAACCGCGAACAGGCGGGTGAAATAGCCCTTGCCGGTAATGAAATCGACGACCTTCTTGCCATGGTCGATCTTCGCGAACTCGAGCATCGCGGCCGGCTTGCGGTCGGCGTCGCGCGCGACATCGGCGGCGGGGCGGTTCTTGTCGGCGACCGCCATTTCGGGATGCGCGCTCGCGGCGGCGCTGCCAAGCAGAAGCGCGGCGATCAGGCAGGTCTTGATGTGGCGCATGGCGTCTCTCCCCGGAAATGACGCGCCATCGATACCCGATCGCAATGCCGCCGCGAAGGGGGTCACTCGGCGGGCTTTGCAGCGGGCTTGACCTCGGCATCGGGCTTGGCGTCGGCATCGGCCTCCGGCTTGGGGACCTGCGTCGCGAAGCGGGCATCGACCTGTTTCTGCAGGTCGTCCCCCGTGCGCCGGACGAGCGACACGCCCTCGATCGCGACCGCGTCGGGGCGGAGCAGGCGTTCGTGGAGGGTGTAGCCGATGTCGTAGACCGCACGGT
>JAYTTV010000141.1:0-7003 GCA_043745075.1 Sphingomonadaceae bacterium
GGGCGAAGTGGCTCGATTACGACGGTGTCGCGCACGAGGAGGAGCTCGACGGGCTGATGGCGACGTGCCTCCAGCACGAGATGGATCACCTCGAGGGCATCCTGTTCTTCGACCATCTGTCGAAGCTCAAGCGCGACATGATTGTCAAGAAGCTGACCAAGGCAAAGCGCGGCAAGATCGCGGCTTAGTCGCTCTCGGTCCTAAGCCCGGTGGCGGCTGCCGGTCGCAAAATCGGTCGCCAGCAGGCTGACCAACATGTCCGCCACTGCTGAGGGCGGCTTGAGCGCCGTCTGGTCCTCGCCCGGAAACGCCCGCGCCCGCATCGTCGTCGCCGTCGCGCCCGGATCGACCACCGCGACGCGGACCGCGCTGACGTTGCGGACCTCCTCGCCATAGGTCAGCACTAGGCTGTCGAGCGCCGCCTTGGTCGCGGCATAGGTCCCCCAATAGGCGCGCGGCGTCGTCGCGACCGACGAGGTCAGCGTCACTAGCCGCCCGGCGTCGCTCGCGCGGAGCAGCGGGTCGAAGGCGCGGATCAGCCGCCAGTTCGCGGTGAGGTTAAGCGCGACGACGAAGTCAAAGTCCTTGGGCGCGATATGCGGCACCGGAGTCAGCGTGCCGAGCGTCGCCGCGTTGAGGACCAGCACATCGAGCTTGCCCCAGCGCGCGTGGAGCGCCGCCGCGAGCCGGTCGACCGCATCGCCGTCGGTTAGGTCAAACGGGGCGATCGTCGCGCTACCGCCCGCCGCATGAATCCGGTCGTCGACCTCGATCAGCCCGGCCTCGGTCCGCGCGGTCAGGATCACATGCGCGCCGGCGGCGGCGAGCGCCTCGGCGGTGGCGGCGCCGATCCCACGCGATGCGCCGGTGACGAGCGCGAGTTTGCCGGTGAGGGTGGTCATCGTTTCTTTCCTGCTCCCCTCCCCTTCAGGGGAGGGGTCGGTGGGGGAGTCACCGCGATCGATCCGCTGGTGGCTCCCCACCCCCGGGCCATCGCAAGTGCGACGTCTCTCGCCCCTCCCCTGAAGGAGAGGGGAAGCTTCAGATCATCCGCTCCGCCAGCATCGAGAGCTGGTCGGGCACCTCGATGTCCTCCTGGTCGGTCAGCCTGGTCGGATAGTCGCCGGTGAAGCACGCGTCGCAATGCTGCGGGGCCGAGTCGTCGCGCATGTCCTCTCCGAGCGCGCGGTACAGCCCGTCGATCGACAGGAAGGCGAGGCTGTCGACCTTGATGTATTCGCGCATCCGCTCGACGTCCATGTTGGCGGCGAGCAGCTTCGAGCGTTCGGGGGTATCGACCCCGTAGTAGCAGCTGTGCCGCGTCGGCGGCGAGGCGATCCGCATGTGGACCTCCTCCGCCCCGGCATCGCGGAGCATCTGGACGATCTTGAGGCTCGTCGTGCCGCGGACGATCGAGTCATCGATCAGGACGATCTTCTTGCCGTCGATCAGCGCGCGGTTGGCATTGTGCTTGAGCTTGACGCCGAGGTTGCGGATCTGGTCGCCCGGCTGGATGAAGGTCCGCCCGACATAATGCGAGCGGATGATGCCAAGCTCGAACGGGATGCCCGCAGCCTGCGCGAAGCCGATCGCGGCGGGGGTGCCCGAGTCGGGAACCGGCACGACCATGTCGGCGACGCACGGGCTTTCCTTGGCGAGTTCGACGCCGATCTGCTTGCGGACCTGATAGACGCTGCGGCCGTCGACGACCGAGTCGGGGCGCGAGAAATAGACGTGCTCGAAGATGCACGGGCGCGGGCGGGTCACCCCGAACGGGCGGAGCGAGCGCAGGCCGCGCGCGGTGATGACGATCAGCTCGCCGGGCTCGACCGAGCGCAGGAAGGTCGCGCCGACGACGTCGAGCGCGACGGTCTCCGACGCGAGGATATACGCGTCGTTCAATCGCCCGAGGACGAGCGGGCGGACGCCGAGCGGGTCGCGGCACGCGATCATGCCCTCGCCGGTCAGGCAGAGCAGACTGTATGCGCCCTCGACCTGCTTGAGCGCGTCGATGAACTTGTCGAGCAGGGTGCGGTAGGTGCTCGTGGCGACGAGGTGGATGATGACCTCGGTGTCGCTCGTCGACTGGAAGATCGACCCGCGCCGGACGAGATCCTTGCGGAGCTTGACCGCGTTCGAGATGTTGCCGTTGTGGCAGATTGCAAAGCCTCCCGAGGCGAGCTCGGCGAACAGCGGCTGGACGTTGCGCAGCGCGGTCTCGCCGGTCGTGGCGTAGCGGTTGTGGCCGATCGCGACCTCGCCCTTGAGCCGGGCGATGACGTCGTCGGAGTCGAAGTTGCCTGCGACATGGCCCATCGCGCGGTGGGTGTGGAAGTCCTTGCCGTCAAAGCTGGTGATGCCGGCGGCTTCCTGCCCGCGATGCTGGAGCGCGTGGAGGCCGAGCGCGCAGAGCGCCGCGGCGCCTTCGGCCCCATAGACGCCGATCACGCCGCATTCCTCGTGGAGATGATCACCGTCGAACGGGTCGGTCGTAAAGTCGTCCATCGGGACTCCCCAGGGCGGCAACTTGCGGCGCATATAGGACCGAGTGGCGCATATGTCTCCCCTTCGTCGTCACTAAAGTGCCACAGGAGCAGCGAATTGAGCGACGCCAGCCGCGAAACCGGAACCATCCTCGATCCGCGATGGGACGATCGCGGGCTGGTCCAGACGGTGACGACCGACGCCGCGACGGGCGAGGTGCTGATGGTCGCACACATGAACGCGACCGCGCTCGCTGCGACGCTCGCCACGGGCGAGGCGCATTACTGGAGCCGGTCGCGGCAGGAGGTCTGGCACAAGGGCGCGACGTCGGGGAACACGCAGGCGGTGGTCGAACTGCGGATCGACTGCGATCAGGACGCGCTGTGGCTGCGGGTCACGCCCGCAGGACCGGCATGCCACACCGGCGAGCGATCGTGCTTCTACCGCGCCGTGACCGGCGACGGGTCGCTGGCGCGCGGCTGACGCGTCAGGGCACGATCACGAGGAACAGGAACAGCGCGAGGATCGCGAGGTGGATCGCGCCCTGGAGGACCGTCGCCCGGCCGCTGCTTAGCGTCAGCGTCGTCACGATGAAGGTCAGCGCGAGGAACACCAGCCCGGTGTCGCCGAGCCCGAGGGTGAGCGGCTGGCCGGTCCAGATCGCCACTGCGGCGACTGCGGGGATCGTCAGCGCGATCGACGCCAGCGCCGAGCCGAGCGCGAGATTGACGCTCGTCTGGAGCCGGTTGACCCGCGCCGCCTGAACCGCCGACACCGCTTCGGGAAGCAGGACGAGCGCCGCGACGATCACGCCGACCGCCGCCGCCGGCTGCGCGACATTGGCGGCGCGCATCGCCGCCTCGAGTTCGGGGGACAGCGTCTTGGCGAGGAGGACCACGGCGCCGAGGGCGACCGGCAGGATCAGCGCGGCGATGCCGGTCGCCAGCGTCGAGGGCGGCGCGGCATGCGCGTCACGCGCGTCGGCTCCGCCAGCGGGGAGGAAATAGTCGCGGTGGCGGACGGTCTGGACGAACAGGAAGACGCCGTACAGCACGACCGCGACGACCGCGACGAAGATCAGCTGGGCATGGGTGTACACCGGCCCCGGAGCAGAATGGGTGAACTCGGGCAAGACCAGCGACGCGGTCGCCAGCACCGCGAGCACCGCAAGGTACGACGACGCGGCGCGGGCACGGAACACCGGCTCGCCGAAGCGGATGCCGGCAACGAGCAAACACAGGCCGAGGACACCGTTGCACACCAGCATCACCGCGGCGAAGACCGTGTCGCGGGCGAGGCTCGCCTCGTGCGTGCCCTTCGCCGACAGCATGATCGAGACGATCAGCGCGACCTCGATCACCGTCACCGCAAGCGCGAGGACCAGCGTGCCGAACGGCTCGCCGATGCGGTGGGCGATGACCTCGGCGTGGTGGACCGCGGCGAACACCGTCGCAAACAGCGCCGCGCCGAGGATCAGCATGCCGCTGCCGCCCGCGGAGCCGGGGGCAACCAGCGCGATCGCCAGCCACGCCGCGCCGGGAACCACCCACGACCACGGCGGAATGACCTTGCGGACGTCGGAGCGCGGGGCAACGGGTGCGGCAGGATCATTCGACATCGTCGCGACTATGCGCGCACAATCGCAACCAGCGCAACGGACGCGCACACTTGCGGTTGACGCAAACGTCAACTACACCGGTCGCTATGATCGAACAGCCGGTTTTCGCCCATGTCGCCGTGCCGCCGCCGCCGTGCGGGGCGGAGACCTTTACCATCACCGACCTCAGCACCGGGTTCAACGTTACGCCGCGGGCGATCCGCTTCTACGAGGATCAGGGGCTGATCGCGCCGACGCGCAACGGCCAGAACCGGGTCTATTCGCGGCGCGATCGCAACCGGCTGGCGTGGATCCTGCGCGCCAAAAACGTCGGCTTCAGCCTCGCCGAAATCCGCGAGATGATCGACCTGTACGACCTCGGCGACGGTCGGGTGCAGCAGCGCCGGGTGACGCTCGAGAAATGCCGCAACCGGATCGCGCTGCTCGCCGAACAAAAGGCCGACATCGACGCGACGATTGAAGAACTGCAATCCTTCTGCGCCATCGTCGAGGAACAGCTCGGCGACACCGAAAGCCAACATTGATGCCCGCCTATCGTGCCCCGGTCAAAGACACGCAGTTCGTTCTGAGCGCGGTCGTCGGCCTCGAGAAATATTCGAACCTGCCGGGCTTTGCCGACGCGACCCCCGACGTCGTCCAGGCGATCCTCGAGGAAGGGGCGAAGTTCTGCGAAGGCGTCCTCCAGCCGCTCAACCTCAGCGGCGACCAGGAAGGCTGCACCCGCCACCCCGACGGTTCGGTGACGACGCCCGCCGGGTTCAAGGCGGCGTATGACGCGTTCGTCGTCGCCGGTTGGGGGACGCTCACCGCCGCTCCCGAATACGGCGGGCAGGGGCTGCCGCACGTCGTCGGCACCGCGATCGCCGAATATCTGTCGAGCGCGAACATGGCGTTCTCGATGTATCCTGGCCTCAACGAGGGCGCGCAGGCGGCGATCGCCGCGGTCGGGTCGGATGAGCAGAAGCGCAAGTATCTGCCGAAGATGGTCGAGGGTCGCTGGACCGGCACGATGAACCTGACCGAGCCACAGGCCGGCTCGGACCTGGCAGCGGTGCGCAGCCGCGCCGAGCCCCAGCCCGACGGCAGCTACAAGCTGTTCGGCACCAAGATCTACATCACCTACGGTGAGCACGACATGGCCGAGAACATCGTCCATCTGGTGTTGGCGCGGGTCACGGGTGCGCCCGAGGGCGTCAAGGGTATTTCGCTGTTTGTCTGCCCCAAGTTCATGGTCAACGCCGACGGCAGCCTGGGGGCACGCAACGACGTGCACTGCGTCAGCATCGAGCACAAGCTGGGCATCAAGGCCAGCCCCACGGCTGTTCTGCAGTACGGCGACCACGGCGGCGCTGTTGGTTACGTCATCGGCCAAGAGAACCGCGGCCTGGAGTACATGTTCGTGATGATGAACGCCGCCCGCTACGCGGTGGGTGTGCAGGGCATCGCGGTGGCCGAGCGGTCCTACCAGAAGGCCGTGGGCTATGCCCGTGACCGGGTGCAAAGCCGGCCGGTCGATGGCTCGATGAACGCGGCCGCGCCGATCATCCACCACCCCGATGTCAAGCGCATGCTGATGACGATGCGCGCCTACACCGAGGGCTGCCGGGCGATGGCGCTGGTGGCCGCAGCGGCACAGGATGCCGCCCATGCCCACCCGGACGCTGCGGTGCGCAAGCAAAACCAGGCGTTCTACGAGTTCATGGTGCCGCTGATCAAGGGCTACTGCACCGAGATGAGCCTGGAGGTCACCAGCCTGGGGGTGCAGGTTCACGGCGGCATGGGTTTCATCGAGGAGACCGGTGCGGCCCAGTACTACCGCGACGCCAAGATCCTGACGATCTACGAAGGCACGACCGCAATTCAGGCCAATGACTTGATTGGCCGCAAGACCGCCCGCGACGGTGGCGCCACCGCGCGCGCCATTGCCGGCCAGATCGAGCTGACCGAGGCCGCACTGGCCGCGCGCAGCAGCGACGCATCGCAGGCCATGCGCAAGCGCCTGACGGCTGCCCGCGTTGCCTTTCTGGATGTGGTGGCCTTCATCGCTGGCGGCATGGCCAAAGGCAGCAGCACCAGCCCGAACGCCGTGTTTGCCGGCAGCGTGCCCTTTTTGATGCTGGCCGGCAACCTGATGGCGGGCTGGCAGATGGCGCGGGCGCTGATGGTGGCCGAGGACAAGCTCGCGCTGGGCGAAGAGGCCGACTTCATGCGCGCCAAGATCAACACCGCACGCTTTTACGGCGACCACCTGCTGAGCAAGGCGCCCGGCCTGCGCGACAGCATCGTCGAGGGTGCTGCCGGCACGGTGGGCATGGCGATCGAGGCCTTCTGACCACCGCCTCGCCGTTTAGCGTTTTTCTGTCGTCCTAGCCAACCAGCGCTGTCCCCGCCTGTCCCGCGCGTGATAGTGACCGGCCGGTGCGTGCTTGCACACTGGCCGGCGATGTTGAAACCCTGATCCGGAGTTGCCTGTGCCCTTGCCCGCCGCCCTGTCGAACCTGCCGCTTCCCATCATTGCCGCGCCGCTGTTCATCATCAGCAACCCCAAGCTCGTGATCGAGCAGTGCAAGGCCGGTGTCGTGGGTTCGATGCCTGCGCTCAACGCCCGCCCGGCCGCCCAGCTCGACGACTGGCTGGCCGAGATCACCGAAACCCTGGCCGCCTGGGACCAAGCCCACCCCGAGCAAAAAGCCGCGCCGTTTGCGATCAACCAAATCGTGCACAAGAGCAGCGACCGGCTGGACCACGACATGGCGATGTGCGCCAAGTACCGGGTGCCGATCATCATCACCAGCCTGGGCGCGCGCACCGATGTCAACGACGCGGTGCACGGTTGGGGCGGCGTGGTGCTGCACGACATCATCAACAACAAGCATGCCCACAAGGCGATCGAAAAAGGCG
>JAYTTV010000142.1:0-1802 GCA_043745075.1 Sphingomonadaceae bacterium
GGTCCCGGCGGCTGCGAGCCGCGCCGACGTCGCCGCCTTCAGCGTCAAGATCCTCGCCTTCGGCGCGCTGTGGGCGTTGTTCATGGTCTATATCGTCCCGCGCGCGGCGGCTCCCGAGCAGGTCTATCTGTCGCTGCTATCGCTTGCGGTGATGGGTATGTGCGGCTTCGCGACGTCGGTGCTGCCGCTGCCCAGCGCGCTGCTGGTGACGCTGGTCGGGGCGGGGGCGATCGTCGGCGTTCCCGGCGGCACCGCGGCGTGGCCGGTCCAGATCGGCATCGCGACTTTCGCCGTCGCGATCGTCCGCGGGGTGATGGTGACGAGTTTCTCGATGATGGCGCGGATGCGGACCGAGGCCGAGCATGCCGAGCAGGCGGCGGTGATCGGCATGCTGCTCAGCGAGTTCGAGGCGAACGGCAGCGACTGGCTGTTCGAGATCGACGGCGACTGGCGGCTGACCCACGTCTCGCCGCGCTTCGCGCTCGTCGCCGGGCGCGCGCATGCGGCGATGCTCGGGCAGGACCTGTTGCCGTTGCTCGGCAGCGGCCAGCGGGGCGCCGAGGCGCAGCAGGCGATCCGGCTGCTCGGCGAGCATCTCGCGCATGCCCGACCGTTCCGCGACATCGTCACCCCAGTCCAGGTCGGCGGCGAGACGCGGTGGTGGCAGTTGTCAGGGACGCCGAAGCACGACGCGCGCGGCTGCTTCGCCGGCTATCGCGGGGTCGGGTCGGACATTACCGACATCCGGCTGAGCCACGACCGCATCGCGCATCTCGCGCGGTTCGACCCGCTCACCGGCCTCGCTAACCGCTCGCTGCTCCGCGAACGCCTCGACGAAGCGTTGGTCCGCTCGACCCGGACGCGGACGGGGTGCGCGTTGCTGTTCGTCGACCTCGACCGGTTCAAGGCGGTCAACGACACGCTCGGGCATCTCGCGGGCGACCGGCTGCTGCGGGAGGTCGCGGCGCGGCTGCGGGCGGCGATGGGGGCGGAGGCGCATATCGGGCGGCTCGGCGGCGACGAGTTCGCCGTCGTCCTGCCCGAAAGCTCGACCGCGCGCGCCGAAGCCGCGTCGCGCGCGATCGTCGCGACGCTGGCGTGCCCATTCGACGTCGACGGCGTCCCGGTCACGATCGGCGCGAGCGTCGGCTTCGCGATCGGTCCGGGCGACGGCGCGACGGTCGACATCCTGCTGCGCTCGGCCGATCTCGCGCTGTACGAGGTCAAGGGCTCGGGGCGCGGCGACGCCTGCCGCTTCACCCCGGCGATCAAGGACAAGGCCGACGAGCGCCGCGCGATCGAGGCCGATTTGCGCGACGCGCTCGCGGCGGGGCAGTTCGCACTCGCGTACCAGCCCGTCGTCGATGCCGCCGACGAGGGCATCGTCGGCTTCGAGGCGCTGCTCCGCTGGCACCATCCGACCCTCGGACTGATCCCGCCGGTGAAGTTCATCCCGATCGCCGAGGAAACCGGGCTGATCGTCGAGATCGGCGCATGGGTATTGCGCGAGGCGTGCGCTCAGGCGCGCAAATGGCCCGGCCACGTCCGCGTCGCGGTCAATCTGTCGCCGGTCCAGTTCGACGATCCGCGCCTCGTCGAGCGCGTCGCCGCCGCGCTTGCCGATTTCGGGATCGAACCCGACCGGCTCGAACTCGAGATCACCGAGAGCCTGTTTTTGAACGAGCGCGCGGCGACGGTGGCGGTGCTCGCGGCGTTGAAGGGTCTCGGCATTCGCTTCGCGCTCGACGATTTCGGCACCGGCTATTCGTCGCTCGGCTACCTCCAAAAGGTCGCGTTCAGCC
>JAYTTV010000143.1:0-1799 GCA_043745075.1 Sphingomonadaceae bacterium
TGGATCCAGCTCGCGCTCACCGCGCCGATCGTGCTGTGGGGCGGCAAGCCGTTCTTCGAGCGGGGGTGGACGTCCCTGCGTACGCGCCATCTCAACATGTTCACGCTGATCGCGATCGGGGTCGGCGCGGCCTTTCTGTACAGCCTGGTGGCAACGCTTGCGCCAGGCCTGTTCCCGCCGAGCTTCCGGATGCACGGCGGCGTTGTCCCGGTTTATTACGAAGCCGCGGGCGTGGTGGTCACGCTGGTCCTCCTGGGCCAAGTGCTCGAGCTGCGCGCCCGTGCCGCGACCGGCAAGGCCATCCGCGCGCTGATGGACCTCGCGCCCAAGACCGCGCGGCGGATCGGTGCCGACGGAGCGGAGGAGCAAGTCTCGCTCGGCGATGTTGCCGCAGGCGACCGGCTGCGCATCCGTCCCGGCGACGCGATTCCGGTCGACGGCGTGGTGGTCGAAGGCCGCTCGGCGGTCGACGAATCGATGCTGACCGGCGAGCCGATCCCGGTCGAGAAGCAGGCCGGGGACGCGGTGACGGGGGGCACAGTCAACGGCACCGGCAGCCTGGTCATGGAGGCACGCGCGGTCGGGGCGGACACGATGCTGGCGCGGATCGTGCGGATGGTCGCCGAGGCGCAGCGCAGCCGCGCGCCGATCCAGGCGGTCGCGGACCGGATCTCGGGCTGGTTCGTCCCGCTGGTCGTGCTGATCGCGCTCGCGGCGTTCGTGGTGTGGAACTTCGTCGGCCCTGAGCCGCGCTTCGGCCACGCCTTGCTCAACGCGATCGCGGTCCTGATCATCGCCTGCCCCTGCGCGCTCGGGCTGGCAACCCCGATGTCGATCATGGTCGGCACCGGGCGCGGCGCGCACGCCGGTGTGTTGGTCAAGAACGCCGAGGCGCTCCAGGCGCTCGAAGGCGTGGACACGCTGGTAATCGACAAGACCGGCACGATCACCGAGGGCAAGCCCAGGCTCATCGCGATCGAAGTCCTGAGCGACGTAGGCGAAAACGAGCTTCTCAGGCTCGCCGCGGCGGTCGAGGCTCAGTCGGAGCACCCGCTCGCCCACGCCGTGGTCACCGCGGCGAAGGAGCGCGGGCTGGAAGCGGGCGCGGTCGAAGACTTCGCCTCGCAGACCGGTCTCGGGGTCAGCGCGGTCGTGGGGGGTCGCGCGGTGGTCGTGGGCAATGCGGCGCAGCTGACCCGCATCGGCGCCGATCCCGCCGCGCTCGAGGCCGCGGCAGCGCCCTATCGCGAGACCGGCGCGGGGGTAATGTTCGTCGCGCTCGACGGAAAGGCTGCGGGCCTGCTCGCGGTGGCCGATCCGGTGCGCGCGAACGCGCGCGAGGCGATCGCAGCGTTGCGCGCGGACGGCTTGACCGTGGTCATGCTTACCGGCGACAACCAGGTCACCGCCGACGCCGTGGCGCGCGCGGTCGGCGGCCTCGACGGCGTCCGCGCGGACCTTCGCCCCGAAGACAAGGCGCGGATCGTCGGCGAGCTCAAGGCGGCGGGCGCGAAAGTCGCGATGGCGGGCGACGGGATCAACGACGCCCCCGCGCTTGCCGCCGCCGATGTCGGGCTGGCGATGGGCACCGGCACCGATGTCGCGATCGAGAGCGCGGGCATGACGCTGACCCGCGGCGACCTGTCGGCGATCGTGCGCGCGCGGAAATTGGCCGACGCGACGATGCGCAACATCCGCCAGAACCTGTTCTTCTCGTTCCTGTTCAACGGCATCGGCGTGCCGGTGGCGGCGGGTGTGCTCTATCCGCCGTTCGGCATCCTGATGTCGCCGATGTTCGC
>JAYTTV010000144.1:0-1785 GCA_043745075.1 Sphingomonadaceae bacterium
TTTCGGCAGCATCGTCGGGGATCTCGACGCCGAATTCCTCCTCGAACGCCATGACGAGTTCGACCGTGTCGAGGCTGTCGGCCCCAAGATCGTCAATGAAGCTCGCGTCCTCGGTGACCTTGTCGGCCTCGACGCCCAGATGCTCGACGACGATCTTCTTCACGCGGTCGGCGACATCGGTCATGGGATACCCTCTCCAATTGTGGCGTTGAGCCTTGCCGCTGCGATAGCGGTGCCTGCCGATGCTGACAAGCCTACACCATCGCCATGCCGCCGTTGACGTGGAGCGTCGCGCCGGTGACGTAGCCCGCCTCGCGGCTGGCGAGATAGGCGACCGCGGCGGCGACGTCGATCCCCTCGCCGAGGCGTCCAGCGGGGATGCGCGCGGTCAGCGCGGCGGTCTGCGCGTCGGTCAGCGCCGCGGTCATTGGGGAGGCGATGAAGCCCGGCGCGACGCAGTTGACGGTGATGCCGCGGCTCGCGACCTCCTGCGCCAGCGCCTTCGACATCGCCGTCAGCGCGCCCTTCGACGCGGCGTAGTTAACCTGCCCGGGGTTGCCGGTGTGGCCGACGACCGACGTGATCGTGACGATGCGGCCGAAGCGCGCCTTCATCATCGGGCGGCAGGCGGCGCGGCACAGGCGGAAGGCGGCCTCGACGTTGACCCGCATCACCGTGTCCCACTCGTCGTCCTTCATCCGCATCGCGAGGTTGTCGCGGGTGACGCCGGCGTTGTTGACGAGGATGTCGAGCGAGCCCAGCGCCTTGACCGCGTCGGGAACGAGCGCATCGACCGCCACGGCGTCGCTGAGGTCGCACGGCAGGACGACCGCGCCGGTCAGCTCGGCGGCGAGGGCTTCGAGCGGCCCGACCCGTGTCCCCGACAGCGCCAGCCGCGCGCCCTGCGCCGCCAAAGCGCGGGCGATCGCCGAGCCGATGCCGCCGCTCGCGCCGGTCACCAGCGCCGTCATCCCGGTCAGGTCGAACATTCTGCTTCCCCTAGATGTACCAGATGGGCCCGGTTTGCGCCCTGCCGGATCGCGGCTTCGAAATCGGAAGTCCACACGAACGCGGGGTCGTTGCCGTATAACGATGCCTTCAACGTCAACGACTTGCCCGATTGGAAGTCCCCACCCCCGTTTTGCCGGACGGGTTAAAGCTTCTTCGCGACCATTTCTATTCCCGCCATGTCGGCCGCGCTCTCTGCAGTGGCATCGGGGGTGATCCGCTTGACCATCGGCGTGAGGACTTTCGCGCCGAGCTCGACGAAGTTGGTCACGCCCGCAGCCGTCATCATCAGGATGCTCTCGCGCCACCGCACCCGGCCCGTGACCTGCGCGACGAGGCCGCCGCGGACGCTGTCGGGGGCGGCGACGACGTCCGCGGTGACGTTCGACACGAGCGGCACGAACGGCGCCGACAGCGCGACATCGGCGAGCGCGACACGCATCGCCTCGGCGGCGGGAGCCATCAGCGAGCAATGGAACGGCGCCGACACCGGCAGCAGAACCGAGTGCCGCGAGCCCATCGTCTTGGCGATCGTGATCGCGCGCGCCACCGCTTCGGTATGGCCCGAGACGACGACCTGCCCGGGAGCATTGTCGTTCGCGACCTCGCAAACCTCGCCCTGGGCCGCCTCGGCAGCAGCTTGGGCGCACTTGTCGAGATCGAGCCCGATCAGCACCGCCATCGCGCCGACGCCGACCGGCACCGCCGCCTGCATCGCCTGCCCGCGCAGCCGCAGCAGCCGCGCGGTGTCGGCAAGCGTGAGCGCTCCCGCCGCGC
>JAYTTV010000145.1:0-6828 GCA_043745075.1 Sphingomonadaceae bacterium
CGACCGGGGCCGGGACCGCGAGGATCACCGCGCCGTCGACCGGCTCGCCTCCGTCGGCGAAGGTCAATGACGTCAGCCGGTTGCCGTCGATTCCTAGCGCGGTGAGTCGGCGGGTGCGGATCTCCGCGCCCTTCGCCCGGAGGTACGCCAGCGCCGGGTCGACAAACGCCGCCGCCAGCGTCGGATGCGCGATCAGCGGGCGGCACGCCGCGCCGCCGCGGGCGAGCGAGCCGCGGACGACGGCGCTGGTCAGCGTTGCGGAGGCGGTCGCTGGCGGGGTGTTGAGCGCCGCCAGCAGGACGGGTTCGAGGAGTTTGTCCCACAACGGACCGTGCGTTGCGACGACCTCGCCGACCGTCGCCCCGGCGGGAGTGCGCAGCAGCTTGGCGAGCGCGAGATAGTCGAGCGGTCCGGTTCCGGGCACGCGGCGGGCGGCGGAGAAGATCCACCACGGCACCGGCCCGTCGTTCGGCGCGACGGCAAAGGCGCCCTTGTCGGCGCGTCCGCTCTTCAGGTCGACGAAGCCGAACGCCGTATGCTCGGGGCCGCGCAGCCGGTCGCTCGCGCCGATCCGTGCGAGATACGCCATCACCGCGCCGTTGCCCGACAGGACGAGGTGGTTGCCGTTGTCGATCGTCAGCCCGGTTGCGGCGTCGGCGTACGAGCGGCAGCGGCCCCCGGCCTGGGGAGCGGATTCCGACAGGATGACATGCTGCCCGGCGGCGGCGAGTTCGACCGCCGCCGAAAGGCCAGCGAGCCCGGCACCGATGACGTGGACCGTCACGATCCTTGATGGCCGTCGACGGCCAGCGACTTCTCGTCCAGTCTCACCGCAGCAGACCGACCTTGATCACCGTCCACAGCAGCGCTGCCTTGCTCAGCTTGATCCGCGAGCGCGGGCGGTGCCAGCCGCTCGCCTCCATCATCGACAGTGTCTTCGAATACACCCCCGCCATCAACCGCGGCGCGAACAGATACCCCTTCGGACGCTCGGCAAGGATTGCCTTGGCGTGGGCATAATGCTTGTGCGCGAGCGCCGCGAGGTCGCGTGCGACGCCGTCGATCGCCGGGTCGGCGGCGACTTTTAGCGGATCGTCGCCGACGATCCCGTGCGCCGCAAGATGCTCGCGCGACAGATACAGCCGCCCGATTGCGGCGTCCTCGTCGATATCGCGAAGGATATTCGTCAGTTGCAACGCCCGGCCAAGGTGATGCGCGAGCGCGATGGCGGGCTCGCCGGTCATCCCGAAGATCCGCACCGACAGCCGCCCGACCGCGCTCGCGACGCGGTCGCAATACAGGTCGAGCGTGGCGACGTCGGGGGCGCGGATGTCGGCGGCGACATCCATGTCCATCCCGTCGATGACCGCGAGGAAGTCCTCCTTGGCGAGGCCGAAATGCGCGACCGCATCGGCGACCATCGACGCGCGCCCCGGGGGTCCGCCGGCGTAGAGCGCCTCGATATCACCGCGCCATGCGGCGAGCGCGGCGGCGCGGTCACTGCGGCCGCGGTCGATGTCGTCGGCGATGTCGTCGACCGCACGGCAATAGGCATAGACCGCGAACATCGCCTCGCGCTCGGCCTTCGGCAACACGCGCATACCGGCGTAGAACGAGCTCCGCGAAATCTGGCCGTTGAGCGCGACGCGGTCGTCGTCGGTCACGCGACCACCGCGGTCAGGGCGAGCCATGCGGCGCGCGGCTTCGAATGTGCGATGCGCTCGGCGAGCGGGTCGCGGACCTGCAACTGGCGCGCGAGGTCCTCGGCGAGGCGCTGAATCACGCGCACCTCGGCCGCGAGCCGCCGGTCTCGGAGCATCGCCGCGAACGGGGCCGACTGCGCCAGCAGCGCCTCGGCGCGGCGCGCGAGCTCGGCGATGATCGCGCGCAAGGCGGACGGCGAGCGCGTGCCGCCGAGAACGTCGATGTCGAGACCCGCGGTGTTAAGCATGTCGTCGGGGATATACACCCGGCCCATCTCGCGGAAGTCCTTCCCGCAATCCTGGAGGTGATTGTTGATCTGCAGCGCGGCGCACAGCGCGTCCGACGCGGGCCACGTCGCGCGATCCTCGCCGTGGACATCGAGGACGAAGCGCCCGACCGGCATTGCCGACTTCGCGCAATAGCCGAAGAGATCATCGTAAGTCGCTGTTCGCGGTTTCGTCACGTCGCGGACGAACGCGGTCAGCAGGTCGAGCGCGTGGTCGGGCGACAGGCGGCGCGCGGCCATCGCCTCGCGCAGCGCGAGCGCGGTCGGCTCGGCCTCGGCCTCCCCGGCGATCGTCGCGCGCATCGCCTCGAGCCGGTCGAGCTTGGCTGCGGGAGGGATCGGCGCGTGGTCGGCGGTGTCGTCGGCGGCGCGGGCAAAGCGGTAGAACGCCATGATCGGCGCGCGGTTGGCGGGGCGGATCAGCCACGAGGCGACGGGGAAATTTTCCGTTGTTGCGGTGCGGTTCGGGGTCATGCGCTCGCTTTTGCTTGGGCCCGGCCCTTCCACTGGCCCCCCGCCCCTCGCCACGTCTGCACCGCCGAAACCAGCGTGTACCAGCCATAAACGAGCGCGATCAGCGGGACCGCCGCGCCCCAGACCGGCGAGCGGCGATAGAAGCGGAGCATCGGCTGGAACGACGCCGACATCATCCCCCATGCGAGCGCGCCGCCGAGCTTGCCCGCGTCCGACCCGAAGAAGGTCAGCAGCGGCGGCGCGACGAAGGTCAGCGCGAGGCCGACCAGCGTCCCCGCCAGCAGCAGCGGCGAATATTCGAGCTGGGCGTACGCCGAGCGCGAGATCATCGCGCCGATATCGCCGATCCGCGGATACGCGCGCAGCGACACCGAGCGATCGGTCAGCAGCAGCGCGATCGGCCCCTGCGCCTTCATCACCCGCGCCAGCGCGCAGTCGTCGATCAGCGCCCCACGGATCGCCGCGATGCCCCCGGCACGCTCGAGCGCGGCGCGGTCGACGAGCATCACGCCCCCCGCCGCCGCCGCGACCTTCCCCGGTCGCGCGACCGCCCTGAACGGGAACAGCATCGCGAAGAACCAGACGAAGGCGGGGACGAGGAAGCGCTCGGCGGCGCTGTCGCAGCGGAGGCGCGCCATCAGCGAGACGAGGACGCGGCGTTCGCCCGTTGCGCGCGCGACGAGGCTGCGGAGCGTGTCGGGGGCGTGGACGATATCGGCGTCGGTCAGCCAGAGGTAGGCGGGTTCGCCCGCGGCAGCGATGCCCTGCGCGACGGCAGCGAGCTTGCCGGTCCAGCCGGGAGCGAGCGGGGCTGCGGGGAGGACAACGAACCTCCCCTCCCCTTCACGGGAGGGGCCGGGGGTGGGGAGTACACCGCGCGCACCAACCTCATCCCGAACGACGGCCCCACCCCCGACCCCTCCCGTGAAGGGGAGGGGAGCAGAGGCGGCGCGCTGCGAACTAGCAGAGGCGGCGAACGCTCGCCGCGCGACCTCCGCCGTCTCGTCACTGCTCGCATCGTCGACGAGGATGATGCGGAACTCCCCCGGGTAATCCTGCGCCGCGAGACTCGCGATCGCGCGTCCGACCACCGATGCCTCGTCGCGTGCAGGCACCACCGCGACCACGCTCGGCCAGACCTCCGGAGCGGCGAGCATCCCCGCATCGCGCTCGCCCATCCGCCACCAGCCGCCGCGCGCGAACAGCATGATGCCCCAGATGACGACGACGAGCCCGCCGAGGACGCCGCTCACCGCAGCATCCCCGCCGCGCCGAACCACGCCAGCGCGTCGGCGAGCGCGGTAACATACGGCCGCGCGGTGTAGCCCAACTCGGCTTCGGCCTTGCGGCTCGTGAAATACATGTGGTGCCCGGCCATCCGCAGCGCGTCGGCGGTGAGGAAGGGCTCGCGCCCGGTGATTTGCGCTACCGCCTCCGCCGCCCATGCCAGCGGGAACAGCGGGCCGCGCGGAAGGGCGATCGTCGGCGGTTTGCGCCCCACCAGCTTCGCGATGTCGCCGAGCATCGTCCGCAGGCTGACGTCCTGCCCGCCGAGGATGTAGCGCTCGCCGATCCGCCCGCGCTCGAACGCCAGCACATGGCCGCGCGCGACGTCGTCGACATGGACGAGATTGAGCCCGGTATCGACGAACGCGGGAATCTTCCCCGTCGCCGCCTCGACGATGATCCGTCCGGTCGGGGTCGGGCGGACGTCGCGCGGGCCGATCGGGGTCGACGGATTGACGATCACCGCGGGGAGGCCGTCGCCGGCGATCATCGCCTCGACGAGGCGCTCGGCGACAACCTTGCTCCGTTTGTACGCGCCAATCGCGCGGTCGGGGGTCAGCGGGTCGGTCTCGTTGGCGGGCAGCCGGTCGAGCCCGAGCGTCGCCACCGAGCTCGTGTGAACGACCCGCCCTACCCCCGCCGCGAGCGCGCCGCGCATGACGTTCTCGGTCTGCGTCCGGTTGTTGCGGACGATCTCCTCAGGGTCGCGCGCCCACAGCCGATAGTCGGCGGCGACATGGACGACCCCCGCCGCGCCCGCGCACGCCGCCGCGACCGCGCCCGCATCCATCAGGTCGGCGGTGACGATCTCGGCGTCGAGCCCGAGCAAATTGTCGCGCGGGCTGCTCGCGCGGACCAGCACGCGAACGCGGTAGCCCGCCGCGCCGAACGCGCGCGCCACGCTCGCGCCGACGAACCCCGCCGCGCCGGTTACCAGGATCGTGTCACCGCTCATCGCGCCTCCCTAGCCTTGATGCGCGCGGCGTGGATAGTGTCGCCGGCCACGCGACCGGGTTAGTATCTTGCAACCACGCGACAAGTCGCGCGCGCGGGTCTATGGAGCCGCGCGTGACTCAGTTTCGACTTCAACGATGATCGGCGTGGCGGCGGTGGCCGCGGTCCTGATCGCCTTCGCGGTGGCGGGAATCGGCTATCAATTCGTCTCGGCGTTCGCGGTGTGGCGAACGATCGCGCCCGCCGCGCAACCGATCTGGATCGGCAGCGCGCCGTCGGTCACCCTGCTCAAGCCGCTGTACGGCGCCGAGCCCCGGCTCGCGGCGAACCTCGGCGGCTTCCTCAACCAGGATTACGGCGGATCGTGCCAGATCGTCTGCGGCGTCAGCGCGGGTGACGACGGCGCGATCGGCGCGGTCGAGACGCTGCGGGCAACGAGCAACGCCGACATCGCGCTCGTCGTCGACGGTGTCCGCCACGGCAGCAACGCCAAGATATCGAACCTCGTCAACATGATGGCGGCGGCGAAGCACGATGTCCTCGTCGTCAGCGACTCGGACATCGCGGTCGGCCCCGATTATCTCGCGCGCGTCGTCGGGGCGCTGGCACTCCCCGGCATCGGCGCGGTGACGTGCCTGTATCATGGGCGCGGCGATGCCGGTGGCTGGTCGAAGCTCGCGGCGCAGGGGATCAGCTACGGCTTCCTGCCCGCAGTCGTCGTCGGGCTGCGGCTGGGCCTCGCCGAGCCGTGCATGGGGTCGACGATCGCGTTGCGCCGCGAGACGCTCGACGCGATCGGCGGGTTCGAGGCGTTCGCCGACATCCTCGCCGACGACCATGCGATCGGCGTCGCGGTCCGCGTGCCCGGCCTCCACGTCGCGGTGCCGCCGTTCACCGTCGCGCACGGCTGCGTCGACCCGAGCCTGCGCGCGCTGGTCCGCCACGAACTGCGCTGGAACGTCACGATCCGGCGGCTCGATCCGTTCGGCTACCTTGGCCACGGGCTGGTCAATCCGCTGCCGTTCGCGGTCGCGGCGACGCTGGTCCACCCGGTCGCGTGGCCGCTGCTGCCGGTGGCGCTGGCGGCACGCGCGCTCGTCGTCGCGGCGGTCGACCGTGTAACCGCGAGCCGCGCCGCGCCGTACTGGTGGCTGCCGGCGCGCGATTTCCTGACGTTCGGACTTTTTATTGCCGGGTTTCTGGTGCAATCGGTCGATTGGCGCGGCGCCCGCTTGAAGGTCGCGCGCGACGGCAGCATTTCCGGTCAAGATCCCGTGGTCGCCCGATCACACAACGCCCGTGGTCGCTCGACCACACACAACGAAGGCACGTCCGATGCGTAGTCTCTTCCTCCAAGGCCCGTCGTTCGACGGCTACGACGGCGGCGCTGGTGCGCGCTATCAGATGAAGCGCGAGGTCAAGTCGTTCTGGTATCCGACATGGCTGGCACAGCCCGCCGCGCTGGTCGAGGGATCGAAGCTGATCGACGCGCCGGCGCACGACCTGTCGTGGGACGACATCGCGCATGAAGTCGACGACAAGGACCTCGTCGTCCTCCACACCTCGACGCCGAGCTTCCGCCAGGACATCCGCACAGCCGAACTGATCAAGGCGCGCAACCCCAAGGCGCTGATCGGCATGATCGGGGCCAAGGTCGCGGTCGAGACGCAAAAGTCGCTCGAAGCGTCGACCGCGATCGACTTCGTCTGCCGCAACGAATTCGACTTCACGATCAAGGACGTCGCCGACGGCATCCCGCTCGCCGACATCGCCGGGATCAGCTTCAGGAACGCGAGCGGCGAGATCGTCCACAACCCCGACCGCCCTGTGATCATGGACATGGACACGCTGCCGTGGGTCACGCCGATCTACAAGCGCGACCTCGACCACACCAAGTATTTCGGCGGCTATTTGCTCCACCCGTACATCAGCTTCTACACCGGGCGCGGGTGCAAATCGCGCTGCACCTTCTGCCTGTGGCCGCAAACCGTCGGCGGTCACCGCTACCGTGTGCGCAGCCCGGAACATGTCGCGGCCGAAATTCGCCAGGCCCAGATCGACTTTCCCCAGGTGCGGGAATTCTTCTTCGACGACGACACCTTTACCGACAACCTTCCACGGGC
>JAYTTV010000146.1:0-6804 GCA_043745075.1 Sphingomonadaceae bacterium
GTGGCGGCTCACCGCCACGCCGCACGCCGATCAGCCTGCGGCTTCGGCGGGGACGGCATCTTCGGGCATCGCGCCGATCACCGACTTGACCTCGAGGAACTCCTCGAGCCCGAACTTGCCGAACTCGCGCCCGTTGCCCGACTGCTTGTACCCGCCGAACGGCATGTCGAAGGCGAGGCCGCCCGAATTGACGAACACCGCGCCGGCACGGATCTTCGGGACGAGCGTCTTCGCCCGCGCCGGATCGCCGGCGATATAGGCACCGAGGCCGTACGGCGTGTCGTTGGCGATCTTGATCGCATCGGCGTCGTCCGCGTACGGCATGATGACGAGGACCGGGCCGAAGATTTCTTCCTTGGCGATCGTCATCCCGGGCGTGACGTTCGAGAACACCGTCGGCTTGACGTAGAAGCCGTGGTCCATGCCCTCGGGGCGTCCGGTGCCACCGGTGACAAGCGTCGCGCCTTCGTCGATGCCCTGCTGGATCAGTCCCTGGATGCGGTTCCACTGGCTCTCGTTGACCACCGGCCCGATGTGATCGCCCTCGACGAGCGGCTCGCCGACCTTCTTCGCCGCGAACATCGCGCCGACCTTGGTCGCGGCTTCGTCATGCTGCGAGCGGTGGACGAGCATCCGCGTCGGCGCGACGCAGCTCTGGCCCGAGTTGAGGAGGACGCCGCCGACGCCGCCGGGCAGCGCCTGGTCGAGCGGGGTGCCTTCGATGATGATGTTCGGCGACTTGCCGCCGAGCTCCTGCGCGACGCGCTTGACGGTGTCGGCGGCGTTCTTCGCGACCATGATGCCGGCGCGGGTCGACCCGGTGAAACTGATCATGTCGATGTCAGGGTGCTTGGCGAGCGCCGTGCCGACCCCCGCGCCGTCGCCCTGAACGAGGTTGAACACCCCGGCGGGAACGCCCGCGGCATCCATCACCTCGGCGAAGATCGCGGCCGACGTCGGCGCTTCTTCGGACGGCTTGAGGATCATCGTGCAGCCGGCGGCGAGGCACGGACCGACCTTGGCGACGATCTGGTTCATCGGCCAGTTCCACGGCGTGATCAGCGCGACGACGCCGATCGGCTCGCGGACCACGGTGTTGTCGCCGATCTTCTCGCGGAATTCGTAATTCTGCAGTGCTTTCAGCGCATTGCCGAGATGTCCCATCCCCGATCCGGCCTGCGCGGTCTTGGCGACCGAGATCGGGCAGCCCATCTCGGTGGCGATCGCTTCGGCGATGTCGGGGACGCGCTTGCCGTATTCCTCGATGATCCGCTGCAGGAGCGCCATCCGTTCCGCCTTCGACGTCAGCGAGAAGGTCGCGAAGGCCCGCCGCGCAGCGATCACTGCGTCATCGACATCGGCGGCGGTGCCGAGCGTCACGGTCGAGGCGACGCCCTCGGTCGCGGGGTTGATCACGTCGTGGGCGCGGCCGCCCTTGCTGTCGACCCAGCGGCCGTCGATGTAGTTCTGCGGATAATTCTTCACGGCGCGGTCCTCTCAAGGTCAGGCGGGCAGCAGGCCCAGGTCGGCATCGGTGGCGGGGGTGCCCCATTTGTCGCGGGGCGGCAGCGGGCGGGTGTCCCACGCCGGATCGAGGGTGAAGCTCGACACGCTGCGGCCCTCGGGGATGCGGCCGTTGCCGCCGCCCTGCGTGTAATCATAGTAGAGCGTCATCAACTCGCGGTGGCTGTGATGGCGCGCGGCGACCGGATGCGTGACGCACGCCTCGCGCCAGCGCAGGACGCGCGTGAGATGCTGCGGGACGACATATGCCTCGTAATAATCGAGGAACCACAGCCGCTTGAACATCGGCGTGAAGGCGATCTCGGCCCAGCCGAACGCGTCGAACAAGAAGTCGCGATCGGGCGCATAATAGCGCAGGAAGTCGTCGAGCCGGGCGTATTGCGCGTCGACCTCCTCCCTGAGCTCGTCGCGTTTCGCCGGATCGCGGTTGAGGATCATGCGGTAGCCCGCGCCGGTGAACGCCCCGTCGGTCGCGCACAGCATCGCCTCGACCGCATGTTCGTAGGGGTCGGCGCGCGCGACGCGGCGTTCGGGGAAACGGTCCTCGAAGTAGCGCATGATGACCATGCTCTCCTTGAGCGTCTCGCCGTTTTCGAGTTCGAGCGCGGGGAGTGCGGTCGTCCCGCGCGTCTTCTTGAGCAGCCAGTCGGGGCGCGGCTTGGAGATGTCGATCTCATGGTCGGCCATCACCCCATGCAACCCCTTGAGGTCGAGGAGCAGTTCGACCCGCTCGCTGAACGGGCAGCCGGGGATGTGATACATCCGCATCGCGTTGCCGGTCGGTTCGTCGCTCCAGCTCATGCGCCTCATCCCATCCTGATCACGCCGCAGCAGCCGGTGCGGTGCCCTGGTTCAGCGGGGCGGGAGCGGCACCGCCGCCGTTCTTGACGAACGGCTCGGGATCGCCGTCGCGACGCTGCAGCCCGAACAGGCTGTGCATCCCCGGATGGCGCCCGAGACCGCCATATAGGTCGAACCCGCGATCGAGCCAGTCGCGCAGAGGATCATCGTCGGTCAGCGGAGGTGTCGTCGCGACCGATGCCGTCCACAGGAACACCGCGAGCGCGGTATAGTCGGCGTAGTTCGGGCTATCGCCGCCGAGCCACGGCGTCTCGCGCAGCAATTGCCGCAGCGGTTCGAGCAACGGCGGCACCAGCGGCAGGCGATCCTCGCGCCCGGCCTGGACGTCCTCGAGCTTCTGGCCGCCGAGGAACATCGTCTCGCGCGAGGTGCGGACATAGTCGTGGTCCTGCGGCAGCGACAGGTTGTGATAATCGAGGATGTAACAGCGGAACCACGGGCCGATCGCCGTCCGCCACAGCCATTGGTCGAGGAACTTGGTCAGCACTTTCATGCTCGGCCCCTCGAACAGCGGGCGCTCGGGGTATTTCGCGTCGAGATATTCGGCGATCAGCCAGCTATCGTAGACCCACTGCCCGTCGTCGACGATCACCGGCACGCGTTCGGATCGTCCGCCGGTGCGTTCGCTGATCCCGGTGAAGCCGCCCGGCACGAGGTCGACGTCGAGCCCCTTGTGCGCGAGCGCGTACTTCGTCCTCCAGACGAACGGGCTGATCGTGCAGCCCGAGGCGAGCTGGAGATCGAACAGCGTGATGCGATGATTTGCCGTGGCCATGGCTAGGCAGAAGCCGAGACGGGCGCGCGCGACGGCATCTCGCTCTTCGACCGGGCGAACATCGTCTGCGCCGCCGGACGCGCGTTGATCCGCTCGATCCACGCGACGAGGTTCGGGGTCGCGTCGCGGTTGACGACTTCGGCAAAGCCGAACTGCATGCCGTTGGCGATGGCGAAGTTGCAGATATCGGCGAGCGTGTAGTCGTCCCCCGCCAGCCACCGACTCTCGGCCAGCCGCGCCTCGAGCTTGGCGACCGAGACGCGAACCTTGCGCATTTCCTCGGCCAAAACTTCGGGCGGGAAACCGGCGCGCGCGTTGCGCCATTTGACCTGCTGTTCGGGGACCGGGATGCGCTTGACCTGCTCCTCGAAGTCGGCGTCGGACAGCTTGCGCGCCATCGGGCCGATCATCCGCTCCCAGCCGATCGTCGACACGCACCAGCAGAAATACTCGTCGACCCATTTCGTCCAGACGCGCATCTCGGCGATCTTGACCGGGTCGGCGGGGCGCAGCCGGGGCGCGTCGGGGAAGGCGTCCTCGAGATACTCGCAGATGACCGTCGACTCGGTGATGATGTGGCCGTCGTGGTCGAGCGCGGGCACCTGTCCGCGCGGGTTGATCGCCTTGAACCAGTCCTCATGATGCTCGAAGCGCGTCGGATCGACGAAGCGCGGCGTGAACTCGAGCCCCTTCTCGTAGAGGGCGAGGAGCGGCTTCAGCGAATTCGCTGCCGGACCAAAGCTGTACAGCGTCAACACGTGCGATCTCCCCAGGACGGCCGGTTCGCCCGGTTTCCGTTCGGCGTATTTGGTGGCGGGCGGCGGCGGCGGCCGCAAGACGGCTGCGACTACTATCAGCGAGACTAACCGCCTCGCCGTCCCGTCCCCGATCCTGTCAGTCGCAATGATAGCGCCGTCAGTCGTCTTGCCGCCGTCGGACATCTTTGCTTGGCTGCAATTAACGACCCGACCACCGGCAAGGTGGCGGACACTTGGGAGAGGCGACCATGTTCGAGCTGTTGACGTCCGAGACCCCGAACGGCTGGAAGGTCGCGATCCTGCTCGAGGAACTCGGCGTGCCGTACAAGGTGACGCCGATCTCGCTGACCAACCGCGTCCAAAAGGAGGACTGGTACGTCGCGCTCAACCCGAACGGCCGCATCCCGACACTGATCGACCACGACGACGGCGACTTCGCGGTGTTCGAGTCCGGCGCGATCATGGTCTATCTCGCCGAGCGCTTCGACCGTTTCATCCCCGCCGACCGCAAGGGGCGCAGCACCGTCATGCAATGGGTAATGTGGCAGATGTCCGGCCTTGGCCCGATGATGGGGCAGGCGACGGTGTTCAACCGCTACTTCGACGAGAAACTGCCGAAGGTGATCGACCGCTACGTCCGCGAGAGCCAGCGGCTGTTCGAGGTGATGGACCAGCGGCTTGCCGGCCACGAGTTTCTCGCCGGCGACTATTCGATCGCCGACATGGCGTGTTTCCCGTGGGTGCGCGGCCACGACTGGGCGCAGGTGCCAATGGACGGCTGCACGCACCTCCAGCGCTGGTTCGACGCGATCGCGGCGCGCCCGGCGGTCCAGCGCGGCCTGCTCGTCCCCGAACCGCCGGCGCCTGCTGACATGGCGGCGAAGACCGTCACCCAGGGCAAGAACATCCTGGCCTGAGCGATGGCGCCGTTCCTCACCCGGCACGTGCGGATCGAATGGGGGCAATGCGACCCGGCAAGGATCGTCTATGCGCCGCGCTACCTCGATATCTGCGGCGAGAGCACGGTCCTGCTGTTCGAGGCGGCGGGGCTGCCGCGCAAGCGCGATATGCTCGCCGTGCTCAACGTCGCCGGCTTCCCGATGGTCGACGTCGCCGCGCGCTTCCTCGCGCCATGCAGCTACGGCGACGATATCGTTGCCGAGGCCGCCGCGCCGGTCTTCGGCAACAGCAGCTTCACCATCGCCCACCGCCTGTCGCGCGACGGCGTGACGTGCGTCGAATGTACCGAGACCCGCGTGTGGACCGTGCCCGCACCCGACCGCCCCGGGGGCCTGCGCGCCGAGCGCGTGCCCGACGCGGTGCGGCTCGCCTTCGCTGCGGGAGACTGATGGCATGACGACTTCGCTCGCACCGAGCCGCGCTGCCGGGACGGTCGACACCACGATCGACTATCTGCTGCCGACATCGCGGATCAACCGGCGCTTCTGGGCTCCGGGCAAGGAGTTCAACACCGGGGCGTACCAGCCGTATCCGGTGACGATCCGCAACGCGCGGTTCGCCGACGAGGCGATCACGCTTGACACCCACGGCTTCTGCCTCGCCCGCCAGCCGAGCGCGATCCGCGATTTCCGCGATCCCGACGAGCTCAAGCGCGACTATCCCGCCGAGGTCGCCGCGATCGCCAAGGCCATGACCGGCGCCGATCTCGTCATCCCGATGGGCGGCCAACTCCGCTCGCCGGTGATCTCGGGCCCGGGCATCCAGCCGCCGGCGGCCGAGGCGCACGTCGACTTCAACACCAAGACCGCGAACCGCGTCGCGCGCGGCCTGTACAAAAAGGCGCTGCCGAACGGTCCAGGGTTCGACCGCTTCATCGCGTTTAGCCTGTGGCGCACGTTTTCGCCGCCGCCGCAGGACTGGCCGCTGGCGC
This sequence comes from Sphingomonadaceae bacterium, assembly GCA_043745075.1. Lineage (GTDB taxonomy): Bacteria > Pseudomonadota > Alphaproteobacteria > Sphingomonadales > Sphingomonadaceae > Polymorphobacter_B. Next base: position 5,810 of record JAYTTV010000146.1, read on the forward strand.
TCTGCGACTTCCGCAGCGTCGGCGACGAGGACGCGGTGGCCAACGTCAAGGTCGACGTCGACGAGATCCCGACCGGCGACGCGCTCTACGCGCCGATCGCTGGCGAGGACGAGATGGCGGCGGCGACGATCTTCCACCACAATCCCGATCACCGCTGGTGGTACTTCCCCGACATGACCGCCGACGAGGTCATCCTGATCAAGTTCCACGACAGCGATCACGACCGCGCATGGCGCGCGCCGCACACAGCGTTCCACGACACCAGCCGGCCCGACGCGATCACCCGCGAGAGCTACGAATTTCGCGCGATCGCTTATTTCAGCACGTGAGCCGAACACGGCCACCGGGGAGATTCCATGACCGCTCCATATGATGTCGAGGCCGACTATATCGTCGTCGGTGCCGGCAGCGCAGGCTGCGTGCTCGCCAACCGGCTGTCCGCCGACCCGTCGAACCGGGTGCTCCTCCTCGAAGCGGGCGGCGACGACCGCCTGTTCAAGGAGCGGGGGCAATTTTTCTCCAACCTGATGATCCAGACGCCGATCGGCTTCGGCAAGACGCTCAACGACCCCAAGGTCAACTGGATGTACGAGACCGAGGCCGAGGCCGGGACCGCCGGGCGGACGCACAAGTGGCCGAAAGGCAAGGTGCTCGGCGGCTCGTCGTCGATCAACGGGCTGCTCTACATCCGCGGGCAGGTCGAGGATTACGACGGCTGGGGCCAGATGGGCTGCCGCGGGTGGAGCTACGACGACGTCTCCCCCTATTTCCGCCGCGCGCAGAACCAGGAGCGCGGGGCGTGCGACACGCATGGTGAAGGCGGCCCGCTCAACACCTCGGACTTCCCCAAACGCAACGCCGTCAGCCAGGCGCTGCTCGATGCCCGCGTCGAGGCCGGCATCCCGTATTCGCCCGACATCAATGCGCGCGACCAGGAGGGCGTCAGCTGGTTCCAGCTGACCACGCGCAATGGGCGGCGCTGCTCGACTGCGGTC
>JAYTTV010000147.1:0-1730 GCA_043745075.1 Sphingomonadaceae bacterium
TCACCGCACAGGTGATGATCGTTTTCTCGCTCACGCTCGCACTCCAAATCGCCCCCAAGGCAGATCGCCGACTTAGGAGTCGCAGAATGCCGATGATCCCACTAGACTGGTCGACCTGCCATTATTGAAAGTAACAGGTTAGTCCGTGGCGCACGCCGAAGAGCTTTCGCGCTTCCTCAAGGCGGCACGTGCACGCCTTTCTCCCGCCGAGGTCGGCCTGCCGGTCGGCGAGCGGCGGCGGACGAAAGGCCTGCGCCGCGAGGAGGTTGCCGCGCTCGCGGGGATGAGCGTGACCTGGTACACGTGGTTCGAGCAGGGCCGCGAAGTCCAGCTTTCGGTCCCGATGATCGAGCGGCTCGGACGCACGCTTCGCCTCGATGCCAACGAGCGTGAATTCCTGTTCGCGCTCGCCCAGCATCGCCCGCCGCCGCTGATGACGCAGATCGACGAGCAGATCCGCCCCGCGACGCAGCATCTGATGGACCGGCTGTCGATCCCGGCGCTGGTGATCGTCGAGGACTGGACGGTGATCGGCTGGAACGCGCTCGTGACGCGCGCCTTTCGCGACTATGCCCCGCTGTCGCGCGGCGAGCGCAACCTGTTCAAGATCCTGATGCTCAGCGACCGCTATCGCAGCGACCTGGCGCACTACCGCGAGATGGGACACCGGCTCGTCGCGCGCTTCAAGTGGGATTACAGCCGGACGTCGCAGCCCGGCACCTTCGACGTCATCATTGCCGAGATGATGGAACGCAGCGACCTGTTTCGCGAGTGCTGGCAGGAAGCCGAGATCCTGCCGTATTTCGAGCACGTCAACATCGCGTTGATGCCCGAGGTCGGCGACATCAGTTTCTGGCATTCGTCGTACGCGGTCGAGGGCGTTCCCGGTCAGCGCCTGATCCTGTTCGCGCCGCTCGACGATATCAGCGCCGAGCGGATCGCCCAGCTCGCGGCGAGATAGCTAGGGCTTGAGCGTCGCGGGTTCGCCGTGGCCGCTGACCTCGGCTCCGGCATTGCGCGGTAGCCGCGCGAACAGCGGAATCGCGACCGTCCCGACCGCGGCGAGGACGAGGATCGCCAGCCGGTAGTCGCCGAGCGTCGCGACGCCGCCGGTCCCCGCCGTCGCGGCGTTGAGGACGAGCGACGCGAGCGAAATGCCGAGCGCCGCCGATAGCGAGTTCGCGAGGTTGTTGAGCACCGTCGCGCCGCCGATCTCGCGCTCGCCGACGTCGGCGAAAGCGAGCGAGGTCATCGCGGTGAATGCGATCGACCGGCCCGCCCCGACCCCGAGCATGGCAACGCACATTAGCCACAGCGGCATCTGCGGCGTCAGCAAGGCGATGCACGCGATGCCGCCCATCATCGTCGCGGTCCCGGTGGTCAGCGCGAGCCGGAAGCCAAGCCGCCGCAGCGCCTTGCCCGCGACCGGCTTCAACATCAGGTCGCCGAGGTTCTGTGCGAGCAGGATCAGCCCGGTGGCGAGCGGGGACAGGCCGAAGCCGACCTGGAAATACAGCGGCAGCAGCAGCGCCTGCCCCATGAACGGCAGCCGCATGAGAAACCCCGCGCCGAACGCGACCGCCCGGAAGGTTGCATGGCGGAGTGCCGCGAGCGGGACGATCGGCCCCTCGACCCGCCCTAAATGCCTGACCGCGAGCGTCCCGATCGTGAATGCAGCAGCCGCGAGCACAGCGGGTGCGTGCCAGTGCGCGGGGTGTGCGCCAAGCCGG
>JAYTTV010000148.1:0-1729 GCA_043745075.1 Sphingomonadaceae bacterium
GATGTGACAGTTCCGCGCGGTTCTCGCAGCGTTGCAAGGGTTCACATTTGTCCGACGAAACCAACATGGCCGAGGCCGATTACGGCGCGGATTCGATCCAGGTCCTCCGCGGTCTCGACGCGGTCCGCAAACGCCCCGGCATGTATATCGGCGACACCGACGACGGTTCGGGCCTCCACCACATGGTGTTCGAGGTCAGCGACAATGCGATCGACGAGGCGCTCGCCGGCTATTGCGACCGGATCGACATCCGCCTCAACGCCGACGGCAGCGTCACCGTCGTCGATAACGGGCGCGGCATCCCGACCGGCATCCACAGCGAGGAGGGCGTCAGCGCCGCCGAACTGGTGATGACCCAGCTCCACGCCGGCGGCAAGTTCAACAACTCCGACGAGAATGCGTACAAGGTCAGCGGCGGTCTCCACGGCGTCGGCGTCAGCGTCGTCAATGCCTTGTCCGAATATCTCATCCTCCGCATCTGGCGCGAGGGCCACGAGCACAGCATGACGTTCAAAAACGGCGACCCGCAGGCGCCGCTCGCGGTTGTCGGCCCGCAGGGTGACCGCCGCGGCACCGAAGTCACCTTCCTGCCGTCGCCCGTCACCTTCAAGATCGTCGAGTTCGACTTCGCCAAGCTCGAACACCGCTTCCGCGAACTCGCGTTCCTCAACTCGGGCGTCCGCCTGTTCCTGACCGACGCGCGCCACGCCGAACATGTTACGACCGAGCTGTACTATGAGGGCGGGATCGCCGCGTTTGTCGCCTATCTCGACAAGTCGAAGACCTCGCTGATTCCCGCGCCGGTCGCGATCCACGGCGAGCGCGACGACATTTCGATCGACGTCGCGCTCGAATGGAACGACTCGTATTATGAACAGGTCCTGTGCTTCACCAACAACATCCCGCAGCGCGACGGCGGCACCCACCTCGCGGCATTCCGCGCGGCGCTGACCCGCACGCTCAATAATTACGCCGAGAAATCGGGGGTGCTGAAGAAGGAAAAGGTCACGCTGACCGGCGACGACATGCGCGAAGGACTGACCGCCATCATCTCGGTCAAGCTGCCCGACCCGAAGTTCAGCAGCCAGACCAAGGACAAGCTCGTCAGCTCGGAAGTCCGCCAGCCGCTCGAGGCGCTGATCGCCGACAAGCTCGCCGAGTGGCTCGAGGAAAACCCGAACCACGCCAAGACGATCATCAGCAAGATCATCGACGCCGCCGCCGCCCGCGAAGCGGCGAAGAAAGCGCGCGACCTGACACGTCGCAAGGGCGCACTCGACATCGCCTCGCTCCCCGGCAAGCTCGCCGACTGCCAGGAACGCGACCCCGCCAAGTCCGAGCTGTTCCTCGTCGAGGGCGACAGCGCGGGCGGGTCGGCGAAGCAGGGGCGCAACCGCGCGTACCAGGCGATCCTCCCGCTGCGCGGCAAGATCCTCAACGTCGAGCGCGCGCGCTTCGACCGGATGCTGTCGAGCCGCGAGATCGGGACGATGATCCAGGCGCTCGGCTGCGGCATCGGACGCGACGAGTTCAAGATCGAGAAGTTGCGCTATCACAAGGTCGTCATCATGACCGACGCCGACGTCGACGGCGCGCACATCCGGACCCTGCTGCTGACGTTCTTCTACCGACAGATGCCCGAGCTGATCCACGGCGGCTATCTCTACATCGCCCAGCCGCCGCTCTATAAGGTCAGCCGCGGCCGGTCGGAGGTCTATCTCAAGGACAA
>JAYTTV010000149.1:0-1729 GCA_043745075.1 Sphingomonadaceae bacterium
GACGCTGTTCCTCCACGAGGGCATTCCCGGCCACCACTTCCAGATCAGCCTCGCGCAGGAGAACACGTCGCTGCCGGCGTTCCAGCGCTTCGGCGGCAACACTGCGTATGTCGAGGGCTGGGCGCTGTATTCGGAGAGCCTCGGCTACGAGATGGGCTTCTATAAAGACCCGTACCAGAATTACGGCCACCTCAACGACGAGATCCTGCGAGCAATGCGGCTGGTCGTCGACACCGGCATCCACAGCCAGGGCTGGACCCGCGACCAGGCGATCAAATACATGCTCGACAACTCGGCGATGGGGAAGACCGACGCGACCGCCGAGGTCGAGCGCTACATCGCCATCCCGTCGCAGGCGCTCGCGTACAAGGTCGGGCAGTTGACGATCCGCCGCCTGCGGACCAAGGCCGAAGCCGAGCTCGGTCCGAAGTTCGACATTCGCGCCTTTCACGCGCAGGTGCTGATGTCGGGGGCGCTGCCGATGGCGGTGCTCGAAAGCAAGATCGACGACTGGATCGCCGCGACCAAGCGGACCTGATGGAGACCAAGACAATGAAGACGATTTTCGCGGCGCTCGCCGCAACCCTGCTCGCCACCGGCGCGTCGGCCGACCTGATGAAGCCTGCTGCGCCGATCGTCGTCCGCGGCACGATCACCGCCGTCGACCCGACCGGCGCGCTCAGCGTCAAGGCGAACGACGGGTCCGCGCTGACCGTCGTCCTCGCGCCCGGAGCCAAGGTCGCGGCGCTGAGCAAGATCGGCCTCGATGACATCAAGGCGAACAGCTTCATCGGCACCGCCGCGAAGCCGGGCAAGAACGGCGTCCTCGAAGCGACCGAGGTCCATGTCTTCGCCGAATCGATGCGCGGCCTCGGCGAGGGCCATCGCGCGTGGGATCAGGGTCCGACGAGCACGATGACCAACGGCAACGTCGGCAAGGTCGGCACGATCCGCCACCACAGCGGGCGGACGCTGACGGTCGACTATAAGGGCGGGACGCAGGAAGTCGTCGTGCCCGCCAACACGCCGATCGTGTCGTTCGTCGAGGGCACGCCCGCGCAGCTCGTGCCCGGCGCGCACATCTTCGCCTTCACGATGCGGACGCCGGACGGCAAGCTCGCGACGAACCAGGTCGCGGTCGGCCTGAAGGGCGTCGTCCCGCCGATGTAAGTCGAACCTACCCCTCCCCTTCAGGGGAGGGGCGAGATACGGTGCCCTTGCGCTGGCCCGGGGGTGGGGTCTTCTTCACAGGCGGATCGCTCGTGGCGACTGCACCACCCCCGGCCCCTCCCCCAAGGGGGAGGGGAGGAGAAGGGCTAAAGGTCCCCCGGCCGGTTGACGTTGCGGATCGGGCCAATGTCCACCCCCCGTGCGCCGGTCAGCGCAACCCAGCCGCGGAGCGAGCGGTCGGGGCTCCGCGCCAAATGGAGGTCGAGCACGCCCGCCAGCGCCGCCGGCCACAGCGCGAGGAGCGGCTGGCCGAGGACGAACGCGGGGCCTTCGCCGAGCGCGTCGCGGAGATCGAGCGGCAGTTCGGGGAGGTCGCAGCCGCTCGTCAGCACCGCGTCATAGCCCCCCGCAGCGGCGTGATGGAGCGCGGCGCATAACCCCCCGAGCGGGCCGAGTCCCGGTGCAGGGCGGTCGGGGACCGACACTGCACCGGGATGGTCGCGCCCGACGACGACGATGTCCGACACCTGCGGCCGCAGCCGATACATCACATGCTCGA
>JAYTTV010000150.1:0-1690 GCA_043745075.1 Sphingomonadaceae bacterium
CGGGCACGATTCGGCGAAGCTGCGCAGCGCGCTCGCCGCATCGGTTTCGGTAATGCCTAGAGAGGCGACCGCAGGCCCGGGCCGCGCGACCAGCGGTACCGGTGTCGGGGTGGGTGATGGCGTCGGACGCGGCGGGGGCTCGACCGGATAACGCGGAGGAGGGATCAGCGGGCCACACGCGGCAAGCGCGATGCTGAGCGCCGCAACGGCGAAAGCCCGGCCGGAAACCATTCGAACCGAAACCTTCATTCCCCTACCTGCGACCGATCCGGACCCCGTCAGCCCTTGTCGTCAGCCCTCGTCGGTTTCGTCGAGCAGCCAGTCGGGCTCACGCGAGGTGAGGTTGCGCGAAAAAGTCCACAGGTCGCGGCTCTCGATCGCGTCGTCGAGCGATCCCGCTATCACCTGGCCCTCGGCATTGCGGGTGACGGTGGCGACGTCGGCGTTGAAGCGGACGCGGATGCGCGCGGTACTGCCGTCGAGTTCGGCGTGTTCGATTACCGCTTCCTCGATTCGGATCAGGCGGTTGTCGAGTGTTTCGCCCGCCGCAGTGCGCGCGTCGATCGCGGCGACGAAGCCGTCATAGACGTCCTTGTCGCACAGTTGACCAAGCTCATCCTTGTCGCCGCGCCAGTAGGCTTCGAGGACCATGCCGTAGGCGCCCTTGGCGCCATCGAGGAACGAGGAAATATCAAACCGCCGGTCGACAGCAACGATCGCGCGAACCCCGGTCTCGGCCTCGACCGGAAATCCGGGCCGCGCGGGCGCGCTGGCACTGGGCCGCGGCGGAGCGAGTTCTTCGGCGCGCGCGGGCGTACGCTGCGTAGGCGCGTCAGGGCGATGGACCGGACGGTTCATCGGCGGCTCGTCATGTTCGGCGCGACGGCCCAGAACCGAATAGAGTCTGAGGCCAAGAAAGGCCGCGACCATCGCCAGGATTACGATCTGCACAATCACGCAACTGTCCCGCTTGCTAAACTTGTCCACCCCTCGTCCACGGGTAGCTTGCCCCAGATAGGTACGAAAGACAAATGAACAACGCGTGGACGCTCACACGTTCCCGGAGAATCCGAACTGCTGGTCGCAAGCGAGGCCGGACAGGAGGTGGCGAGGCCCGCGCAGTTGCCGCTGGCGGCGGACCCTGCTAGGCGCGCGGCCATTCCGCCATCCCTGCGACGAAAGCGTTTTCCCATGGCCGACGAAGGCGACGACATCCTCCAGAATCTCGATCTCGATGCCCCGGCGCCCGACGGTCCGGTGCCCAACGGGGAGGATACCTCGCCCGCGGTCGGGATCATCTCGCAATACGTGAAGGATCTCTCGGTCGAGAACCCGCACGCACCCGAAAGCTTCCAGTGGCAGGATGCGCCGCAGGTCGATGTCCAGTTCAACATCGGCAGCCGGACGCTGTCGGAGGAGATGCACGAGGTCGAGCTCAAGATCACCATCAGCTCCAAGCACGAGGCGGGGACTGCGTTCGTGGTCGAGCTGGCCTATGCCGGGCTCGTCGGCATGCGCAACCTCAGCGACGAGCAGGCCCATCCGTTCCTGTTCGCCGAAGCGCCGCGGATCCTGTTCCCGTTCGCCCGCCGGGTAGTCGCCGATGCGGTGCGCGATGCCGGCTATCCGCCGCTGATGCTCGAGCCGATCGACTTCAACGGGCTCTACATGCAGCAGCTCGCCACGCGCG
>JAYTTV010000151.1:0-1663 GCA_043745075.1 Sphingomonadaceae bacterium
GGTGCCCTCCATCAGCTCGGCGAAGGTCTGCACATAGCCTTCGCCGACGAGGTAGCACGGCTTCTGCCAGCCGAAGACGGTGCGCAGCGGCATCGACCACGGGGTGCATTCGTAGCTCTGGTTGCCCGCGAGGAAGTCGAGGAACAGCGGCGAGTTGGTGAACTTCCAGGCCTTGCCGCCGTCGCCGCGGCGAAACACATCGCGAAAGAAGGTCTTGGTCCGCTCGCGGTTGAGGAAATGCTCCTGGTCGGCGGCGCGCTCATAGGCATAGCCCGGAGACAGCGTGACCTCGACATCGCGCCGGGTCATCTCGTCGAAGAACCCCGCGAGGCGCTCGGAAGACGCGCCGTCGAACACGGTGCAGTTGACCTGGACGCGGAAGCCCTTCGACTTGGCGAGCTCGATCGCCTCGATCGCGACTTCGTAGGTGCCGTCCTGGTCGACCGCGTGGTCGTGCATGCCCTTGTCGCCGTCGAGGTGGATCGACCAGGTGAAGTAGGACGACGGCGCGTAGTCGTTGATCTTCTTCTTGAGCAGCAACGCGTTGGTGCACAGGATGACGAACTTCTTCTTGGCGATATAGCCCTTGACGATCTTGGGCATGTCGCGGTGAAGCAGCGGCTCGCCGCCCGCGATCGAGACGGCGGGAGCGCCGCATTCGTCGATCGCCGCCATGCACTGGTCGTAGCTCAGCCGCTGGTTGAGGATCGCGTCGGGATAATCGATCTTGCCGCAGCCGGGGCAGGCGAGATTGCAGCGGAGCAACGGCTCGAGCATCAGCACGAGCGGGTATTTACCGCCCTTGATGTGCTGCGTGACGGTATACGTACCGATGCGGAGGAGGGGGGCGAGGGGAAGGGTCATGGCGCTGTCCTAGACGTTTGCGTCTGCCGACGCCATTTCGGCCCCGACGCTGCTGCGGTGCTGCGGTGCCGCGCGCTCGAGACTTGGGGGCAGGCGGAACGACTGGTGCTCTTCGATTCCGGCCATCGTCGACACCTCGACGTCGCCGAGCGCGCGGAGCGCCGCGATAACCCCCTGGACGAGTTCTTCGGGGGCCGATGCGCCGGCCGTGAGCCCGACCGTGGCGATACCCGCGACCCACGCCGGGTCGAGCGCCGAGCCGTCGGCGATGAGGTAGCTCGGCACGCCCATCTCGACGCCGATCTCGCGCAGCCGGTTCGAGTTAGAGCTGTTCTTGGCGCCGACCACAAGCAGGACGTCGACCGCCGCGCACAGGTCGCGGACCGCAGTCTGGCGGTTCTGGGTGGCGTAGCAGATGTCGGAGACGTCGGGACCGACGACGTCGTGAAAGCGTGCCGCCAGCGCCTCGATGATGTGGCGCGTATCGTCGACGCTGAGCGTCGTCTGGGTGACATAGGCGATCGGCGTATCGAGCGGCAGGTCGAGCGCGGCGACGTCCTCGATCGTCGACACCAGCCGCACCGGCGCGTCGATCTGGCCGATCGTGCCATCGACCTCGGGGTGGCCGGCGTGGCCGATCAGGACGATCGTCCGTCCGCGCGCGGCATAGCGTCGGCCCTGGATGTGGACCTTGGTGACGAGCGGGCAGGTCGCGTCGATCACCGGCAGGGCGCGGCGCGCGGCCTCGTCGACGATATCGCGGGCGACGCCGTGGGCGCTGAACACCGTTAGCGCGCCT
>JAYTTV010000152.1:0-1657 GCA_043745075.1 Sphingomonadaceae bacterium
CGCGCCGAAGTCGCGACGTGCGCGATCTCGGGCGCAGTCGGGACCTTCGCCAACGTCGACCCGTTCGTCGAGGAACATGTCGCCAAGGCGATGGGGCTGACGGTCGAGCCGGTCTCGACGCAGGTCATCCCGCGCGACCGTCACGCGATGTACTTCGCCACGCTCGGCGTCGTCGCCGGCTGCGTCGAACGCCTCGCGACCGAGGTCCGGCACCTCCAGCGAACCGAGGTCCTCGAGGCCGAGGAGTATTTCGCGCCGGGGCAGAAGGGGTCGAGCGCGATGCCGCACAAGCGCAACCCGGTGCTGTCGGAAAACCTGACCGGGCTGGCGCGGCTGGTCCGCGGCTATGTCACCCCGGCGCTCGAGAATGTCGCGCTGTGGCACGAGCGCGACATCAGCCATTCGAGCGTCGAACGGATGATCGGCCCCGACGCGACGGTGACGCTCGACTTCGCGCTGTTCCGCCTGACCGGGGTGATCGACAAATTGCTCGTCTACCCCGAGCGGATGCTCGCCAATTTGAACAAGATGGGCGGGCTGATCCATTCGCAGCGCGTGCTGCTCGCGCTGACGCAGGCGGGGGCGAGCCGCGAGGAGGCGTACGGCCTCGTCCAGCGTAACGCGATGCAGGTGTGGCAAGCCGACGGGAAGCTCCAGCTGCTCGACCTGCTCGTCGCCGATGCCGACGTCACGCGCTGGCTGCCGGCGGCGGAGATCGAGCCGCTATTCGACCTTGGCTATCACCTCAAGCACGTCGACACGATCTTCGCCCGGGTGTTCGGCGTGGCATAGGGCGGGATGACGGCTGTGTGGGCCTTCCCGATCTAAACCGCAGGGTCCGCCGCCTCTTGTCTTTCGCGCTCGGCGTCTCGATGATGCGGCGCATGATCCAAGCCGGACTCGACCGCCGCTCGCTCCTCGTCTCGGGGGCGGTGCTCGGCGCGCTGGCGATGCTGCCCTCTGGTGTCGCCGCCGCCGAGATCGACACCGCCGGGCTTACGTCCATGACCGGCGATGTCCGCCCGATTGGCCCCGCCGAACGCGCAGCCCGGCTCGACACGGCGCGCGCGTTGATGGCGGCGCACGGGATTGCGGCGGTCGTCATCGAGCCCGGCGCGTCGATGGTCTATTTCACCGGGGTGAAGTGGCATCGCAGCGAACGGCTGACGCTCGCCCTGCTGTTCGCGACCGGCGACCCGGTGATCGTCACGCCGTTCTTCGAGGAACCGTCGGTCCGCCAGAGCCTCGGCGTCCCCGCCGAAGTCCGCGTCTGGCAGGAGGACGAGAGCCCGGTCGCGCTCACCGCCAAGATCATCGGCGAACGCGGCGCGGCGCGCGGCGCGATCGGTATCGAGGAGACGGCACGCTTCTTCGCCAGCGACGGGCTCGCCAATGCGCTGCCGCAAGCACCGATCGTGTCGGCCAACCCGGTTGTGCGCGGCTGCCGGATGCTCAAGACGCCGGCCGAACTCGCGCTGATGCAGAAGGCGAGCGACATCACCATCGCCGCGTACCGCTGGACATGGCCGCGCGTCCGCGAGGGGATGATCCCGGGCGAGATCGGCGCGCTGATGGACGCCGCCACCGTCAAGCTCGGCGGCGTCCCCGAATTCGCGCTCGTCCTGCTCGGCGAGGCGGCAGCGTATCCGCACGGGTC
>JAYTTV010000153.1:0-1645 GCA_043745075.1 Sphingomonadaceae bacterium
AGCGTGTTCGATACCGCCTGCCAGAACCGCGGCTCATGCGCGAGCGCGAGGTAATTGCCGCCGCCGACCAGCCGCAGGTTGGCGAGGTCGGCGAGCGCGTAGATGTCGAAGTCGGTCAGGCTGAGCAGCAGTCCGGCGGCGGTCGGCACGACGAGGAACGCCAGCGTCGCCACCAGCACCGGCAGGGCGAAGACCAGCCCCGCCCGCGCCTCGCTCGATCGGCGTCGGGTCATGCGATCCGGCCCCGCTCGAGCAGCCAGCGCCGCTTGGCGAGGATGCGGTCGACCCGCGCGTCCATCTCGGCGGCCGCGGCATCGACGCCGAAATGGCCGCGAACCATCGCTTCGGCGACCTGCTGGACCTCACCGGTGATCCGCTCCCATTCGGGCACCGCCGGCGGGGCGACGCTGTCGGCGATCTGCGTCGCGAACAGGCCGGTGACGGGATCTGGCGGCAGCATCGCCCAGGCTTGAGACCGCGTCGGCAGGTCTCCGGTGATGCCGAAGATCCGCCGCTGAAGGTCGGCACCGGTGAGGAAGGCGACCAGCCGCCACGCCGCGGCGGGGTTGCGTGCGGTCCGGCTGACCGCGAGGCAGGTGCCCCGCGCCATCGCCGCCCCCGCGCCGCGCGGTCCGGGCGTCGCCGCTGCGCCCCACGTGCCCGGCACGATGCGGTGTTCGGGGCGGCGGGCATCGCCGATGAAGACCGCGTCCGACGGCAGGATCGCGAACCAGCCGCGCCGCAGCCCGATATAGGTGTCGCCCGCCTCGGCTCCGGTCACGCGCGGCGACAGCTTGAAGTCGAACACTTGCTTGTAGAAGGCGAGCGCGGCGCGGAAGCCGGGGCTGCGGAAGTTGCCGCGTCCGGCACGGTCGCGGAGGAGCGGCTCGCCGGTCTGCGCGGCATAAGCGAACAGCGGCTCGGGCCAGTCGAGCAGGTGCAACGTCGCGAAGCGGTCGGGATGGCGGCGGACGACCTTCTGCGCCATCCGCGTCCACTCGGCCCAGTCGAGCGGCGGCGCGGGGTAGCCGACCTCGGCGATGAGGTCGCGGCGGTAGAATTGCACCCAGCTGTCGGCGGTCCACGGCACCGCCCAGGCGCGGCCGGCGATCGTCACCGACGCACTCGCACCGGGCAGATGGCCCGACAGCAGCGCCGATGGCGGGGGTGCGAGCGCGCCAAGCAGATTTAGCTCGGGCAGCCAGCCGGTGTTGAGCATCATCACATCGGGCAGCGAGCCGCCGGCGAACCCGGTCAGCAATTTCTCGTGCGCGCCGGTCCATGGCACCGCCTGGAGATCGACGTCGATGCCGGTCGTGCGAGTGAACGGCGGCAGCAGGATCGGCGCGTTCTCACCGGTCGTTCCCATTGCCCACCACGTCACGCGATGATCGTCGCGCGACATGCAGCCCGACAGCGCCGCGCCGCCCGCGAGCCTCAGCGCGCGCCTCCGCGTGATCATGCCGTCCTCCGTCGCTTAACCCGCCGCCTTCCTTGGCCCTTGGCAAACGCTAGGCTCCGGGCCGTTGCTGACCAAGCAGTGAAGCCACGGCGCGCCGATCGGTCGCTGCGTGTCCTATTCGCATCAGTCTCCGCTCAAACAGTCGCGAACAGATGCTGATCGCCAACGTGCGACATTAGTGAA
>JAYTTV010000154.1:0-6286 GCA_043745075.1 Sphingomonadaceae bacterium
GTGTCGTCAACGATACGATATCACAACGGTTCCGCTGTCACAGCATGGTTGATGGTTTACGCGCGGCAAGGCATTGAGGCGCGCATGACCAGTTTGCGCCCCGAATATCCGCTCTACCTCGCCAACAAGGCGGTCCAGTCGAACACCGACCTGCCGGTGACCGACAAGTTCACCGGCAAGATCGCCACCCGCGTCGCGCTCGCCGACGCCGCGACGATCGACGCCGGTATCGCCGCCGCGCACGCCGCCGAAGCGCCGATGCGCGGGATGGCGGCGTACGAGCGGCAGGCGGTGCTGATGCATTGCGTCAAGCGCTTCACAGAACGCGCCGACGAACTCGCTTATGCCTTGTGCATCGAGGCCGGAAAGCCGATCCGCGACTCGCGCGGCGAGGTCGGGCGGTTGGTCGACACCTTCCGCATCGCCGCCGAAGAGTCGGTCCGCATCACCGGCGAGGTCCAGCCGCTCGACATCTCGGCGCGGGCGAAGGGCTATCTCGGCATCTGGAAGCGCGTGCCGATCGGCGCGTGCTCGTTCATCTCGCCGTTCAACTTCCCGCTCAATCTCGCCGCGCACAAGGTCGCCCCGGCGCTCGCGGTCGGCTGCCCGTTCGTCCTCAAGCCGGCGTCGCGGACCCCGCTCGGCGCGATCATCATCGGCGAGGTGCTGGCGGAAACCGACCTGCCGCCCGGCGCCTTCTCGATCCTGCCGGCGAAGCGCGACGGCGCCGACCTGTTCACCACCGACGACCGGCTAAAGTTGTTGTCCTTCACCGGCTCGCCCGCGGTCGGCTGGGACCTCAAGGCGCGCGCGGGGAAGAAGAAGGTCGTCCTCGAACTCGGCGGCAACGCGGCGGTGATCGTCGACCGCGACGCCGATCTCGACGACGCCGCCGCGCGGATCGTGTTCGGCGCGTTCTACCAGTCGGGCCAGTCGTGCATCGGCGTCCAGCGGATCATCGTCCACGCTGACGTCTACGGTGTGTTCCGCGACAAGCTCGTCGGGCTGACGAAGGCGCTCGTCGCGGGCAACCCGCTCGATGAGGACACCTTCATCGGCCCGATGATCGACGTGGGCGAGGCTGAGCGGCTCGATGGCTGGATCGGCAACGCGGTGACACGCGGCGCGACCCTGCTATGCGGGGGCGGGCGCGACGGCGCGATGCTCGCCGCAACTTTGCTCGAAGGCGTCGGGCGCGGCACCGACCTGTACCGCGAGGAGGCGTTCGGCCCGGTCGCGATGCTGTCGTCGTTCACCCGCTTCGACGATGCGTTGGCGGAGGTCAACGACTCGAAGTTCGGGCTTCAGGCTGGCGTCTTCACCCGTGACCTGTTCAACATGATGAAGGCGTGGGATGTGCTCGAAGTCGGCGGCGTCGTGATCAACGACGTGCCGAGCTACCGCGTCGACAACATGCCGTACGGCGGGGTCAAGGATTCGGGATTGGGGCGCGAGGGGGTGAGGTTCGCGATGGAAGACATGAGCGAGATCAGGAATCTGGTGGTCCGGCGGCGCGAGGGCGACAGCGCCTTCGAGCCGACGCTGTGAGCGGCTTTCGCGTCGCCTATTACTTCGCCGCCGCGACCGGCAAGCTGCTCGCGGCGATCCCGGGGGTGGCCTCGGTCCAGCCGATCGAGACGGCACAGCGCTGGAACCTGCCGACCGACGTCGACGTGATCTTCGCGCCGCCCGACTTCGGCGACATCGGCGAGCACAACGCGCCGCGCCCCGCCGGCTGGCCGGGGTCGGTCAAGTTCGTCCAGATCGCCTCGTCGGGAACCGACGGCTACCCGCGCTGGATGTTCGACGGGCCGGTCGTCGCGACCGCGGCCGGGACCGCCGCCCCGCCGATCGCCGAATATGTCCTGACCGCGATGTTGATGCACGAGAAGCGCCTGCCGGCGATGTTCGCCCAGCCCGGCGATGCCCGGGTGACGCAGACCGACATGATGGCGAACCCGCTCGGCAGCCTCGAAGGCAAGACGCTCGGCCTGCTCGGCGTCGGGCATATCGGCACGCAGGTCGCCCGGCTGGCGCAGGTCTTCGGCATGACGATCATCGCGCACCGCCGGTCGAGCGCTGCTGCGCCCGACCCGGCGATGACATTGGTGTCGCTCGACGAATTGCTCACGCGCGCCGACCATCTCGTCCTCGCCGCACCGATGACGCCCGAGACCGCCGGGGTGATCGGCGCGGGCGCGCTGGCCAAGGTCAAGCACGGCGTCCACATCGTCAACATCGCGCGCGGCGGGCTGATCGATCAGTCGGCGCTGGTCGCCGCGCTCGACCGCGGGCAGGTCGGCGGCGCGACGCTCGACGTCACCGACCCCGAACCGCTGCCCCCCGGCGACCCGCTGTGGAGCGCACCGAACGTCCGCATCACCGACCATATCTCGTGGAGCTCGGCGGGAACGCCGCGGCGGATCTTCGCGCTCTTCGCCGACAATCTCGGGCGGTTCGGGCGCGGCGAGCGGCTGGTCAACCAGCTCGATTAGGGCGCGAAGAAGCTCGCCGACGGCGTCGCGCTCGTCACCGGGTCGGCGGTAAAGCGCGCGCCGAGGTCGATCAGCGCGGTCGCCTCGTTCGCCGCGTAGATCGCCTTACCGTTGGGAGAAATCGCGACGAACGCCAGCCGCGCGATGCGCGGGTCGGTCAGCGTCCGCAGCTTCACGCCAGCCCGCGCGTCGTAGGTCGCGGCGGTCCCGGTCTTGACCGCCTTGTCGTGCGCCCGGTCTACCGCCTCGACATAGACCTGCCCGCCGCCGGGGGCGAGGTGGACGTTGAGCGCGGTCGTCGGGATCACATTGCGCAGCCGGACGACTTTGCGCGTCGCGGTATCGGCGACCCCGAGGACGAGGCGGTCGTCGCCGGTAAACAGTCTGATCAACGCCGTCGACCCCGAGGTCTCGATGATCTGATTCCCCGTTGCGCGGTCGCGATCGAACGCGGCGAGATCAAGCGCGGTCGCCGGATCCGGCGCGACGATCACACCGCCCGGCCCGGCGGCGATGCGCGGAACCTCCCCCTCGCTCGCAAGCCGTTTGACGACGCCGCCCACTCGCAGCCCGGGAACCGAGATGCCGAGCACGCGATAATGCGTCGTGCCGTAACCGGGGGTCGTCGCGGTATCGGGGACGACGGTGTAGAACAGCTTCGACTTGGCGACATAGACCGCCTGGTTGAGCAGGCAGCCGTCGAACGTCGCGCCGGGCGCGCCGTGCACCGGGGCGATCTGCAGCCGGGGCAGAAGGTCGACCGTCCGCGACCGGCCGGTGACGGTGTCGACCGTCGCGACCTGCCCGCCGCACCCGGCGAGGTAGAAGGTTCGCGGCGACGACGGACGGGCAGCCGCCACCACGGGGTCGGCGATCAGCGCAACCGCCAGCCACGGCAACAAGCGCATGTCAGAACGTGGCTTTGGCGAGGACGTCGTCGACGTAATTCGGGTCGCCGCGATGCCCGGCGGGAATTTTGACCGCGTCATAATAGCCGGTACGGTCGGCGGCCGGAATTCGTTCCCATTCGGCGACGCCGCCACTGCCGACCGCATCGAGGGTGACGACAAGGATGCCGTCGGCGTCGGTCCGCAGCCGGTATTCGTGCAGCCCGCCAGCATAGCCGTTGTAAGCCCGGATCGTGTCGAGCTCGAGCTGCGCCGGGGTATATTCGGGGACGCGGACGATCACCGGCACAACCGCCGCCGCTGGCCCCGCTGCGGGGGCTTTGCCCGCCGCCGCCTTCGCCGCGGCGGCGCGCTTGGCATTGTACGCCTTGACCTGTGCGAGGAAGGTCGGGCCGCGGCGAACGATGCCGGGATAGGCGCGGGCGGTGGTCTGCTTGCCATGGTAAAAAGCGAGGCCGCCGGTGACGTTCGCCTTCCAGTCCCAGATCTGGTCGTCGTTGTCGGGCGGGGTCAACTGGCAGATGCCGACCCCGCCAAGGTTGTCGGCGCTCCACAACGGGCAGGCCCCGGCGCGGAACTGGCGCAGCGCGCTTTCGAGCCGCATCAATTTCTTGAACGCGTCGGGGGCGGTCGGCAGTTGCGCGCGAAGGTTGTCGACCGTCGGGTTGGTGCCGATGACCTGGAGGTCGTGGCGCTCGGCGGTGAGGTCGTGACCGTCGACGGTCACCGCGACCGCGATGCTCAGGTTGCCGCCGCGCATCTGAGTGAACGCGATCGCGAGGCTGTTGACGTCGGTCGTCTTGACGATGTCGGGGTGGCTCGTAATCCGGCCGAGCCCGTGCGCACACCCCTGCGAGGTCGACCGCAACTTGATCGTCCAGACGAAGCGGAGCAGCGCGCTCGCGGCCGGCGGCTGGCGGAGCTTCGCGGTGACGGTGATCGCCGGCATCGTCGCGTCCGCCGACATCGGGAAATCGGGGCCGAAGGGCACGAACGACAGAGTAATCGGTGCGGTGTCGGTCATGTCGTGCCCCCCCGGCAGTTGCTGTTTACGCCGTCCGCACCCCTGCGATCCAGTCATCGCCGACGCGCTGCAGGATGTCGAGCGGGACGCGGCCGCAGCTCAGCACCGCGTCGTGGAATGCCTTGATGTCGAACTTCGCCCCCATCGCCGCCTTCGCCTTGGCGCGGATGCCGGTGAAAACCGTGTGCCCCAGCTTGTAGCTGCACGCCTGTCCGGGGTTGGTGCAATATCGCTCGACCTCGCGGGTGGCGAAGCCGCGCGCCTCGCCTTCCTGTGCGACGAAATAGTCGATCGCCTTCTCGCGGCTCCACTTCAGATGGTGGATGCCGGTGTCGACGACGCAGCGGTTGGCGCGGAACAGCTGGAACTTGAGGTAGCCGAGGCGTCCGAGCGGATCGTCGTCGTACATCCCGATCTCGTCGGCGAGCTGTTCGGCGTACAGCGCCCAGCCCTCGCCGTACCCTGAGAACCCGCCCGCCTTACGGATCAGCGGCAGCCTGTCGTTGCCGAGCGCAAGCCCGCCCTCGAACTGGTGCCCGGGCAGGCCTTCGTGAAACACCGTCGTCGACAGGCAGAACTTAGGCCATTCGGCGCTGTCGTGGAGGTTGAAATAGACCAGCCCCGGGCGCGACCCATCGAGCGGCGGCGACTGGCTGAACGCCGATGCCGCCCCCGCCTCGGTCGCGGGCGGCACGCGGCGGACCTCGAACTTATACTGGGGGATGCGGCTGAATACCGTCGGCAGCTTCGGACGGATTTCGTCGAGCCGCTGGTTGCAATAGGCGATCTCCTGCGCCTTGCCGGCATCGGTGTTCGGGTACAGCTGCGACGGATCGGCATAGAGCGCCGCCATCCGCTCGCCGATCGTCCCCTTGGTCATCCCCTGCTTCGCCAGCAGCCCGTCGAGCCGCGCGCTGATCTCGCGCGCCTGTGCGAGCCCGATGTCGTGGACCTCCTGCGGCGAATATTTGGTCGTCGTCGTGTTGTGGAGCGCGACCGCATAGAACTCGCCGCCCTGTTTGAACTGCCATACCCCGGCGTCGTGTTTCGCGTCGACCCGCAGCGCCTTGACCTCGGCGATCTGGCGGTCGAGTGCCGGCAGCACCTTCGACGTGTAGATGCTCGCGGCGTCGGCAGCGTATTTGCCGCCGAGCCCCTTCGCCGCCGCGCGCTTGGCGATCGAGGTCACAACGAGCGCCTCGCTGGCGGGAACCCGCAGTTTCTCCATCTGCGTCAATGTCGTATCGAGCAGGAAGTCGGGCGGCGACACGCCGACCCCGGCATCGTGCTTCATCCGCGCGGTCTGGTCGTCGAGCTGGGCGGCGAACGCCGACAGCCGCGACAGATACGCGTCGGCGTCGCCCGCGGTGTCGATCCGGTGCTTGGTGTCGAGGAAGTCGGGGACCGACTGGTACGCCCCGGTCTGCTGGCTGACGACGTACGGCGACGGGCCATAGCCGCCGCCGCCGAAGTCGAACGCCTGCACCGCCGCGCCCGAATCGCGGGTGTATTTGACGACGTCGTAGTTGAGCCGGTCGTCGGGGTTCAACCGGCTGCGGTCGATCATCGCGAGGCGGCGCAACTGGTCGCGCGTCGCCGCCTTGTCCGCCGCCCGCCCGGCATCGGATGCGTCGGACAGCTTGCCTTTGAGATCGGCATTCGCCCCCTTGTCGAGCCCGAGCTGCGTCGCGCTCTCGGGCCGCTCGCGGAGGTTCTCCTGGAAGAACGCATCGAACAGCGTCGCGAGTTCGGGCGACGGCGCGGCGCTCGCTGCGGCTTGGGCGGCGCGGACGGGGAGGGCAGTCGCCGCCCCCGCAGCAGCGGAGGTCAGCAGGAAAGCGCGGCGGTCGAGCATCGGT
>JAYTTV010000155.1:0-1641 GCA_043745075.1 Sphingomonadaceae bacterium
TTAACTTGGACGTGCGGCGAAGACCGCCGGTGGGCTGCAGGGAGAACGACGCGTGAAAATCCGAAATCGCTTGATCGCCGGGACCGCATTTGCGGCCCTGATCGCCGCCGGGGCCGTCCCCGCCATGGCCTCGAGCCACCGCGAAGCCCCCAACATCACCAAGATGCCGAAGGTTGACAACACCGACGTCTACGCCTTCACCAGCTATGAGCCGGGGCGGCAGGATTTCGTCACGATCATCGCCAACTTCCAGCCGGGCGAGAATCCGGGCGATGGGCCGAACTATTACACGATGGACCCCGACGCGATCTATGAGATCCACATCGACAACGTCGGCGACGCGGTCGAGCACCTGACCTACCAGTTCAAGTTCAGCAATGCGCTGACCAGCGACACCGGCATCCAGCTCAACGTCGGCGGCAAGAACCTGTCGATCCCGTTGCGCGAGATCGGGGGGCAGTCGAAGCCCGCCGATGCCAATCTCGGCGAGGTCGAGACGTACACGATCACCCAGGTAACCGGTGACCGCCGCCTCGGCACCCGCGCCGCGGTCGCGCCGGTCGGAACGTCGGCGTTCTACAAGCCGTTCGACAATGCCGGGAACAAGAGCTTCCCCGGCGGCTACGCGAATTACGCCAACCAGTTCATCTACGGCGCGACGATCCCTGGTTGCGCGACCCCGGCGAAGGTCTTCGTCGGCAGCCGCGCCGAATATTTCGCGGTCAACCTCGGGCCGGTGTTCGACCTCGTCAACTTCGTGCCGGTCGAGGGCGACCTCGACCCGGTCTATGGCAACGGCACCGCATTCCCCGGCGGGATTACCCAGAGCCAGGACAATCAGGAGTTGATCGGCAAGAAGAACGTCACGACGATCGCGATGGAAATCCCGAAGGCGTGCCTCGTCGGCTCGGGTAACGGCGTGATCGGCGTGTGGTCGACCGCGAGCCTGCCGCAGGCGCGTCTCCTCCGCACCGCGCCGACCTTTAATCAGGCGACCCTGACGGGCGGTGCCTATGTCCAGGTGTCACGCCTCGGCATGCCGCTGGTCAACGAGCTGGTCATCGGCATTAAGGACAAGGACCTGTTTAACGCCGCCGAGCCGAAGGGCGACGCCGCGCTGGCCGATTACGTCACCAACCCGACCTTCCCGGCGATCCTCGACGCGCTGTTCCGGACCCCCGTCCGCGGCGTCATCGGCGGTTCGGGGTCGATCGCTCCGACCAACTTCCCGCGCAAGGATCTGGTCGCGACCTTCCTCACCGGCTTCGTCGGGGTCAACCAGCTCAAGACCGTCACCCCGTCGGAAATGCTGCGGTTGAACACCGCGATCGCGCCGACCCCGCAGGCGTCGCAGAGCACCTTCGGTGTCGTCGGCAACGACCTCGCCGGCTTCCCGAACGGACGCCGTCCGGGCGACGACGTCGTCGATATCGTCCTGCGCGTCGCGATGGGCCGGCTGTGCTATCCGATCCCGGTCGCGGGCAAGGCGACCGACCTTGGGCTCTGCACGCCCGCCGATGCTTCGACCGGCATGGCCGCGTACACCGATGGCGCACCGAGCAACGCCGCGAACATCCAGAACGCGTTCCCGTACCTCAATGCGCCGCTGCGCGGCTCGCCGCGTCCGCAGACCCAGCCGTA
>JAYTTV010000156.1:0-6246 GCA_043745075.1 Sphingomonadaceae bacterium
GCGCGGCGGTGTCGCCTGGCGCGGTGGCAAGCGGCTGGACGAAGACGACCCGCTCCGGCTCCCCGCCGCGAGGCCGAAGTGCGACCACACCCGCGAGTAGGACGACCAGAGCAAGCGCCCCGGCCGCGAGCAACTGCTTCGTCGCACGCGACACGTGGCGCGATGCCGGGGCCTGCGCGACGAGGTCGTCGCCCGTGCCGTCCTCAGGGTGCCGAATTACGGCCGGTTCGACGGTGCCATGCTCCTGCGCCAGGCGCGTGCGCTCCCCGGTCAGCCATTCGTCGAACTTCGGGTCGAGACGATCGAGGTCGCGAAGCAGATGCCACCCGTCGCTCTCGCGGAACGCCATCTCGATCGTCTCGATGTCGATCGCGACCGATGCACGCGTCAGCGACACCTGGTCGGGCCCGGCGACAAGCAGCGGCGGGTCATCGGGCAGTTGCTGGCGCACCTCGTAGAGCGTCTGGCGCAGGCTTGCACGGGCCTGATCGCGACCGCGCTCGCTCCACAGCAGCTCCGCCAGCCGGACGCGGTCGACCGGCTCCTTCGCGATCGCCACGACGGCGATGAGTGCCCGCGCCTTGCGTCCGAGCCCGAGGACGAGGCTGCCGTCGGGCCGCCGCAGCGCAAAAGATCCCAGCAACGTGAGGCGATACTGCGCGGTGACCGGGTCGGGCGGGCGGGGGCTGGTGTCGGTCGCTGCCATCCTTGCCGCCTCCGCTGTGTTCATCATCGGTCCGCGCTCCCCTGCGTCTCGCAGGTAACGCTGCAGCGTCAACCCTTTGACGGCATTTTGACGAAATGTCCGGGCGTTTTGACGCGCGTTTTCGGCTCGCCGGATAGATGTTTGCAGGGCTGCTGGCGGTGATGCTGGCGGGACCAAACAGGGAAAAGGAACTCGTGATGTATCGTCTTGCCATCGCCATGACTGCTACCATGCTCGCGGGTGTCCCCGCAAATGCCGCTTACGTCAAAGCAACCTACACCGGCAGCATCGCTGCGGTGAATCCTGGAACGCCGTCAGACCTCGGCGTCGGGACCACGGTCGTCTTCAAGGCGATCTACGACACCGCGAAGCTTATCGACCGTACTACAGCGGTGAATGGTGCCACTGGGCTCGGCTTTACCAGCGTCCTCGCAGCCAGCCTTTCGGACGATCCGCGCGCGTCGCTCTCGATCTCGATCGGCCCGGTCTCGTTCAGCAAGTACGACCAGCTCAATTACGGAACGCCGGGTGGCGAGTGCGGACCGAGCTGCGACCTCGGCGCGGGTAATTTTCCCGATGTGGCCTACCTCAACGGCGTCTTCGCCGGGATCGGCAACCTGTTCGTCAATGCTGCGGGCTATAGCTTCGATTCCGATCCGATCGCCGACGCGTTCGGCGGCTTCGACCTTGGCGACGGCAATGGCGGCTATGGTTTCTTTCTCGGTCGCGCGGTTGGGGGTGATCCGTTCGCGCAGACCCTGGCCGTCGGCAGTTATGATGCAGGCTCGGCCGTGATCGCGTCGGTGCCCGAGCCTGCGGCCTGGACAATGATGATCATGGGCTTCGGCCTTGTCGGCCTGCTTACGCGGCAGCACCGGAGCCGCGCGCGTTTCGCGATCACAACTGCGGCGTGATCGCGCCGAGGCACCGGCGGGAGCAGACTCCCGCCGGTGCTCAGCGGCACCGCGCTAATACGACGCGAGCAAGCTCAACTGCACCGGTGCGGCGAGGAAGCTAACCGGGCTCCTCGTCTCTCCGACTTCCGTCGATCGTTCATCCACGGGGGCGACCGGAATCCAGTAAACGGCCGTCCGCGCTTTCGAACATATTTAACGACGGAAATGTTGCCCCCCTCCGTTCAACGATCGTGCGGCGGTTGAGATGGCTGTCGACATGAACGGAAGGAGACGATCATGAGGACGATTCTACTCGCCGCGATTGCGGCTGGAGCCGCGCTGGTGGCAGTGGCACCGGCGCAGGCCGTGCAAGGCTGCGGTCCGGGCGGTCACCGGGGCCCGGGCGGTTATTGCCGCCCCAACCACGGCGCCGGCTTCGTCGCTCCGGGTGTCCGGGTCGGCGTGTTCTACCCGGGCCGGGGCTATTGGGACGGCCAGCGTTACTGGGGCCATCGCTACGCATGGCACGGCGGCTGGCGCTATCGCTAAAGACAGTGTGGCGCAGGGGCTCCGCTCGATCGGGGCCCCTGCGGACCGCCCGCCGATCGAGCGGATCGTTCGCGGCCAATTGTGATATTGAGTTGAAGGGCCCGACCATGACCAAGTCGCTGATATTCCACGGCGCGGCGCTGACGCTGATGCTGCTTCCCGTTGTGGCGTGCGCCCAGCCGGTTGCCCAGCCGGCATCCGCCGGACGTGTCGCTGGCGGTGTGACGCTCGAGCAATTCGTCCAACGGCACGCGCGCAAGCTGATGGCCGCCGATACCGACGGCGACGGCCGCGTTAGTCGCGCTGAGTTCGTCGCCGCGGCCAAGGTCGGCAAGGGTGATCCGGCAAAGCGGTTCGCCAGGATCGACCGCAACGGTGACGGTATGCTCGACAAGGCGGAGATCGATGCCATGCTGGCGAAGCGCTTCGCGCGGCTGGACAGCGATGGCGACGGCGTTCTCAGTCCAGCCGAGCGGACGGCGGCGCACGACAAATTGCGCGCTGCCAGTGACGGCGCTGGCGCATGACGCCATGCCGGCGGCGATGGTAGGATCGAGGGGAGTTGGACGATCGGGACCCCGACACGCAGCTGATCGAGCGCGTCGGCCGCGGCGAAGCAGCGGCGACGCGCGCGTTTGTTGCGGCCAAGCTGCCGCGTCTCCTCGGCCTCGCCACGCGCATGCTCCGCGATGTCGTCGAAGCCGAGGACGTGGCGCAGGAGGCATTCGTGCGCGTCTGGCGTAACGCCGGTGGGTGGCAGCCGGGCAGGGCGCGGTTCGACACGTGGCTCCACACCGTCGTCCTCAATCTCTGCCGCGACCGGCTGCGCCGCCGCCGCGCGACGACGGGCGACGCGGTGCCCGACATCCCCGATCCGGCGCCCAGTGCCGAAGCCGGGCTGATCGCGGCGGAGCGGAGCAGCGCTGTCGCCAACGCGATCGCCGCCTTGCCCGAACGGCAGCGCGAGGCGATCCTGCTCGTCCACTATCAGGATCTGTCGGGTGCCGAGGCGGCGGCGGCGCTCGAGCTTAGCGTTGAGGCACTCGAATCGCTGCTGGCGCGTGGGCGGCGCACCTTGCGTGCAAGGCTCGGCCGATTGCAGGAGGGTAAGGCATGATCGAACCGATGACCATTGAGCGCTTCGAAGTGCTGGCGGACGCTTACGGCGGTGTCGTGGCGCGGTGGCCCGAAGCCGAGCGGGAGGCGGCGATGCGGATCGCAGCGCAGCCAGGGGCGAGCGTGATCCTGGCGCGGGCGCTGGCGCTCGACGAGGCGCTCGATGCGTGGACGGTCCTGCCGGCGTCAGCCGTTCTGCGCGAACGCGTGCTTGGTGCTGCGCCCGCACCGTCGCGCGACCTCGTGCACCGGGCCCGGCTGTGGTGGTCGGGCGTCGGGATCGCGGCAGCGCTGGCCGGGGCGGTGGCTGGTGCAGCGGCCGTGGCGATGGTCGCGCCGATCGATGTGTCGGGCGGCACCACGTCGTTCGGCGACATCGGCACGCAGGAGAGCTGATCGTGAGGAGATTGCGCCTCGCCTTCGCGGTTTCGGTGATCTTCAACCTGTTTCTGGCCGGCGCGCTGATCGCTGGCCTGGTTTCGCTTCGTACCCGCGGCCCGATGATCAACGCCGGGTCGCTGCGGGTCGCGGGTGCCGAGCTGCCCAGTGCCGAGCGGCGGGCGTTCCGCATGGTGCTGCGCGACGCCCGCCGCTCGATGCGCGCGACGATCGTCGCGAGCCGGGCGGCGAAGGCCGAGGCCGCGACGCTGCTGCAGCGGCCGGGCGTCGATCAGGCCGCGGTCAATGCCGCGCTCGATCGGGCCCGGATTGCCGACGTGCAGGTGCGCGCTACTGTCGAGCGGCGGGCGGTCGCTTTTGCCGCGACGATGCCGCCCGACGCCCGGGCGACGCTCGCCGCCGCGATGACCCGACGGGCCGAGCGGACTCCGCCGGACGCCGAGTAAAGGGCGAAACGAAACGCCGCCTGTCGGAGTTCAAGGGATAGTAGACCACCCAGAGACGCCCAGTGTCTCCGCCAGCCGGCACGACGACGCGATGCCGGACGATACGCCACGCGGGCTAACCCGCCGGTTTGCGTGCTTCGATGACCGCGTTGCGCGCAGGCAACCAGGCCCTAGGTGCTTCGCCGCGAGATCAAAAGGTTGCTCGAGCGGCGGGCGTCGCCATGATGGGCATTTAGGCGCAATGGGAAACGCAGGCGGCGGGGTCGGCGATTGTCAGCCTCTCCGATTCATGCGCCACACTACCAGAACTGACTGCCCGGCACGCCCTTGAACGGTCCGGCCAAGTCGCTCGTGATCCAGCCGCCGTAGAAGCCACCGGGCTGTGGTCGAACCCGTTCACCGTCGACAAAGCAGCCGTCGAATGGAGCCGTGTAGAAGGCCAAATAGCCGGCGATTGAGGCGAACGCCGCCGTTGGCTTCGGGTAAGACCAGGCAACTTCGTGCAGGGTGACGCCAGCTGCGGTGACGTGGAAATAGACCGCCGACCCCTTCCACTCGCAAAACGAGCCGCCGCGGGGTGATCGCGTCACGATGGCATGCACATCCTCGCGCGGAAAATAATAAGTCGGCGGATGGCTGGTCTCGATCGTCCGGATGGCGCGCCGGGTCTCGGCGACAACCTCACCGCGATGCTCGATAAGCAGGTGGCGCTCGCTCGGCTGGGCGATCGACGGGCGCGGAAACGCCCAGACACTCGTCTGGCCCAGGCCGATTGGATCAGGCGTGATCGTCATCGGCATCGGGTAGAGCGGATTGATCCCTCGGCTGTCAACCAAAGGCACGCTGATCGAGGCAGCGGCGATGCGGCGCAGATCGGCATACGTCGCACCTGGTTTAAGAGGGCTGTATGAGATCACTGCTGGTCGCCGTCGCGCTCGTGCTCAACCTGCTGGGGACGCCTGTCGTGGCCACCGAAGAACCGCCGTTCACCGTCGAGCTCAAGCATGGCGACTTCGAGGTGCGTGACTATCCGCCGCTGGTCGTGGCGGAAGTTACGGTGAAGGGGGAGCGCAAGGACGCGGCTGGAAAAGGGTTTCGTCTCCTCGCCGGCTATATTTTCGGCGCCAACACGCGCCGGCAGAAGATCGCCATGACCGCACCCGTCATCCAGTCGCTCGCCGGCGAAAGGATCGCGATGACCGCGCCGGTGCTTCAGACCGGCGAAGATGGCGCCTGGATCATTCGGTTCATCATGCCGCGCGGCGCGGCGCTGGAAACCCTGCCGCGACCGAATAATCCCAAGGTGCAACTTCACGCCATTGCCGCGGCGCGCGTCGCGGTCGTCCGGTTTAGTGGGCTCGCGCGGCAGAATGACGTTGTGGCTCAAACGCTGGCCTTGACGCGGTTCGTTGCCGCGCAGCGCCTTCAGGCGACCGGTACGCCGTCGCTGGCGCAGTATGATCCGCCGTGGACGCCGTGGTTCATGCGCCGGAACGAGATGATGATACCGGTTGCACCCGTAGCAGGCATGAAGAAATGACGGGGCTGCCGGACCTGCCGGCCGCTGCCTTTGCCCGGCAAGACGATGGCGACGATCTCGACTTCTACGCGCCGCCGCGCCTTGTGACGCATATCGACGAACGCGCGGCTGCGGCGCTGACGCGTTATTATGCCGAAGCCATCCCACCCGGCGCCATCGTGCTTGACCTGATGTCGAGCTGGGTCAGCCACCTGCCGGCGGGCTTGGTAACCCGCGAAGTCATCGGCCACGGCATGAACGCGACCGAGCTCGACGCCAACCCGCGTTTCGACCGGTGGTTCATTCAGGATCTCAATCGCGACCCGGTCCTGCCACTGAGCGATGCTTCCGTCGATGCCGTCCTGTGCTGCGTCGGGGTTCAATATCTAACGCGGCCAATCGAGGTGTTCGCCGAGGTTCGGCGTGTGCTACGTCCGGGCGGCCGGGTCATCGTCAGCTATTCGAACCGATGCTTCCCGACGAAAGCCGTTCGTATCTGGAGGTCGCTCGATGAGGCGGGTCGGGCCAGTCTAGTCGCGACTTATCTCGGGCAATCCGGCTTCACCTTGATTGCGGCGTATCTTGTCGCCGACGCCGCAGCGGGCGACCCGCTCG
>JAYTTV010000157.1:0-1632 GCA_043745075.1 Sphingomonadaceae bacterium
AGGCCTTATTATTACGGTAGATACTATGCGCCGCCGGTCGTCATAGCCCCGGCTTATGGCTACGGTTATGCGCCATATGCCTACGCTCCGGCGTACGCCTATCGCGGCTATCCGGCCGCCTACCCGTATCGCGGCTATGCCTACGGCAGTGGCTACCGCTGCCATTCGTCCGGCGGCGGCGCGGTGCTTGGTGCGATCGCGGGTGGCTTGATCGGAAACTCGGTGAGCCGCGGCTACGACCGTGGCATCTCGACCGTCGCGGGTGCCGGCTTCGGTGCAGCGATCGGCGACACGGTCGAGCGGAACTGCTGATACATCGCTGGAGCGAGCCAGCCTACTCGGTCAGCTCGCTCCAGACATCCTTGAGCTTGGCAAAGAAGCCCGATTGCGCGGGGAAGTTACGTCCATCCTCGCCCGCCTCGAGTGCCTGGAACTCCTCCATCAGCTCGCGCTGGCGCTTCGACATCCTGACCGGGGTCTCGACGTCGAGCTGGACGACGAGATCGCCGAAGCCGTTGTTGCGCCCGTTGCTCGATAGCGCCGGCATCCCGCGCCCGCGCACGCGAAGCTGCTTGCCGCTCTGCGTTCCCGCCGGAACCTTGATCGTCGCGGGCTGCTTGTCGAGCCCCGGCACTTCGATATCGCCGCCGAGCGCCGCCGTCGTGATCGAGATCGGCACCTGGGCGAACAGCGTCGTCCCTTCGCGCTTGAAGATCGGATGCGGCTTGAGCGCGACGAAGATATAGAGGTCTCCCGGTCCAGCGCCGCGCTGGCCCGCCTCGCCCTCGCCAGCGACGCGGATTCGCGTGCCGTCGTCGACTCCGGCGGGAACCTTGACCTCGAGGTTCTTCTCGCGCTCGACCCGGCCGGCACCGTGACAGGTGTCGCACGGGTCGGGGATGATCTGCCCGGCGCCATGGCATGTCGGGCAGGTGCGTTCGACCATGAACATGCCCTGCCGCATCCCGACCTTGCCCTGGCCGCGGCACGTCGTGCACTGCTTGACGCTGGTGCCGGGTTTGGCGCCGCTGCCGTCGCAGGTCGAGCAGGCGACCGAGACTTCCATCGTCAGCGTTGCGGTCTTGCCGGCGAACGCCTCCTCGAAAGTCATCTCGAGATCGTAGCGCAGGTCCTGGCCGCGCCCCGACGGCTGGCGGCCGCGCCCGGTGAACTGGCCAAAGATGTCCTCGAAAATGTCGGAGAAACCGCCGAAGCCCTGCGCTCCGGCGCCACCACCCTGCGCCCCAGCCTTGCCGTAGCGATCGTAGGCAGCACGCTTCTGCGGGTCCTTGAGGACGTCGTAGGCTTCGCTGATCGCCTTGAAGCGCTGCTCGGCGGCGTGGTCGCCCGGGTTCTTGTCGGGATGCCAGCGGACCGCGAGACGACGGTACGCCGATTTCAGCGTGCCATCGTCGGCAGTCCGCTCGCACTCGAGCAACTCATAATAATCGATGTCGGTGGTCATGCTCGCATCGCCCCCCGGTTACCGCGCGCCCGGAAGCGCGCGGCCCGGTTCTTACTTGTCGTCGACTTCGGAGAATTCGGCGTCGACGACGTCGTCGTCCTTCTTCGCCGCTTCCGGAGCCGGGGCTTCGCTCTCAGCCTTGTAGATCGCCTCGCCGAGCTTCATCG
>JAYTTV010000158.1:0-6240 GCA_043745075.1 Sphingomonadaceae bacterium
GCTCGATTTCTTTGCCGACCGGGTCGCCGTCCATGGCGTCGGCCGACAGCCGAGTTACATATTGCCGCTTCGCCAATAACTGGTTGCGTCGGAACGCAACCTGGAATCGACATGCGTGGCCCGTCTCGAAACAGCGATGACGACGCCAATCTGTGGCAAGTCGAAGCGGGTTACCACTTCTCGCTAAAGATCGGTTGGCTGGGGTGAGAGGCGGTCGTTCCGCGATCCCTTCTCGGGGTCATGCGGAACCTGCAGTCGCTCGGTCGTGCGGTCCCCGGCGACGTCTCCATCGTCGGGCAAGCAAGCTAACGATAGAGCAAGATTTTGTCCTGCCGAGGCTGCGCGCGGATGCCGAAATTCAGGCGCAGCGCCCTCAGGAATTCGGCGGGATCGTTGGTCAGAAAACGTCCGCCGAGCCGTACGTTGCCGATAGCGGGGCCCCCGAGCACCATCGGTGTCGGCAAGTAACGATTGAACTGCTCGACCGCGACCGACAGTGGTTTGCCATTGAACAATAGCTCGCCCTGTTGCCACGCCGACAGCGCCTGGATTTCGGTGTCGGAGACCGGCTGCGCGGTGGCCCCGGCGGCGGTCACCACCAGCTTCGCGCGCTCCGGAATGATCGTCGCGCGCGCCTGCCCCTTGAGCGGCAGCAGGCTGACCTCGCCCCGGATCGCGAGCACGTCGATCGCTTCGTCGGGCAACAGGCGCGCAATGAAATGCCCGCGGTCGACCTGCAGCCGCGCGCTCCCGACATCGAGCGTACAGCGCGGCGCGCCCGGCGCGAGGTCGAGCGAGACTTCGCCGCGGAGCAGTTGAACCTCGATCGCGGTGCCGGTCGCCCACCAGCGCAAGCGGCTCGCGCGCGCTTTCGACCTGCTCGACATAGCCGTCGCTGTGATTGATGCCCGCGCCGACCCCGATGCCGACGCCGTTGCCCGCATAAGCGGCGTGCCCGTCGGACCGGGTGGTGCCGCGGCTGCCGCCCGCCGCCTCGGCCTCGAGCCCGGTCGTGTCGATCGGCCGGGTCAGGATGTTGATGACGCCGCCCATGGCGTAATTTCCCCACAGCGTCGCACCGCCGCCGCGTACGACCTCGATGCGGTCGATCGTCTCCAGCGGTACCTCGCTCCACTGGACGTAGCCGAAAAACGGGTCGTTGAGCGGCACGCCGTCGAGCAGGACGAGCGCGCGGATGCCGATCAGGCCCCGCATCGAGACGATGGTATCGGTCGGATGCTGCTCGTTGGTGCTGGCGATCGGCAGGTCGACCGAGGGAATGCGCCGCAGCACATCGTCGATCGTGCGCGCGGGCGTCGCTTCGATGTCGGCGCTGGTGACGACGCTGACGCTCGCCGGCACGTCGGTAAGCCGCACCTGCGAACGCGTCGCGGTGACCACGATGTCGCTCGGTGGAGACGACGCATCCTCGGCGAAGACCGGCACGGCAAGCAGCAGGCAGGGCACGACAGCCCCTGCCGGCAAATGGGATCGGAACATCGATATGCCTTTGACCGGCCCGGCCGCACGGGCGCGCGGGCCATGAACGTGGATGTCCCGGGAAGCAGGACGCGTCAGTCGGTCAAAGGGTGGCCGGTGGTCCGCGCAGCGGGGGCCGCAGGTAAGCTCGCGTGGCCAGCGCCGGCAAGATCGAGGGAGCGAGCCCGGCCGCCATGACGAAGGCGATGAGCGCGACCAGCAGGATGGGATCGACCGCGCCGAGCGCATGGGCGGACAGGCCCGAGAAGGCGCACGGCATCTCGGCCTTGCCGTGATCGGGCTTGCCGCTGCCGGGCATTTCGCCGTGCATCCCCGGCATGGCCATCGTCATGGTCTGCGACGCGACGCCCGAGCAGATCGTGATCGTGATGCGACCCTGGTCGCTGGCGATCATGTAGCCCGACGGCACCAGCAGCTTGACCAGCAGCGTCGCCGCACAGATCAACCCGGCAAGGTAGCGTTGCGTCAGAAGGCGGCGGAGGGCGAGCACGCGCGGCGAGTAGCGTAGCCGGAGGCTGGTGTCATCGGGTTACCCGAGGGAATGACACAACGACCCTGTCCTCACGAAACGAATAGTGTTTACCGCAGGATCGCGGACTCGCTGGCCTGGGACGATAGCGAACGTATCGCGGGAGGCGTCGATATTGGTATGGATGGCGTGCGGCCAATCACCCCTGTTCGAGCAGAGGTTGATCTCCTCCCCATTCGCTACGGAATGCCTCGCGCACCAGCCGTCGCGGCGGTCATTTCATCGGGATCGCGCGCCCCTGTGTCATGACATAGCTGACGCTGAGCACCGCTTTCGGATCGGTCTGCGGGTCGCCGTCGATCGCGATGAGGTCGGCGAACTTGCCGGGTTCGAGCGTGCCGGTGATCTTGTCGACCCCGAGCAGGCGGGCACCGCCCATCGTCGCGGCGATCAGCGCGGCCTTGGGGGTCATGCCGCCCTCGGTCACCATCAGGTTGAGTTCCTCCGCGTTACGCCCATGTGGGAAGACCGCGGCGTCGGTTCCAAGCGCGATGTTGACGCCGTACTTGTTGGCGATGCTCAGCCCGCGCCCGACGATCTTTAGGGTTTCGAGCGCCTTCGCCTCGACGTTAGGGGTGTAGAAGTTCTTGCCGACGTGAAGCTTGAGCCCCTCGAACGCCATCAGCGTCGCGACCATATAAGTGCCGCGCGCCTTCATCAGCTTGGCGTCTTTCTCGTCGAGATAGGTGCCGTGCTCGATCGAATCGACGCCGGCCTCGACCGCCGCCTCGATGCCGCGCGCGCCATGGGCGTGGGCCATCGCCTTGAGGCCGACGCCGTGCGCGGTGGTGATGATCGCCTTCATCTCGGCGTCGCTGAAATGCTGTTCGAGCCCGATCGCGCCGTCGTCGAGTACGCCGCCGGTGGCCATGAACTTGATGACGTCGACGCCCTTGGCAGCGATCTTGCGGACGTCGACCGCGCACGCCTCGGGCGAGTCGCAGACCCCCGGGTTTCGCCCCGCGGCGTTGATCGCATCCGCATATTCGGGGGGCATCCCCACGACGGCATCGGCATGACCCCCCGAGATCGACAGCGGCGTCCCCGCGACGAGGATGCGCGGTCCCGGGAATGAGCCCTCGGCGACGGCATCGCGCATTGCGAGGCTGGCGAGGATCGGGCCGCCCGCGTCGCGAACCGTGGTGAAGCCCGCGCGTGCGGTAATCAGCGCGTTTTTCAGCCCGGTCGCGGCGGCATAAGGCTCGGAGAATTTCGGGCGCAGTACCGCATACCACGGCAGCCCCGAGTCTTGCGTCAGGTGGACATGCGCGTCGATGAGACCGGGCATCACCGTCTTGGCCGACAGGTCGACGACCCGCGCGCCCGCCGGAACCGCCATGTCGGCCGCGCCGATCGACACGATCCTGCCGTCGGTGACGACGATGCTCGATGGGCCGCGCGCGGGCAAGGCAGCGTCGGTGACGAGTTTGCCCGTGCGAATTACGAGCGTCTCGGCTCCCGCAGGCGCGGCGAGCAGCATGACGGCGGCGATGAAGCGATACATGGATGTCCCCCAGTTGTTGACGTGACACTAACCAGCGGCGGCGGCAGTGCAAGCGCGGGGTAACGACGGTGCTGCTGCGATTGCCGGGCATGCCACTCGGTTCGGCGGTGGAACATCCCGCGTGCGTTAACGTTCGGATCACGTGAGTGCGGGCCTTTGCTCGCCGCCTGGAGGATTATCCCAATGTGGATCGGTATCGCGCTCGTTTTGATCGTCGTCTGGCTGGTCAGCTTCCTCGCGTTTCATATCGCTGGCGGCCTGATCCATCTGCTGCTTGTTTTCGCCGTAATTTCGATCGTTCTCCACTTCATCCGCGGTCGCTCGTCGACGGTATAGTCGGCGATCACATCGCGCGAGGGGCGGGCGGTCCGGCAAGCGACACGGCGCTGCCGTGTTCGGCGAAGCGTAGCCTGAAGCCGTGGAGGTCGGTGATCGCCTTGACCAGGCTGAGCCCGAGGCCCGCCCCCTCGCATTCGTGACGACCGCGGTAAAAGCGCTGGGTGACGAGCGACCGTTCAGCTGGCGGCACCCCGGGACCGTCATCGGCAACCGCGATAATTACTTCGCCCTCGTGCTGGCGCAGCGACAGCGTCACTGTGCCAGCCGGCGCACCGAATTTCATCGCATTGTCGAGCAGGTTGGAGATCGCCTCGATCAAAAGGCTCGCATCGCCTTCGACCATCGCCACCGGCTGGATATCGCAGATCAGGGCGATCCCGCGATCCTCGGCGGTCGGGCGGTGGAGATCGCAGGCATCCTCCGCCAGCCGTGCGAGGTCGACGGGGGCGAAGCGACTTCGACGCGCCTGGTCTTCGAGCTCGCGAATGCGCAGCAGGGCGGCGATAATCCCCAACAGTTGATCGATCTCGGTGAGCGCGGCGTCGCTAGCAGCCGCGAACGCTCCGGGATCGCCCGCATCGCGCAACCCCCGTTCGATGCGGGCGCGCAGGCGGGTCAGCGGTGTTCGCAGTTGGTGCGCGATGTCGTCGCCGACGCCGCGGACATCGCCGACCAGCGCTTGAACACGGTCGAGCATCGCGTTGATATGTTCACACAGTAGGCCGAAACTGTCGGGATGCGGCGCAACGGCGAGACGCTGGTCGAGTTCGCCCGCCATGATCCGCTCGGTGAGGACGCGCACCGCGTCGACCTGCCGCGCCGCGCGCCGTCCCGCGACGAGCCCGATGCCGACTGCGAGCAGCAAGCCGGGTGCAAGCCCGAACAGCAGCGATCGCTCGATGACGCGCAGCGCGTCCTCCGCCTCGTCGAGGTCGACGCCGGTCACGAGGAGGGTGCCATCGGGCATCGCACAGACCGCGAGCCGCGCGGTGTCGCGATCCTTGCCCGGCAGTTCGGTCGGCTCGACCGTGGCGACGACCGACGCCGCGCCGGGCACGCCGGCGGGCAGCCGCGCGAGGTTGCCCGCGATCGGTGCGCCGTCGCTCGCGAACAGGCCAAGGAAGCGGCTGCGGTGGATGTCGCGCGTCAGCATCGCGCGCACTTCCGCCCGCCGTGCATCGGGCGCGAGCGCGCTCAGTGTTCGGCAATCTGCCGCGAAGCCGCGTTCGACGGCATGCTGATGGCTGCCGTCGGCAAGTGCCCAGAATAGCGTGGCAAGGATGAGCGACTGCGCGATCAGCAGCGCCGCGATCGCGCCGCCCCAGCGCCACGTTGCCAGCCTTCGCGGCCTAGCTGGTGGCATCGAAGACATAACCTTGCCCGCGGACGTTGCGGATCAGTTGCGGGTCGCCCTCGGCATCTACCTTGCGGCGCAACCGGCCCATGTGGACGTCGACGACATTACTGTTCGGCTCGAACGTGTAGCCCCAGACGTCGCGCAGCAGCATCGAGCGGGTCACGATCCGGCCGGGACGACGGACGAGATAGTCGAGCAGTTTGAGTTCTCGCGGCAACAGCTCGAGCGGCCGGCCTGAGCGCGTTGCGCTACCGGCGAGCAGGTCGAGATCGAGCGGGCCGACGATCAGCCGCGTATCGCGCGTCTCGTTCGGCCGCCGGAGTAGCGCTTCGACGCGCGCCACCAGTTCGACGAGCGCGAAGGGCTTGGGCAGATAATCGTCGCCGCCCGCGCGCAAGCCACGGACGCGGTCATCGAGGCTGCCGAGCGCGCTCAAGACCAACGCCGGAGTGCGCCGCCCCTCGCTCCGCAGCCGCGCGATCAAGTCTAGCCCCTCTCCGTCGGGAAGCTGGCGATCGACGATCAACAGGTCGATCGCGTCATCCTGCGCCGCGTCGAAGCCGTCGGCCGCCGCGGCGCGATGGGTCACGGCATAGCCGTTCGCGCCGAGTTCGAGAGCGATCTCGTGCGCGGTTCCGGCATCGTCCTCGATGAGCAGGATGTGCGGCATGCCTCCTGATCGCAGTCGGCATCGGCGACCGTCAACTGAATAGCAGTTCAGAGTCTGAACCCGGATTTAGTCGACCGGTTCGATCGGCTGTTGCTAGCAGGCGGCGGCGGGGGGTCCGGGAGACGGGATAATGCGGACTGCCATGGCGGCGTTACTGGCCGCCTCATGGACGATATGCGCCAGCATGTCCTTCACACTGAGCGCTCCGGCCGTCGCCGCGCCCGCGGAAGCAACGGCTGCGGTCAGCATCGACCGGCTCGTCGACGACATCGTGGCCAACAATGCCGAGCGGCAATTCTATGAGCGCGAACTGGCGGCGGCGCGGGTTGGGCGCGCGGCGG